>CAYFOR010000030.1:0-26295 GCA_964344785.1 uncultured Piscirickettsiaceae bacterium
TGTTTTATGCAGTCAAATGAGTTTTTGGCCTGTAACGTTGGGACACCAGTGACTTCTACATATACTTGTAGCCCAAAAAATGGCGAACGCAAGAAAACCCTGACGATCTCTCGACAGGGTTTTATTCCTATTTTTATTGGTTTTTCAGTGTGTTTTAGGTCGCAAGGGAACGAACCCTTGGCGGAGAGATAGGGGTAAATGGCGGAGAAGGAGGGATTCGAACCCTCGATGGAGCTATTAACCCCATACTCCCTTAGCAGGGGAGCGCCTTCAGCCTCTCGGCCACTTCTCCATACAAAGAATTGGGCAAACCGGTATTGCCTCTTATCCTCATCTCAGCAGACAGGTGGCCCTATGCTTCCCAAGCCACCTCTCTGTTTAGAAGAGTGCGAATTGTACAGTCATCAAGTCGAAATTGAAATATTGAAGTTTATGAAATGCCGCACGAGAGACATTGGCGTGGTACTGTCGGATTTTGCCATGGCCGATGCATCGGCTGTTAACGAAATGGCTCCACACCACTGGATGCCGTGGAGGTAGTTGGTCGCCCCCCCCAGGCAATGCAGGATATGTCCCACCAACCCATTCCATCTGCAACCATACAAGAAGGAGTGGAAACAGGCCGGGTGCCTTCCCATCTCAGTATGTTGAACGATCAGCCAGCTCCTGAGAACTCTTCATGCCTATCCGGTTTTCATCAAAATAAGAAAACTGATGGAATAATCAAGAAAGTTCTGTATCTACTATATTGTCCTATCACGTAAAAGGACTGCCGGGACGGCCAACATCTCCTCCCAACGGTCGTTCCGGCTCTTCATCTTCGTTTTATCCCCATAAAACAGAAAAGCCGTCCCATCTTTCACGGCGTCAGACAATGAATGTGGTTACCGCGCGGTTCTTCAAGCCACGTTCAGGTCATCCCCCTCATCAAGAATCCGCTGGTAGATCTCTTCCCGATGAACTGCAACCTCACGCGGTGCATCAATCCCCAAACGAACCTGATTCCCTTTAACCCCCAATACAGTGATTGAAACGTCGTCCCCAATACGAACGGTCTCTCCGACTCGCCTTGTCAGAATTAGCATCCCCTCTCCTTCTCCTTGTTCCGAATTTCGTTCCCTCAATGGCTTCATGCCATTGATTCTGGAGAGTATAACGTATATTCAAATAATATCTAGAACATTAGAATTTCAGTTTTTCTTGATGTACTGCTGTAACTTGTTCAGCTTTCTTCAGGATCTCCTTCCAGATTGAAGGCATCATGTAACGCACGTACTGCCAACTCCAGATAGTCTTCATCAATGATGACGGATATCTTGATCTCCGACGTGGAGATCATCTGGATGTTGATTCCCTTGCCTGCCAACGCCTGAAACATTCTGGTCGCAATGCCGGCATGAGAACGCATCCCCACACCTACCAGAGAGACCTTGACGATTTTCTGGTCACCCTCGGTTTCACGCGCCTCCAGGCTCTGCCCCGTCTGCTGGAGGGCGGCATATGCCTTCTTGTAGTCATTGCGGTGCACGGTAAAGGTGAAATCAGTGGTGCCGTCCTTTGCAATATTCTGAACGATCATGTCGATCTCGATATTGAGATCGGAGATCGCCGACAGAATCTGGCTGGCGACACCAGGCTTGTCGGGCACACCACGAATGGTCAGCTTGGCTTCATCACGCTGGAATGCAATACCGGAGATAACAGGTTGTTCCATACCTTCTTCCTCAAATGTAATCAGTGTACCGGGGCCATCCTCGAAACTGGAGAGCACCCTCAAGGGAACGTTGTATTTCCCCGCAAACTCGACTGCACGAATCTGCAGCACCTTTGAACCCAGACTGGCCATCTCCAGCATCTCTTCAAAGGTGATCCGCTCCATCCGACGCGCATTGGGTACCACTCGTGGGTCGGTAGTATAGACCCCATCCACATCGGTGTAGATCTGACACTCATCGGCCTCGACTGCCGCTGCAATGGCCACTGCCGAGGTGTCTGAGCCCCCTCTGCCGAGGGTAGTGATATTGCCGTCCTGGTCCGTACCCTGAAAGCCGGCCACCACGATCACCCGCCCCTCATCCAGATCCTGCCTGACACGCTCTCCGTCAATCTCAAGAATCCGCGCCTTGTTGTGGGCACTATCGGTCAGAATCCGCACCTGAGGGCCGGTATAGGATCGCGCAGGAATCCCCCGCTTCTCCAGTGCAATGGAGAGCAGTGCAATGGTAATCTGCTCACCGGTTGCCATCGCCACATCCAGTTCACGCGGGGTCGGTTCCGGATCGATCTGTTTGGCAAGTCCAATGATCCGATTGGTCTCACCACTCATCGCAGAGACTACCACCACCATCTGGTTGCCCTGCTCCCGGCACGACTTGACCTTGTCAGCCACCGCCTCGATACGTTCTATCGAGCCAACTGAAGTGCCGCCATATTTGTGAACAATCAGCGCCATCTAAATTATCCTGAATCCATCACTGTAACTGTTTTGATTGCTGTTATCCGGCCCATAGTGGAGCAACAATCATTAGCTGCCGAGCTGCTGCTGCGCCCATGTTCTGACCTCTTCAACCATCTTCGGGATCGCATCGGGGTTATTTCCTCCCCCTTGTGCCATGTCTGGACGTCCCCCTCCCTTCCCGCCGACAATCGGTGCGGCAGTGCGTATCATATCGCCCGCCTTGATGCGATCAACCGCGTCCTTGGTTACACCAGCCACCAACACCACCTTGCCGCCACTATCCGTTGCCAGCAAGACCGCTGCAGTACCCAGTTTGTCCTTGAGCTGATCCATCGTAGTGCGCAGTGTCTTTACATCGGCCCCTTCAAGATGAGCCACCAACAGTTTCACACCACCGATTTCAGCTGCGCTGGAAACCAGGTCGTTCCCCGCACTATTCGCAAGTTTGGATTTGAGCCGCTCCAGCTCTTTCTCCAGCTTTCGATTCTGTTCCACCAACCCCTCAACCCGTTCACTGACACTGTCACGGGTTCCTTTCAACAGAACAGCCATCTGCTGCAGCACCTGTTCACCAGAATCCACATAAGCCATCGCCCCACTACCGGTTACCGCCTCAATACGGCGCACTCCAGCAGCGACTCCCCCCTCGGAGACGATACGCAACTGACCAATCTCGCTGGTCAGACCCACATGGGTACCACCGCACAGTTCAGTAGAAAAGGCCCCCATCTCTACAACCCGGACCTCATCACCATATTTTTCACCAAACAGCGCCATTGCGCCGGTCTCCTTGGCCGCCTCAATCGACATCACCTGACTATCTACCGGATGGCTGTCAAGGATCTGATCATTGACCAGCTTCTCAACGGCCCGGATCTCCTGATCGGTCATCGGCTCAAAGTGGGAGAAATCAAAGCGCAACCGTTCCGAATTGACCATCGATCCCTTCTGCTGCACATGGTCACCCAGCAACATTCTCAACGCAGCATGCAAAAGGTGGGTTGCGGAGTGGTTGCGGGCCGTTGCCTTGCGAGCCTCATCATCCACTGTCAGCACCAATTCGTCCCCGACAGAGATCGAACCGGATTGCACCTGCCCCATATGAAGCATAGCACCACTCCCCTGCTTCTGGGTGTCTTCAACATCGAAGTGGACCTCATTCAGATGCAAGCGACCACGATCACCGACCTGACCACCAGACTCCCCATAAAATGGTGTCTGATCCAGAACCACCACACCAGTCTCGCCCTGACTGAGACTCTCTACCGATTTGCCCTCACGCAACAGAGCAACCACCTTGGCCTCATCTTCCAGCTTGTCGTAGCCGGTAAACGGAGTCTCTTCTTCAAACTCGACACCACCGGCATCCGCACTCTTGAAACTGCTGGCTGAACGGGCACGGTCACGCTGCTGCTCCATCGCCACTTCATAACCAGCCATATCCAGTGCAAGCCCACGCTCCCGGGCGATATCACCTGTCAGATCAACCGGGAACCCATAGGTATCGTAGAGCCTGAAGATCACCTCACCCGGAATCTCTTCCTCTTCCAGCGCCGCAATACTCTCCTCCAGGATCTTCATCCCTTGATCAAGGGTCTCGGCAAAACGCTCTTCCTCTTTCAACAGCACCCGCGTCACGATCTCTTGGGTCTTTGCCAATTCAGGGTAGGCATCACCCATCTCGTTCACCAATGGTGCCACCAGCTTATGGAAAAAGGTTTTTTCCTGTCCCAGCTTGTAACCGTGACGCACAGCGCGACGGATAATGCGGCGCATCACATAGCCACGCCCTTCGTTGGAAGGCACCACCCCATCCACCGCCAGAAAGGCACAGGATCGAATATGGTCGGCAACCACCTTGACCGAAGCATGTTCATGATCCTCAACACCAGTCTCTTTCGCCACGGCCTTCATCAGACTCTGAAATAGATCAATATCGTAGTTGCTGTGTCCATCCTGCAGAATCGCGGCCAACCGCTCCAGCCCCATCCCGGTATCAACGGATGGCCGGGGCAGTGGATTCAGCGTCCCCTCACCATCCCGATCAAACTGCATGAAGACCAGATTCCAGATCTCAATGTAACGGTCACCATCCTCATCCGGTGAACCTGGAGGGCCACCGGGAATCTCGGGGCCGTGATCATAAAAAATCTCACTACAGGGTCCGCAAGGGCCAGTATCCCCCATCGACCAGAAGTTATCCTTGGCACCACAGCGGGAGAAGCGCTCAGCCGACACCTTCATCTCCTCCAGCCAAATTGACTCCGCCTCCTCGTCCTCTTCAAAAACCGTCACCCACAGCCGCTCCTGTGGCAGCTTCAACACTTCGGTCAGAAACTCCCATGCATAACGGATCGCTTCACGCTTGAAGTAGTCACCAAAACTGAAGTTGCCGAGCATCTCGAAAAAGGTGTGGTGACGCGCGGTATAGCCGACATTCTCCAGATCATTATGCTTTCCACCGGCACGCAGACAGCGCTGCACCGTGGCGGCCCGACTGTAACTGCGCTTTTCCTGTCCAAGAAAGACCTCCTTGAACTGCACCATACCTGCGTTGGTAAAGAGCAAGGTTGGATCATTCGCCGGAATCAGTGGACTGCTTTCGACCACCTGATGCCCCTTTTGCTCAAAGAAATCCAGAAAGGCCTGCCTGATCTCACTACTTTTCATTGCGGTTTACTCAATCACTTCCTGTCTCAATCTCACTACTGTCCAGTACCATCCGGATCTGCTCATGGGTAAACCCCCGGTAGAGCAGAAAGCGCTGCTGTTTGGCACGCTCCTTTGCAGATGTAGCCGGTTGGTTACCAAACTTTTTCTGCCTGACCATCAGAGCCGACTCCAACCAATCCGCCTCGTACGGTTCCAATGCCGCAACAATATCATGCTCAGCAATACCTCGCTGCTGCAGTGTCTGACGAATTCTGAACGGGCCATACCCCTTGTTGACCTGTGACCGCACAAAACTCTCGGCATAGCGGGACTCATCCAACCACTGCTCCTGCAACAGACGCTCAACAACCATCTCCACTGTCGCATTATCCAGCCCGGCCTGCCGGAGCTTCCCGGTAATCTCCTGTATGGAGTGTTCACGTTGTCCCAGCAGTCGCAGTGCCCGATTCCACCCCGCTGCAAAATCACTCTGTGCCGCTTTCTTCACCTTCGGCCACTGAAGATCGGGTAGGCAGCAGCTTTTCACGAATCTGCTGCTCCACTTCCTGTGCCATCTCGGTGTGCTCTTTCAGAAACTGACGTACGTTATCCTTGCCCTGGCCAATGCGCTCACTGCCATAGCTGTACCAGGCACCCGACTTCTGCAGGATTCCCTGATCCACGCCCAGATCAATGATCTCCCCTTCGCGTGAAATCCCCTCGCCATAGAGAATATCGAAATTGACCTGCTTGAATGGAGGGGCCACCTTGTTCTTCACCACCTTGACCCGGGTATCGTTACCCAGAATCTCATCCCCCTTCTTGATCGCCCCGACTCGACGGATATCAAGGCGCACGGAAGAATAGAATTTGAGCGCATTGCCACCCGTGGTGGTCTCCGGGTTGCCGAACATCACCCCGATCTTCATGCGGATCTGATTGATAAAGATCACCAGGGTATTGGAGCGCTTGATATTGGCCGTCAGCTTGCGAAGTGCCTGCGACATCAGCCGTGCCTGCAGACCGACATGGCTGTCTCCCATATCCCCTTCAAGCTCCGCCTTTGGTGTCAGTGCCGCAACCGAGTCAACCACGATGATATCCACCGCCCCGGAGCGCACCAGCATGTCGGCAATCTCCAGCGCCTGCTCCCCGGTATCGGGCTGGGAGACCAGCAGATCATCCACCCCAACACCCAGCTTTTCGGCATAGACCGGGTCCAGCGCATGCTCGGCATCAATAAAGGCGGCAGTACCCCCCAGCTTCTGCATCTCAGCCACCGCATGCAGTGTCAAGGTGGTCTTTCCAGAGGACTCCGGCCCATAGATCTCAACAATCCGGCCACGAGGCAGACCACCAATACCCAGTGCGATATCCAGCCCCAGCGAGCCGGTCGAGACCGCATCAATATCCCGTTGCGCCTGACCATCACCAAGACGCATCACCGACCCTTTACCGAACTGCCGCTCAATCTGACCTAACGCAGCCTGCAGTGCCTTTTTTCGATTCTCATCCATAAATTAAAACCCTGAAATTCCATCCTCTGTAAAGATAACGCGGCATTATCCCATAAAGAAATTGCCCTCGATAGCTCTTCAGATAAGCAGCCTGAATATCATCTGGTCAGGTAAGGGAGAGCAGTGCCTTGACCAGTAGCTCGGGATCATAAAGCGGACTGCTCTTTTTACTGACCAGTGGTGCCTCGATCAACTGGATCTGCTGCTGCGCCAACCACTGCCTTGCCTTGCCACTGACCATCCCGGAGTGGTGCTCGTCGATCAATACGAAATTGAGCAACCGTGTGGTCGGAATGGAACGCCCCGCATCGACACGGATATAGTCAAGCAGCCGTTCAATCTGCTTGCGTAACGAGAGCCCGATCTGTTCCGGATCACTTCCCAGATTGGGAATATAGACCTTGGGGCTGCCATTTTCGGCGATCGCCGCACCGACACCAACCGGCAGCAGATTGGATATCAGGCTGCTATAGAAACTGCCGGGTGGAAAGCAGATCAGCTCTGCACTGCTGATCAATTTTCGGTTCCGTTTTCGCAGCCTGGACTCCACCGGACGAACCCGATCCATCGACTCCGATAGCGACAACGACTTGACTGGAGAGCTGATGGGAGCCACCTCCTTGCCGGTCAGTGTATGCTGCCCGATTACTTCGGTGCCATCCTCCAGCCTTGCCACCAGATGGTACTTGTCGTTGACGATCGCGCGCACCGTTCCCAACACATTCACCAATCTGGAGAAGAGGAAGATGATCGGATCAAGCTGCTGGTGGTTGCTCAGATAGCCCCCGGTCAGAATCAGATTTCCCATACTGGCACCACGCAGATCAAACGACTTCGGCATCTGATCACGAAAGTGGGCAAACTGACTACGGATGACCCACCGCATCGGATTGGCAATCTCCTGCATCAACGGGTGAGAACCATCGGTCATCGCATTGAGCTGTACAAGCAACGCCTGTTGTGGAGCCTCCTTGGAGAAACGATGGGTAAAGAGCTGGTAGATTTCCGGATGTCCCATCACGGACTCATCGGCCAGTGCCATCAATCGACTGCGCAAATCCCCCACTGCAGGCATATTGAAGGCCGCACGCAGTTTGGCCGAACTCCCCCCGGAATCGAACGGGGTGACCAGATGAATGCTGTTATGGGTATACCCCTTGAGCACCCGGCTGATCCCATTCAGTGCGGAGCCACCACTGAAAAAGAGAATACGCGGCCCCAGTTCCGGAGCACGTTGGTAACGACTGATGCGCAACCGATCAGGAATGGTGACAGGTCGGGTGACGGATGGTCGCTTCAACGGTACTCCATGGCGGCTGTTCACTCAAATTGATATTATTCAGCTGATCGCCCCAAACCACAAGCGCCATGGACCTCACCATCGAACCCGGTATCCGCAACGCTGTTCGCGCCTTGATTATGCGTGATGGCAAGCTATTGCTGCTCAGAAAGGAGGGCCCGCCATTGGGTCTGCGCTATGCGCTGCCAGGGGGAGGTCAGGATCTGGGTGAAACACTGGAGGATGCACTGCAACGCGAGTGCATGGAGGAGATCAACACTCGTGTAGAAATGATCCGGCTACTCAACGTTGCAGACTTCTTCAAACAACGCCACGTAGAACCACCCTCACTGCGACAACATCTTGAGATCCTGTTTGAATGTGGCGTTCCTGAAGATTACCAACCAATGAATGGTCCACATCCCGATAAGCAGCAAGTGGCTGTGGAGTGGGTACCAATCAATCAGCTATCGGAAACTCCTTTTCTACCTGCAGAACTTGGGACATTATTGCAACAGGCCACCCGCTCACCAACCCCTGGGTACCTCGGAAAATTAGTACCCTGAACAAATGATCGCCAGCCTCTCTCTTGGTATCCAGCAGAATCTCCGCTTCCTGATTACCGAGGTGAGTTCCCAGCTATCCAGCCTGCAACACTACTTCAATTCTCATACCGCTTCAGATGCGAAACAGATTCTGGATCGTAGCGGCTATGTCCACAACCTGAAGTCACGCGTACTCGATGGCTGTCTGGAGCTGGTGGCTCAGCACCACCGCTCCAGCCAGTTTGACCCGACACTGGTACGTGCCATCGAATCGATCGCCCACCATCTGGACCTCATCGCAAAACTCTGCCGTGACACGATCTACCTGCTGGACAGGGTGGAGAACAGCAACAGCATCCAGAAGAAGCAATTCATCAAACTGCTTGATGCCATTCTGCAGGGGGTGGAACAGATTGAGGTTGCCATTGCCGAGAGCGATACCGGGATCGCGCTGGGGATCGGCAACAGAAAACAGCTGGTTGACCAGCGATACGAAAGGCTCTTTAACGACTACAGTCAGCAACTGAGACAGCAGAAACAGCCCCATGATCTGGTCCACGCCCTCCTGGTTGCGCATACGGTACAGCAGATGGGCGAGGCGATACTCACCATCAGTGAAGCGCTCATTACCGCCCACCTGGGACTGCCACTCAATGCAAGCCGCTATCGTACCCTGCAATCCACCATCGACCGTTTCCATGACAAACCACTGGAGGCGCTGTCGATCAAACCGATTGCCGAAACCCGTTCCGGCAGCGGCATTTCGGGCATCAGCGAAAACGGAGATGACAACGAAGGCTACGTCGCCATCTACAAGGATGGTACCAAACGTAAACTGAAAGAGGAGCGCCAGGGCCTTGAGAGCTGGCATGAGATCGTTCCAGGTATTGCACCACGCATTATCGCCTGGCAGAAACAGGGGCGATCTGCGTCAATGCTGATCGAACACCTGCCTGGATTCACTCTGGAACAGATTCTGCTGGACGAACAGTCCGGCAATCTGGAATTGGCGCTCAAGCATCTGACAAAAACGCTCAAAAAGGTCTGGAGTGAAACCCGCAGCAAACAACCGTCCTCTGCAAACCATATGCAGCAACTCAGCCAACGGCTACCGGCCGTCTACTCCATCCACCCCCATTTTCAGCAGCAGGCCTGCCAAATTGGTGGACATCACCTCCCTGAGTTTGATCGGCTGGTCCGAGAGGCCGGTGAGGTGGAGGCACGCCTCAAGGCCCCCTTCTCGGTCTATATTCATGGTGATTTCAACCTCGACAACATTATTTTTGATCCAGCCGAACAACGGATCAACTTTATCGATCTTCACCGCTCCCACCACACCGATTACAGCCAGGACATCTCTGTATTGATGGTCTCCTGCTACCGCTTGCAGATTTTTGACCGGCCTCTGCGACTGCGCAGCATGGCACTGGCGATCCGTTTCTACCAGTTTGCCCGACGTTATGCCGAGAAAAATGGCGACCAGACCTTTGAACTTCGACTTGCATTTGGTCTGGCTCGATCCTTCGCCACTTCAACCCGTTTTATTCTCGATCCCACGCTGGCCAATAACATGTTTTTCCGTGCACGCTATCTGCTGGAACGGATAATGGCACAGGCTCGCAAGGATTCCGTACACTTTGATCTACCCGTTGAGGAGTTATTCAGTGCATGATTTACGTATAGGGGTCATTGGCATTCCGGGAAAGTGGTCTACCGAGGCACTGGCGGATGAGATTGAATCGAGAACCGGCTTTCGCCTGGTGGTGGAGATGGGAAAGGTCACGCTTGATTTGGAACAGAACCACCTGCTGTATGGTGATGTTGACCTGTGCCAGCTTGATGGGCTGATCATCAAAAAGATCAGTGAAGTCTATAGTCCCCACACGCTTGATCGCCTGGAGATGTTGCGTACCGCCGAAGGGCTTGGCGTTCCGCTATTTAGCCCGGCATCAGAGATCATCCGGTTGGTGGATCGTCTGGCATGCACCGTCACCCTGCGCAATGGTTGCATTCCGATGCCTGCAACACGTATTACCGAATCTCTCGGCAGTGCGTTTGAAGCCGTTCAAGCGCTCAAAAGCTGTGTCTTCAAGCCACTCTTTTCAACCAAGGCACGGGGCATGTGTACCCTCTCCGCCACCGATCCTGATCTGAAGCAGCAGATTGAGGCGTTCAGCCGAGATAATCCCGTGATGTATATCCAGCAGCGTCTGGAACTTCCAGGGAAAGACCTCGGCGTGGTTTTTCTTGGCGGTGAATATCAAGGCACCTATGCCCGAGTTGCCAACCAGCAGGCGTGGAACACCACCATCCACAGTGGTGGTCACTACGAGGCATACGAAGCCGATGAGGAGATCATCAATCTGGCCTATCAGGCCCAGTCACTGTTTAACCTCGACTTCACCACGGTCGATGTGGTCGAAACCGAGCAGGGACCGATGGTCTTCGAGGTCTCGGCCTTCGGCGGATTCCGTGGTGCCAAAGAGGGGCTGGGGATCAATGCGGCAGCACGGTATGCCGACTATGTCATCCGGAACATCCAGGCCGAATAGCGTGCCGACTGGAAGCGCTTTTCTGCATTGGCCTTAGTGGGTCTGTACGCTTGAGCGGTCGTCCTCATCCTTTCCTGCAGATTTATTCATGCTCTCCTCATCCTCCTTGAGCTCCTCCTCGGTCAGTGGCTCAGGCGAGGACTGCAACGCAATCTCCAGCACCTCCTCGATCCAGCGAACCGGCTTGATATCAAGGTCCTTGAGAATCTTTTCCGGAATCTCCTTCAGATCCTTTCTGTTCTCTTCCGGGATCATCACAATCTGGATACCCCCACGGCGGGCAGCCAGCAGCTTCTCTTTCAACCCGCCAATCGGCAATACTTCACCCCGCAGTGTAATCTCTCCGGTCATTGCCACATCGGCCCGCACCGGGATACCGGTCAGCACCGAGACCAACGTGGTACACATGCCGATGCCGGCACTGGGCCCATCCTTCGGGATGGCCCCCTCCGGTACATGAATATGGATATCCCGTTTATCATACAGTGAGGGTTTGATACCTAGCTGAACGGAACGCCCCCGTACCACCGTCATCGCGGCCTGGATCGACTCCTTCATTACATCTCCAAGCTGGCCGGTTACCGAGAATTTTCCCTTGCCCGACATCACCGCACCTTCGATGGTCAGCAGTTCTCCACCCACCTCGGTCCATGCCAGTCCGGTCACCTGTCCGATCTGGTCCTTTTCATCGGCAACACCATAGCGGAACTTCTTGACGCCGAGGAAGTCCTCGATGTTACGCACCGAGATGGCCACCTTGCCCTTGCGCTTCTGCAGCACCAGCTCCTTGACCACCTTGCGAAGCACCTTGGAGATCTCTCGTTCCAGGTTACGTACACCCGCCTCGCGTGTGTAGTGGCGGATAATGGTACGGATCGACTCCTCGCTGAAACTGACCTCTTTCTCCTTGAGGCCATTCTCGCCCATCTTCTTTGGAATCAGGTACTGCTGGGAGATATTGAGCTTCTCCTCTTCGGTGTATCCGGGAATACGAATCACCTCCATGCGGTCCAGCAGAGGGCCGGGAATATTCATTCCATTGGCAGTTGCCACAAACATGGTATCCGAAAGGTCATAATCGACCTCCAGATAATGGTCGCCAAAGGTGTGATTCTGCTCGGGATCGAGCACCTCCAGCAGGGCCGATGCGGGATCTCCACGGAAATCCATCGCCATTTTGTCAATCTCATCGAGCAGGAACAACGGGTTCTTGACCCCCACCTTGCTCATGTTCTGAATGATCTTGCCCGGCATCGAGCCGATATAGGTACGTCGGTGACCCCGGATCTCTGCCTCATCTCTCACACCACCCAGTGCCATTCGCACATATTTTCGACTGGTTGCACGAGCAATGGAGCGCCCCAGCGAAGTCTTGCCGACCCCAGGTGGGCCGACCAGACAGAGAATCGCCCCCTTGATCTTGCCCACCCGTTTCTGCACGGCCAGATACTCCAGGATACGGTCCTTTACCTCTTCCAGGCCATAGTGGTCCTCATTGAGGATCTCTTCTGCCCGAGCGAGGTCGTTCTTCAGCTTCGAGCGTTTCTTCCATGGCACCGCAAGCAGCGTCTCGATATAGCTGCGCACCACCGCTGCCTCGGCCGACATCGGTGACATCATCTTCAGCTTTTTCAGCTCTGCATCCGCCTTGGCGCGCGCCTCGTCACTGAGTTTTGCCTCCTTGACCTTGCGCTCCAGCTCTTCGGCCTCGTTGGTGCCATCTTCGGACTCTCCCAACTCCTTCTGAATCGCCTTGATCTGTTCATTCAGATAGAACTCACGCTGGTTGCGTTCCATCTGCTTCTTGACCCGGCTGCGCACCCGTTTCTCGACCTCCAGGATATCCAGCTCCCCCTCCATGATCGAGAGAATGAACTCCATCCGCTCCTGCACATCAAAGGTCTCCAGCAGTTGCTGCTTCTCCTCGATCTTCAGGGTCATGTGTGCCGCTACGGTATCGCTCAACCGCCCCGGATCATCGATTCCTGCCAGTGAGGTGAGTACCTCCGGTGGAATCTTCTTGTTCATCTTGACGTAGTGCTCGAACTGACTCTGGATGGAGCGCGACAGAATATCGAGCTCATCACTCTGATCCAGCAGTTCACGATGGACAGAGACATGGGCACGCAGATAGCCCTGATGCTCATGAAATTGATTGACCTGGGCCCGGTTCTCCCCCTCGACCAGCACCTTGACCGTGCCATCAGGCAGTTTCAGTAGCTGCAGAATGGTGGCAACCGTGCCTGAAGTAAACAGATCCTTGATCGCAGGTTCATCCTGTGTCGCATTCTGTTGTGCCACCAGCAGAATCTTCTTCTGGTCCGCCATGGCCGCATCCAGGGCCGCAATGGAACGGGCACGCCCGACAAACAGCGGGATTACCATATGAGGATAGACCACTACATCCCGTAACGGCAGTACTGCAAATTCCAGTTCTTGAACATCCATCGTTATTTTCTCTTTAATCTATACACAACAAAGGCACAGAGACAGCGCAATCATCCTGTGTCTCTGTGCCTCTGTTGAGAGGGGCGTGTTATACACTCCCCCAATTCTACTCGGAGGCAGCCAACTTGCGCTCCTCTCCTCCCTCAAAGATCAGCAGCGGATCAGATTTACCCTCAATCACCGAACCGTCCACAACCACTTTCTCCACATTATCATGCGAGGGAAGATGGTACATGGTGTCCAGCAATGCATGCTCCAGAATTGAGCGTAACCCACGCGCCCCGGTCTTGCGCTTGATCGCCTTCTTCGCGATGGTGCACAACGCATCCTCCCGGATCTCAAGATTTGCACCTTCCATCTCGAACAGCTTGGCATACTGTTTGGTCAATGCATTCTTGGGCTGCGTAAGAATCTGTACCAAGGCATCTTCATCCAGCTCCTCCAGTGTCGCCTCGACCGGAAGACGCCCGACAAACTCCGGAATCAATCCATATTTGATCAGGTCCTCCGGCTCAACATCGGCCAACACTTCACTGACCGAACGTTCATCATCCTTGCTCTTGACCTCTGCGGCAAAACCGATACCACTCTTTTCAGAGCGGTCCCGAATAATCTTCTCCAAACCGGCAAAGGCGCCACCGCAGATAAAGAGAATCTTGCTGGTATCGACCTGCAGGAATTCCTGCTGGGGATGTTTGCGCCCCCCCTGTGGAGGTACCGAGGCAACCGTCCCCTCAATCAGCTTCAACAGTGCCTGCTGTACCCCTTCACCGGAGACATCGCGAGTGATTGAAGGGTTGTCCGATTTACGGGTGATCTTGTCGATCTCATCGATATAGATAATGCCGCTTTCCGCCTTGGAAACCTCGTAATCACACTTCATCAACAATTTCTGGATGATATTCTCGACATCCTCACCGACATAGCCCGCCTCTGTCAAGGTAGTGGCGTCGGCCATGGTAAAGGGCACATCCAGGATTCTGGCCAGCGTCTCTGCCAATAGCGTCTTGCCTGACCCGGTCGGTCCAATCAGCAGAACATTACTTTTGGCCAATTCGACATCATCTACCTTGTAGCCGCTCTCAACCCGCTTGTAGTGGTTATAGACCGCAACCGCAAGGGCCTTTTTGGCCTTCTCCTGGCCGATCACATAGTCATCCAGGGTTGCACGAATCTTCTCGGGAACAGGCAGCGAATTCTCGGCCTTGGAATCATCACTCTCTTCCTGCTCTTCACGAATGATGTCGTTACAGAGCTCAACACACTCATCACAGACATATACCGACGGGCCTGCAATCAGTTTACGCACCTCATTCTGACTCTTACCGCAGAAAGAGCAATAGAGCAGCTTGCTATCGTCCTCTTTGTCACTCATATCTCTACCTCTACCCTTTTATTGTCCACAGACAGGGCTTGTTATTCGAACCTGTACTTCCGTACTTTATAATCATATACGGCGTCAAGCGTATCACACTTTAACTAAATATGATCATACAAGAAACAGGCCCAAATAACCAACTATAAAGATCGGTTATTCTACCCGTTTTGAGAGTACCTGATCGATCAAACCATATTCGACCGACTCCTCCCCATTCATGAAGTTGTCGCGGTCGGTATCCTGGCGGACCCGCTCAATCGGTTGTCCGGTATGGTTTGCCAATACGGTATTGAGGCGTTCACGCACATTGAGGATCTCTTTGGCATGAATCTCGATATCGGAGGCCTGTCCCTGAAAACCACCCAGAGGCTGATGGATCATCATTCTTGAATGGGGCAGACAGTAACGTTTTCCTTCAGCACCACCGGCCAACAGGAGCGCGCCCATACTGGCTGCCTGACCAATACACATGGTGCTGACATCGGGCTTGATAAACTGCATGGTGTCATAGATCGACATCCCGGCGGTGACCGACCCTCCAGGAGAGTTGATATAGAGATGGATATCCTTGTCGGGATTTTCCGACTCAAGAAAGAGCAACTGTGCCACAACCAGATTGGCCATGTGGTCCTCAACCTGTCCCACCAGAAAGATCACCCGCTCCTTCAGTAGCCTTGAATAGATATCATAGGCACGTTCGCCTCGGGAGGACTGCTCCACCACCATGGGTACCAGACCGGAATTTTCGATTATCGAGTTCATTGTTTCACTATTCATACTATTGGGTTTTCCGTGACCGATGTTAACAACGGGTATCTCCGGTTAATCTATGCAGTGCGGTTCGCATTGGCCTTGGTCATCAGCTCCTCAAAGGCCATCTCCTGATCAGTCACCACCGCATCTTTCATCACCAGATCCACAATCTGCTCTTCCATCGCGAGATTGCGAACACCATCCATATATTCCGGGTTCTGGTTATACCACTGTACAACCTCGGCAGGGTTTTCATAGCTAGCCGCCAGTGCCTCAATCTGCTGCTGCACCCGCACCGGGTCCACCTGGATGTTATGAGTGCTTACGATCTCGGCAATGACCAATCCCAGCTTGACTCGACGCTCCGCCTGATCCTTGAACAACTCTGCACTCAGCTGGGCACCTTCTCCACCCATCTGTTTATGGGTGTTCTCGGCCATCTGCTTCGACTCATTCTCAACCAGTGCTGCAGGGATGGAAAAGTCATGCGCCTGATAAAGACTATCCATCACCTGATCCTTCAACAGCTGTGTGGATGCCTGATCACACTCACGCTGCATGTTTTCCCGTATCTGCGCACGGAAGGCCTCAATACCCCCCTCCTTCACACCATATTTCTCGATAAAATCCTCGTCGATCTCCGGTAACTGAGGCTCTTCCACACCATTCAACCGGATCTCAAACTGCACCTCCTTGCCGGCAAGGTGTGGGGCACTGTAACCCTCCGGGAAGGTGACATCGATGGTCTTCTCTTCATCAGCGCTCATGCCGATGATCCCGGACTCAAAGCCTTCAATCATCGAACCGGAGCCAAGCACCAGAGGAACACCCTCTGCACTGCCTCGTTCAAAAGGTTCGCCATCCAGTGTCCCCTTGAAGTCGATGTTGACCTGGTCACCATCGGCTGCAGCGCGCTCGACAGCACTCCACCCCTTCTGCTGCTGACGAAGGTTTTCAACCATCTTGTCAACATCATCTTCACTCAATGCGGCAACCGGCTTTTCAATCTGCAGACCATCAAATGGAGAGATTTCAAACTCGGGGTAGACCTCAAATACCGCCTTGTATTTCAGCCCGTCTCCATCAGCAATCTGCTCGGGGGTAATCGTTGGGACCCCGGCTGGAGAGAGTTTCTCCTGATTGATTGCCTCACTGAAGGTATCCTGAATCAACTCCTCTGCCACCTCATAGCGAACCGCATTGCCAAAGCGCTTTTTGACGACGGCCATAGGCACCTTTCCAGGGCGAAAGCCATTGAGCTTTGCAGTATTTTTCAATTTGTTGAGACGGCTACTGACCTCTTTCTCTACCCGTTCTGCCGGTACAGAAACAGTCATTGCGCGTTCAAGGCCCTGGGTGGTTTCTACAGATACTTCCATGTCAATTCTCAAATCAGTGGTTAAAACAGACGCTACACTCTGCCATCTCGCAGAGCGAAGCCGGGTATTCTAGTACAGAGTGAAGGAAGTTAGAACCAATATCGGTTCTCTATTGAAGTCGTGCCCAAAAGCACGTCAGAAGCTGTTAATCAGGAGATATCCGAAATCTCTTCATCCACGGTACGGCCTTTGCCTGCAGCCTCGATATACTTCTGCAAGGCGTAACGGAGCTGCTTCTCAACCCTGCGTTTCTCTTCAGCCCGATTCCAGGCATCGACCAGGGTTCTTGCCATCTGGTAAATCTCGTCACGATTGAAGGGCTTTCTCAACAGCAGAACATCACGCTCCAGCGCCTCGTGAATCTCATCAACCGTTTTATCGGTATAGGCCGTTACGATGACGATATAGATCCGGGGGTCCAGCTCACGCAACTTCTTGGCCGTGGTGAGCCCATCCCATCCAGGCGGCATGCGCATATCGATAAAGGCAACAGAAAACGGTTCACCACAGTTGATGGCCTCTTGAGCCTGCGCAACCCCATCCTGCCCCTGCAAGGCAGTCGTCGTGTCGTAGGTCTCTCCCTTTTCCGGCACATCAATACCTGTCAGTTCGGCAAACTTCGATACAGAACTCTCTTCTGGTGAAAGAATTCCCAAGTAGGTATCGATCATTTTCTGATCATCATCAATAACCAATACTTTATTATTTTTCATACCTGACACCTATTCCCTCACCAGTATATTCCTAACGATACGTTGTAAAATTCAACCATGCAACAGCCGCTGTGTGGTATTTTGCAGCATCGTCGCACTATCCGGAATCTCACGATTCCAGAAGCGGGCAACACGGTCAGCAATCTTGTCAATATCTGTAACAGCGCCGCCATGAGGGTCCAACGCAGTCAAGGCAACCTCCTCGATCATCGATCTCCTGACCGCTCCATCATAACGAATAAACCCGAAATACTCCGGCTTCAGGGAGAGGCCGTGCTCCATTGCCCTGGATATCTGGGCACAGACTGCAAGATCTTCGGCCCGGTCTCCCATATTGAACACGATACGCGGCACATATTGCTGCAAACGGCGTCCCACCTCTTGCTCCATTGACGGGTCCAGCAAGCGAATTTCATCCAGCAACCGTGCAACGGTAACCGGGGTCATCTCCATGGTTGCCTTGAAGGCCTGCGTCAGTCGCTGATAGACCGCATCGTCCCGTTGTGCGGCGACACTCACCACCCAGTAGGAGAAATTCTTCAGAAAGGAGAGAAGGTTCATGATGGATGGTGTCTCAAACGACGTTACCAGAATGCCCTGATGCACCATCCCAAAAAAACCAAGTGTGTTCAGTGCACTGCCGGCGCCTAAATCCAGCAAAATAAAATCACCGGGTAGTCGACTGATATGAGTCATCAACATCTTGCGTTGACGAGCAGGGATGTTGGCCATAAACGGGGTACGGCCATCACCGGGAAGAAAACTGAGATTATTCCATGAGGTCTGTAGCAGGTAATGGTTAAGCGACCGGCTACCGCCACCGCCTTTCAGAAAATCACCCACACCACCATACCGGTTGGGCAACCCGAGACAGGTGTGAAGGTTGGACCCTCCCAGGTCAAGATCAACCAACGTGACCTTGTATCCCCGTGCTGCCAGCGCAATCCCCAGATTGGCCACCAACAGGCTCTTCCCGACGCCCCCCTTGCCACTAGCGACCGGTATGATCGTCTTCGCCATCTGCCTACTACTCCCTAGCAATGCCCATCAATGAATAGACTCAAGCCGCAGCACCACACCGACCTCGCCGTCTCCCAATACCGCAATTCCCGAGGCATCCTGCACGTCAGACAACACCCCTTGCAATGGCCGGATCATTACCTGTTGCTGGTCAATCAGCTCATCGACAGGACAGGCAACCTGTTCCCCCTCATCCCCCACATCAACCACCACGATCAGATGGCGTGAATGACTATCCAACGTCATTCCAGTCAACATCTTCAACGGTATCAGGCGCCCATCGAGATGGAGCATCTCCTTGCCACCATCAGCCGAGGCATGCACCATCTGCTCGTCCCCTACCTGAACAATACGACGAACCAGATTGACCGGAATGACATAACGAATCTGGCCCACACGAACAACGAGCCCGTTGACCACGACAATAGAAAGCGGCAACAATATTCGAATCTGCAACCCTTGGCCTGTCCGTTGCCTGATCCGCAGATACCCACCCATCACCTCAATCTGCTTACGCAATCTGGAAAAGTCAAATCGCGTCTGCCCATCATGAAAGAGAACCTCACCAAACCCATCTTGCAACATGGCCTTCTCCGGCTCCAGCTCCGACTCTCTGCCCGTACGTTCTTCCCAATGTTGTAGCTGTTGTTGCAGCTGATCATGGTCCAGCCCGGAACCATCATCCTGCAGAGTCAACTCAAACATATCATGACTCTTACTTGCACTGACCTTGATCTCTGCTGTAGAAGACTTGCCCAGTTCCATCCGTTTTACCACTGACTCGATACTGTTCAGCGAAATCCCAAGCAGAGTATGGAGCGTCCCCTCGAGCTTCTCCAGCAACCGGCGTTCTACTTCCAAATCAAGCTGCACCCGTTCGAGCCGAACACTTTTCTTGTTATCTGACGCCTGCGTACCCATCCACTCATCTACGTCATCAAATAGCCTGGCTACCACTACCGCGTCCGTCAGATGAACCAGTTCCTGCAACTTGACAACAGAAGTACCAATCTGATTCTCCAGTTGCCCCAGTATTCGCCCCTGACGCTTCAACTCATCCACTTTCCCTTCCAGCAATGCCCGTGCAGTACTCCATTGGCTGCTGTTCGCCATCTCTTCATCCGCCAGGCCAAGAAGATCAAGCTTAGCCAGGGTTGCCGTTACATGGTGCAACATCGCTTGCACCGAGACCAAGTCTCCAACCGCTTCCATCAGTTCGTCGGTTGAGAAGTTACCGGCAGAAGCGAGTCGACTTCCCTCTTCTTCAACCGCAGCAGGCTGCATACCATCCAGATCTGAACGCAGAGCACTTTTACGCAGACACAA
The DNA here is from genome assembly GCA_964344785.1 of uncultured Piscirickettsiaceae bacterium. Lineage (GTDB taxonomy): Bacteria > Pseudomonadota > Gammaproteobacteria > Thiopontia. The sequence goes on from CAYFOR010000030.1 coordinate 20,021, forward strand.
CAGTTGTCGGCCAGAATCAATCTCCAACAATTGCTGCTCGATCTCCATTGCCTCCAGCGGTGAGGCAACCAGAAAATCGAACATTGAACGCCCCTCTTTAAATACCGTGAAGTTGGTAATGATCTCTATCTGATCGGATTGGGACCAATGGTAGAACCCCAGTGCAACCTCCTCATTCTGGTCCATATCGGTATGAATCACATAGAAGTGGTACTCTTTCTCCAGCGACTCACCTACCGCATGCAGACTGTCTGGCGTAAAAACCCCAAAAAAATCTTCAGGCAGATCCAGCAGTGCCAGTACATCACGTGCGCTCTTGATCAAGGTACTGCCGGAGTTCATATAGAGCAGATCTTCCACCTGACCCATCATCGACTCGTATACCGAACTATCCTGAACACTGCCATCACATTCGCTATCAATCCCGCTACCAAGATGCTGTGCAAAATCACGGGTAATCAAAAACAGGGTAGCAACCGTATTGGACTCAAACTGTCCGATGCGGGTAAAGCAGTCGGCCAGTGAAAGTGCAAGCCCTGCCGCAGTCTTCATGTTATAGAAGAGTGCGGCATGGTGAATCGAACGCAGGTGCTTTTCTGCTTCCCCATCCATATCAGGAACCCGATCCAGTTTCGGGTTGTCATGCATCACTTCATACAGGTCGATCAGATAGGACAGGTCTGTCAACTCCTCATAGACTCGCTCAGCATGTGATTGGCGGAATATCCATGAGATATCCAATGGGTCTCCTGCCGCTGTCCGGGTCAGTTCCGGTACTGCTTCCTGAATCGCTGTCAGCTCCTCATAAAGATCCAGCTCCAGTTCATCCAGTGCTTTTTGCAGATGATCTCCGTGGCTTCGGGCAAGCATTCTCCGCCCTGATTCGATGATTTCGATCAGATGGTCATACCCCATCTTTCCGGCATCAGCTTCAACCTCATTCAGTAACGCAATGATTTTCTTAGCCCGTTCCTGCTCACTCAGGTCTGTCTGCTCCCAGATCGTCCTGAGTCCGATCAGCTGCCCCTCTTCTTTCTCCAGAAAATCCTGGACAAAGACAGGGGTAAAGACCGGGTCCACCTCATCCTCACTCTCCGGCTCAAGAATCAAGGCACCATCCGGCAGCTGCGGCAACCGCTGGGCAACCTCATCAAAGGCATCTTCACCACCAAAGAAATCATCATCGGAGGCATCATGAAGCTCAATGTTGCCCGGTAATGGAGGAGGAGGCGGTGGAGATTGCAACATCGGAACATCCTCCCCTCCGCTGGACAACCCACTGCTGACAAAATCCTCCAGATCAGTCAGCTGTCCTCCAATCCAGCCAACCATCTCATTGAGTACCATCAGATCTCTCTCTGACTTCATCTGCTCAAGGTGGCGGAAAACCTCCTCATATCCCATCCGCTGCGAGGCAAACTCCAGTTCCTCAAGTTCCTGCTTCAACTCCCCGAACAGCGCATCCGAAGGGTCACCTGCCAGCCGTTCAATGACCCCGTTCAGCCGCTCCAGCGCCTCCCATCCCATCTCCACGAAGATCTTTACATAGAGTGGATCTTTTGATGGATCCTCAGCCTCCTCCGTGTCCTGATGTGACACCTCTTCATCAGCCTGCGCCTCATCTCCCTGCAGACCAGGCTCACCAATCGAAGATGGGTTCTGGAGAAACCGGTCCAACTTGGAAAGAACCGATTTCACCTCCCTCTCCGTGAGATCACTGTTGTCTTTCAGAATCTTGTCAAGGCCTACACGAATCAGATCCATCGATTCCAACAGCAGGGTAACCACTGGTGCAGTGACGGTGATGGCGCGATCTCGGGCCAACCCGACCAGATCTTCACTGCGATGAGCAACGGACTCGACCCGCACCAACCCCATCACATTTGCAGTCCCCTTGATGGTGTGGATTGCACGGAACAGCCGATCAATCTGCTCATGATCCTCGGCATTACGCTCCAAATGGAGCAGTGCATCCTCAATCTCATTCAGGTTATCTCTTGTCTCATCAACCGTGAGCTCCCAGATCCCTTTCTGGTCATCCTCAAAGAAACCAAACCCCTCGTTTTCGTCTTCTGATGGTTCCATATCAAAGAAGCCGAAACCATCATCACTCTCCGGCTCGGGTTCGGATTTGGATTCGTCATCATCCATGAAGAACCCAAAGCCCTCATCTTTTGACTCCAGCTCAATCCCGAAAAAGCCGAAACCATCCTCCTCTACATCCTCCTTTGATACGGGAATCTGGGGGCCGTCGTCATCAAAAAAGCCGAAACCACCATCCCCACTCTCTGTCTCTCCTTCTGTCACAGATGATGCTGGCGGCTCCTGCCGGAGCGACGCCTCCAGGCGGTGAATCAGCTCTGCCGAGGCCGATGGAGGCCCATCCGCCTGTCCCGCACTTGCCTGCCGATGAAGCTGATGCAAGCGGTCCAGCGCCTCCAGCAACAGAGAGATATGGCTTTCGGTAAGCGGAAAACCGTTATCACGCACACCTCCCACCAGATCCTCACTGCGATGGGCAATCTGCTCCATCACACTCAACCCCATCATCCCGGAACTACTCTTGAATGTGTGCATGGCACGGAACAGCTTTCCGATCAAATCACCATTCGTAGGGTCTGTTTCAAGAGCAAGCAATGACTCTTCAATCACATCCAGAAGCTCAACCATCTCATCGGAAACGGTCTCCCACAGCTCGGCAAACTCCGCCTCATCCAGTCCCAACGAGGTCTCGACAAACTCCTCAACCTCTGCGGTGACCACCACCTCACCGCCCGCCTGGGAAAGTGCACCGGAGAGCTTGTGTATCAATTCACGAGTCAGTTCGGAAGATGCATCCGTACGGTGCTCCGTCACATGCTCGCGCAGTGTTGCCAGCATATCCACCGACTCAAGCATCAACTCCAGCACATGAGGGGGTAGCGGCTCATCCTTGTCACGAAAATAGTCAACCAGATCTTCACTGCGGTGGGCCAGTGCTTCTGTCACTGAAAAGCCCATCATCCCGGCAGAACTCTTATAGGTATGCATTGCACGGAACAGACTATTGATGACCGCGCCGTTTCCTGCATCCTGTTCCAGTTCGAGCAGCGCAGACTCCATCTCCTCCGCAAGTTCCGCCAACTCGTCGGAGACAGTACCCCACAGCTCATCTAGCAGGGCATGATCTACTGTAGATTCCTCTTCCATCTTGTCCGTTAGTCTCTATCCATCTCTCACGCGGAAATGCCCAACACCCGATGAGCCATCTGTACCAGCTCACTCCCCCGTTTCTGTTCCAGATCATATGAAACCGCACCGGAAGGTTTGGAGACCAGACCATCGGCCCCCAACATCCTTGCCTTCACCGCCTTGTTTGATCCCATGGGGGTCACCGATGAGAGCACAATGACCTTAGCTCGACTTTTCAGGCGGACATGGCGCAAGAATTCCAGTCCATCCATCTCCGGCATTTCAATATCAAGCAGAATCAGATCAGGCCTCACCTTACCCAGCTGCGCCAGTGCATCCTTGCCATTGGTGGCCGATGCCACCACATCCAGCGACGGGGCACCCTTCAGCAGATCGGTAATGACAGCCCGCATAATGGCCGAGTCATCAACGATCATTACTTTTTTAGTCACCATTGCCCTCTCCTGCTCAATCTTCCAAGTAGCAAGATTTTAACCATGAAGGGCATGAAGTACGTGAAGAACAAGATTGTAACTCGTCCTGTCACCCTACCCTTCATGTGCTTCATGGTCAGTCCTCTCGCTTTCGGATGTACACCTGTGGATGAACCGGGGTTCTGAGGTCCTCAGGATAAACATCACGTTCAAAAATCACCGAAATCACGTTCATCCTGATCCAGTGGCAGTACCTCATGCGGTGCCGGTTCACTCACCGCTACGCTCTCCTCTACAGGTACCCGCTTCTCGGCAACCTCCCGCACCACAGGACGGCTCACCGGGGCCACACAGGACGGCTGAGACACCACACCGCCTCGTACCTGGAATCGGTTCACTTCCGCAGCCAACTGATCCGTCAGACTCGCCAACTGGTCTGCAGCGCTTGCCATCTCCAGACTCTGCTGACTGCCCGACTGCGCACCGGTACTGATCTGTCCAATCGCATCATTGACCTGACTGATGCCCCGGGTCTGCTCATCACTGGCGGTCGAGATCTCCGCCACCAGATCACGCACCTTGATCACGTTCTCGACGATCCCTTCCAGTGCCGAGGCAGTCGCATCCGCCACCTTCACACCGTCCGAGACCTGCTCGGTCGATTTCTCAATCAGGTCCGCCGTCTCCTTCGCGGCCTCTGCACTGCGCCCGGCCAGATCACGAACCTCCTGTGCAACCACTGCAAACCCCTTGCCGTACTTGCCTGCACGCGCCGCCTCGACCGCCGCATTCAGCGCCAGCAGGTTGGTCTGGAAGGCGATCTCGTCAATCACCTTGATGATCTTGCCGATCTCCTGCGAAGAGTTGGAGATGTCTCCCATCGAGCGAACCATATCCCGCATCTTCTGCTGTCCCTGGTCGGCTACCGTATTGGTCTCCTGCACCAACTGGTTCGCCACATTGGCATTCTGCGCGTTCGACTTGACCTGGCTGTCGGTCTCTTCCAGGCTGGTACTCACCTCTTCAATCGCCGAGGACTGCTGCTGGGTACTGGAGGCCAGATCCTGACTGCTCAGGCGAACCTGGGAGACCGAGCTGTTGACCTGATCAATCACCGTCCGCGTCTGTACCAGCACACCGTTGAAGGTGTCCATCAGGCTGTTGATCGACTCCGCCATCCGCGCCATGAATCCTTCGAAGTTGTTGGTATCCAGACGGTTGGTCAGATCTCCATCCACCGCTCTCTTCACCAGATCCTCAACCATCTCTTCCGCATTCACCTGGTCGGTTACATCGGCCCACTCGACCGATGAGCCCAAACGATTACCGTCATCATCGATCACCGGGTTCGCAGACAGGTTGAAGATGCGTCCGGCTACCCGAATCTGCGCATTGTAGGTCTGGGTAAAGGTCGCAAGCAGTTGTTGCTGATGCTGCGGATGCTTGTGGAACTGGTCGATGCTGTTGCCCAGAAGGTTGTCCACACGGAAGTTGGGCAGCTCTTTCTGAATCGCCTGCTCATTCTTCCTCAGCATATCGGTCACCGCAGGGTTCATGTAGACGATGTTGCGATCATTGTCCGCCACCATCGCGTTGGTACTCGCTCCGTCCAGCGCCACCTTGATCCGCATCGCCTCTTCGGCTTGACTCTGTACCTGATCAATATCTGCACCCAATTTGACCTGTGTGATCTTCAATGCCGCACGCATCTGCTGGATCTCATCGCTACCCTCCACCGAGATGCTGTTATCCAGTTTGCCTTCCCGTATCCGGGACAGTAGCTGAACCACCTCACGCATCGATCGGGCGATTGTCCTCGATGAGAGTCCCCCGATGATCACCACCAGCAAGACAATCACTGCTCCCATCACCAGGAAGAGTCGATTCAACGCCGCTATTCGAGAAAATGCCTCATCGGTATCAATCTTGATCTCCATTGCCCAAACCACATTTTCACTGACCTGAATCGGACCATAGGCAGACAACACCTGCTTGCCTCGATAGTCATCCGACTTTACCACTCCATATTCACCCGCAATTGCCTTGACAATCTGCAGAGACTCCAGCGCACCCATATCAGGATTACGGAACGAGTTGGTCACACTGCGATTTTCATCATGATAGGCATCGGATCGCATCAAGTGATCCGGCCCAACCAGATAAGATTCACCACTCTCTCCAAGCCCACCACGCACACTCATCACCTGAGTGATTCGATCCAGCGGCATCTGGAAGATCAGTACCCCAATCCGATCACTCCCATCAAAAATGGGGGCGGCGATGAAGCTGGCCGGGGCATCATAGGAGGGGCGATACTGTTCAAAGTCTGTGAACGCAATCCCCCCTGGCTTGAGTTCACGAGCCTTGCGGAACACCTCGCCAAGATTACTGTTTGCATAAGGGCCATCCAGCAATGAGGTGGCAAAGTCCAGCTCTTTATAGACCGAATAGATAATGTCACCGGTATCAGGGTCCACCAGAAAGATATCATAATAGCCAAACGACTCCAGATAACTGCGTATGATCGGATGAATTTCCGCGTGGATACCGGCATACCCGGTATTGTCACCCGGATCATCCAACCGGTGCTTCTCTCCCAACGGATGTGCATTGTCGCTCACTGGTGTCCCAACGTTTAATCGAATAAATTCAATTGGTTATTGATGACGT
>CAYFOR010000031.1:0-26271 GCA_964344785.1 uncultured Piscirickettsiaceae bacterium
CGTCATCAATAACCAATTGAATTTATTCGATTAAACGTTGGGACACCAGTGATAGAGCATAATAATTCCTGCTAACCTATTACATCAGTAATTAATCCGAATTCTCATCTTCTGGTGAGCTAATTGGAGTAGACATAATGAGCTTACAATCTCGTAAAATTGCCCTGGTGGGCGGCGGCCAGATCGGTATGGCACTGGCGCTGATGATCACCCAAAAGGATCACGCCGAGGTGGTGATTGTCGACCTACCGGGAATGGTCGATCAGATCAAGGGCAAGGCGCTGGACATCATGGCGATGCGCCCCCACTCGGGCGTTGATGTCGAAATCACTGCCACCAGTGACTACAGTGACATCAACGATGCCGAAGTGGTGATTGTCACCGCCGGTGTGCCTCGCAAGGCAGGGATGAGCCGCAACGACCTGCTGGAGATCAACAAGGGGGTGATCGAATCGGTCGCTCGACAGATTGCCGAACACGCTCCGGAAGCGCTTGTGGTGCTCTCCACCAACCCGGTGGATACCATGTGTCAGGTTTTCCACCGTACCTCCGGCTTCCCCAAGAATCGTGTCATCGGACTCTCCGGTGCGTTGGATAGCGGACGCTTCCGCCTCTTTATCGCGATGGAGACTCATTTCTCCGCCAAGGATGTCTCCTGCATGGTGATGGGCGGGCATGGTCCGGCGATGATCCCGCTGAGCCGTACCGCCACCGTAGGCGGTATCCCGATTCAGACCCTGCTGAGTGACGAGAAGATTCGTGAGATTGAGGACCGGACACGTAATGCCGGAACCGAAATTGTACAGTTGCTCGGCAAGGGCAGCGCCTATGTCAGCCCCGCCTCGGCCATCATGGAGATGGTGGAGGCCTACCTCTATGACAAGAAGCGACTCATCGCCTGCTCGGTACTATGTGAAGGGGAGTATGGCATTGACGACTGCTTCATCGGTGTTCCCTGTGTCATCGGCGTTGGCGGGATGGAGCGCATTGTGGAGATGGAGCTGACCGAGGCTGAGCAGAAGCAGCTTGACCACAACCACGCGATTCTGCTGGAGAATCTGAAGCAGTTGTAGTGGCGACTATCCGCCACTACAGCTGCAAGATACTCCTGTCCGATCTAGAAATACTTATGCAATCCTTCACCATCAAAGGTGATCGGCACCAGACTGACGCGATCCAACAGATCGCCCAACTGCTGCAGGACATCCATGCCACCCCGGTGCTGCTGATGCTCCATCTCACCCGCACTGTAATCCACATCAAACTGTGGTGGTGTCAGCAGAGGATCACCCAGCAGTTCATCCGGTGACTTCATCTGCAGTGAAGAGTGTTCAGCATCGCCCCCTTCCTTGTCTCCATGGTTGCTACCGACCTGCTCCAGATTGATCTCCCCCACAACAGCGGCAGAGACCGTATTTTCCCGGTTATCCATTTCGGAAGATTCCTCAGAGGTGCCCCCAAAGAGCCACTCGAAACGGAGATTGAAACCGGTTGACTCATCAGACTCCTGATCACTACCGACACCTTCCACAGCAGTCCCGGCTGTAAAATCACCATTTTCGACAGCATGAGCCACTGCCGATTGTTCAGCTTCAGGTACTATCTCAACCACACCACCAATGTAATCGTTCGTCCCACCAAACTCGTGATCGATCCAACTCTGGTCTTCCTCGACAACGGTAACCTCCACCCCATCAACCTCTGACGATTCAGAAGTATGACCGAAGATCCAGTCCAGCGGATTTTCAAAACCACCTGCTTCTTCATCCGACGCCTGTTCAACAATCACTGGCACATCAGCAGCAATCTCCTCTTCCATCGCCTCATCGGTACTGACCTCTGCCGACTGAGCCGCATCATGGCTCTCTTCGTTGTCTGCATCTACATCATCGGACATGAACCCGCTATCCTCGTTCACAGCCTGCAGCGCAACATCTGCTTCCTGAGCATCAAGTTCATCAGCAGATTGATTCAGCATGGACTCAATCTGCTGAATCAGGCTATCACCCTGTTGTGCGATACGTTCAACCAGATCATCCTCAACAGATGTGTGCTGCTCTGTGCCGACTGTCTCACCGGACTCCTGCCCGGGCATCTCACTTGGGCCGGCTGGCTCATCCACCTGTGGCTGTTCTTCTGCTGCTTCTGTTTCACCATCACCATCCTCTACAGCCTCTTCCATGACGGTTTCCGGCAGCTTCAGCAAACCCAACTGGCTCAGTAGCCGCAATCGTGACAAGGTTCCGGTCACCCGCTCTGTCAATACCGACTGCCGCGCCTGGAACAGCCCATCTTCCGCACCCATTACGGCCACCATCTCGACCTCGCCGAGCTTGAACTGCTCCTGTGTCGACTGCAGGGTCTCCGTTGCACTCTTCATGTTTCGCTGGTTCAGACCGAGGATCTGATTCGATACCTGTAACGCACTCCATGCGATACGGACCCCCTCTTCAGCAGTCCGTTGTGCCAGTGACAGTTGTTCACGGCTGTCAATCAGTGCCTGTGCAGTTTCTCGGCGCCTTGCACTGTCGGCCCCACCATTGTAGAGCGTGTAGGTTACATTGAATACGGCACTCCATCCGGTCTCCACCCCTTCGGTACCGGAGACATCATTCTTCAGCAGTTCCTTGTACTCGAAATCAACGGTTGGGAAAAAACTGGCCTTGGAGCCTCGATGGTCGGCTTCGGCCGCCAGCAGATTGGACTCTGCCGTACGAATCGCCGCTGCCATGGAGATGGCCAGCTCGACCGCCTCATCCACCGTTGCCGGTAGCACAACCTCGGTCAGCAGCGGCACCGGATCAGGTAATGCACCTTCAGGTGCCTCCCCCACCACCTTGGTATAACGGGTCACCGCATCCGCTAGCTGACCACGATTACTGGCCTGCGCCGTCAGTGCTCCGATATACGGCCCCTCAACCGCAGTCAGTTCCGCCTTGCTGCTCGCCCCCACCTCAACCTTCTGCTGTGTCTGTGAAAAAAGCTTGCTGTGCTGGGCAACATTGCGCTGGGTCATCTGTGCAATACGTTGCAACTTGTAGAGTTCATACCATGACTCGATCACATTGAGGGTAATGGTCCCGGTCAGGTCATCCAGACGAATGACCGCCTGATTGTAGGTCTCCTCACTTCGTTCCACGGTACTGTCGGTTGAACCGCCATCGAATACCGTCTGGGTCAGTGTCAGCGAATGATCCTGCTTCCACATGTCCACACGGTCCGAACCGGGTTTATTGGTACTCTCATCTCCGGCAGAGAGACTCAGATCAATGGTCGGCAGATAGGCTGCACGCGCACTGTTGAGTTGCTCCTCTGCGACCGATAGCGCCGCCTTTGCGGAGAGAAGCTCCGGATTGGTCTCCAACGCAAGCCGGATCGCCTCAGTCAGCGTATGCGCTGTAGCCGATGGCGAACAGATTGACAGCGCAAGGCTGGCAAACACAATTTTTCGCAGTGTTTTCATCCACTCAATTCTGGTTCAGGTTCTGGTCAATACACACGTATGTCAAAAAAACAGCACAATCACTCCCTGCCCAGCAGGAACCGTTCCAGTGGAGAATCCGGGAAATATTTTCAACCTTGACAGGTGTTTGTAAGCCACGGAAAAACAGGAAACAGGCGGGGAATTATACCCCGTTTGTCATCACCATTCGGACGACCTCATTCTCCAGGTTATGTCCTTCGTCACGATCCCAGGGCGTGTGAATATACTCACCATCGGTCACAATATCGGATCTGTTCTCCACTGCTGTATCTGACAACACGACGGTACCGCTCTCCAAAACTGTGGTCGCCTGATCCACGGTTGCCATGTTGCTCTGCAATTGAGACCCGGATACCTCAATATCACCACCACCGCTGCCGGTAATCGCACCGATATCCACTGTGTCACCCACCAGAATGTCGGCAACCACCGTACCACGTACTGCAAAGTCCACTTCCGAGAACAGCAGCGATGCACCACTCTCTGTCATGGCCACCCCGCTGGAAAGGATGGTACTGTCCAGCACCGATTCATTACTGCTCTCGACATCGAGGTCAAACCGACGGATACCATACGCTGCCAACGACTCCAGTTCACCACTACTACTTACCCCATCTCCATTGAGATCACGCCAAATCTGCAGATCACCAAATTGGCTGTCCCGATGGTCGATAACACCGTCTCCATTCTCATCCAGCGTTGCCAGTGCTCCAATACCGGTATCGATACCCGTCTCAAAATACTCGGAGAAGAGTTCTGCGATGTTGTCAATTTCACCATTTCCATTGCGGTCCAGTGCCAGAAAGCCGTCATCTGCCGATAGCCAGTTTGCAGGGTTCCAGCTTCCATCCGGTTTCATGTCGAAGTCATTGCCTGCGGCTGCCTGTGTCAACTCAATGCCATCTCCATCCAGATCGAGAACGACCGGATCAACGGACCCTGAGGTACGTACACTTTTATCCGACTCGCCCAAGCCGCTTCCATCCAGCACAAACGAAGAGTTACTCAGCCCGGTCACCCCATCAAGGTCCGCCAGCAGTGTATAGCCGGTGCCATCTCCACTGGCACTGTAGTAAATCCGTGTACCATCTCCGTAATTGTTGATAAAGAAGTAGTCGTTACCATCCCCGGCCCCGCTATAAGTAACATGGGTGGAGGATAACGTACCGGCCGTTCCACTATTCAGTGTCCATCCACTGGAAGTCACAGAACCATTGAACTGTGTGGCATCAAACCGGATCAGATCCTGCGAGGTGTCGAAACCGTAGATACGGTCCGAACCGTCACTGGTCGAAGTGTAGATGATGGTATCCACACTGCCATCATTCGCCCCTGCATAAATCTCATCATTGCCTGCACCGCCGGTAAAGGTATCCCCTCCACTGCCACCATAGAGCTGGTCTCCATCACTGCTGCCGGTGAGCTGGTCATTCCCCGCACCGCCATAGAAGAGGCCACTCAATCCACTCCCTGCAATCAGAATGTCATCACCACCCAAACCAAAGACCAGCGATCCCAAGATGGGTGTCTGCGGTGCAAAACCGGTGAAGTCGATCGTATCGTTACCACTGTCTGAACCGGCCGCAACATAGCCGTAACCTGCATTATCAATCACAAAGGCCTGCTTCTCTCCACCTGCCGAGAAGTAGAGCTGCTCCACACTGGTGGTATTGATGGTCACAATCGTTGAGCCACTGCCGATATTACTCCCCTGACGCATCACCAAATGACCATCTCCCGATGCATTATGGGCGCTCAAAGTACCATTGACATTCTCAAGCTGTCGCAGGGTCAACTGGTCGGTACCCAATCCACCATCTACCGTATCGATACCGCCCATATTGCTGTGATGGGTCATCGAGAAGTTGGTATTTCCATCTCCTCCTGCCAGATTGTCATTTCCATTTGTGGCGGTCAATACCTCCTGAAACGCCTCTACAAGTGTCTCTGTCTGGTTGTAATCGGTATCATCCGTATCGTCCCTTGTGTCGTTATTAAAAAGATCAAAATAGGGATCGTGGACGTTATTGAAGTACGGGTCGTGATAGGGATCGTGGAAGCTGTTGCTGCTGTACGGATCACTGTACGGGTTGTAGTAGGGATCGCCTCCATAGCTATTTGCCGCATAGGGGTCATTGTAGAAATCATTTGCCTTGTAATCGTCTACCGGTGAAAAGTGATCGGGGCCAGAAGCATCCGCTACAGGTGCAAACGGATCAGGCCCTGCAACACCGAAATCTCCCGTCGGTCCTGCATCACCACCGAAGAAGGGGTCCGCGCCTCCAGGAGCGAACTCTCCCCCACCTGCCGCAAACGGGTCTCCTCCGGCAAAACCGAAATCTCCTGTCTGAACCGCATCACCGCCGAAGAAGGGATCTCCACCTCCAGGGCCGAAGTCTCCTCCGCCTGCTGCAAACGGGTCTCCTCCGGCAAAGCCGAAATCTCCCGTCTGACCCGCATCACCGCCAAAGAAGGGGTCTCCAGGACCAAAATCTCCGGGGGCAGCACCGAATGGATCAAAACCACCATCTCCCTCAAAGCCTGCAGGGCCGAACTCTCCGGGGGCCGGACCAAAGTCTCCAAAACTCTCACCACTTGCCGGACCAAAATCACCTGGACTCGGCCCAAAGTCTGTAAATGGTTCAGGACCGCCTGGACCGAAATCCCCTCCACCCGGACCAAACGGGTCACCTCCGGCCGGGCCGAATGGCTGCTCAGGCCCTCGGTTATCATCACCTGGGGCATCTCCATCCAGAATCATCTGCGCCATCATCTCCTGCGCCTGTTCCGCCGTGGTTCCTTCGGGGAGCCCCTGCAGCATCTGCTGCACCTCGGCCTGTGCCTGTTCCGGAGTCAGCCCGGCAGGCAGCAGATCCGCTGTCAGCTCGCCACTCATTGCCAGACCCACCAGATCTTTCATCTGATCAAGCCCCATTGGCTCTCCGTCCGGACCGATCGGCGGACCTTCAGGGCCTTGTGGTCCGCTATCGGGCCCAAACGGCTGCCCCTCCGGGCCAAAGCCAAAATCTTCTCCCGCTCCAAATGGTACGCCTTCAGGGCCGAACCCCGGACCACCGGGGCCAAAGCCGAAATCCCCTCCGGGACCGAATGGAGCACCTTCAGGACCGAACCCCGGACCTCCAGGGCCAAAGCCGAAATCTCCTCCTGGACCGAACGGGGCACCCTCGGGACCAAATCCCTCTCCACCCGGACCAAACGGTACCCCTTCAGGACCGAACCCCGGACCGCCGGGGCCAAAGCCGAAATCTCCTCCTGGACCGAACGGGGCACCCCCGGGACCAAATCCCTCTCCACCGGGGCCAAACGGCACTCCCTCAGGACCGAATGCCTCCCCACCTTCCGGACCCAATGGGGCTCCTTCCGGGCCAAACCCCGGACCAGGCCCCAGACCCTCAGGGGCCGGACCACCTGCGATCATCTGTGCCATCATCTCCTGTGCCTGCTCCGGAGATACCCCAGGCGGCAGATTCTCCATAAAGGCCGCCATCTCCGCCATCGCCTGTTCAGGCGTCATATCTTCCGGTAACGGCAAATCGGCCGGTATCTCTCCGGCCAGCATCGACTCCACAATATCCTGGACCTGATCCAGTGCGATCGGCTCTCCTTCAGGACCGACAGGCGGCTGTCCATCCACTGGTCCCACGCCCTCTCCTTCCAGCGGCTGACCTTCGGCATCCAGGGGCAGTTCGCCTTCTGGCGGTAACTCTCCCTCTGGTGGTAGTTCACCTTCCGGTAGCAGTTCTCCCTCTGGCGGTAGTTCGCCTTCCGGTAGCAGTTCTCCCTCTGGCGGTAACTCGCCTTCCGGTAACAGCTCTCCTTCTGGTGGCAGTTCGCCTTCCAGTAACTCTCCCTCTAGCGGTACTTCTCCCTCTGCGGCCTCCTCTCCCTCAACAATCTCTTCTTCCGCCAGCAGTTCTTCTCCCTCTACCGCTTCTTCTTCTACAACCTCCTCTTCCGCCGCCTGCTCCTCGGCCGCCCTCGCCTCAACCACAAACTTCGGTGGGGGGGGCATACTTGCCTCAAATGCCTTGGTGACCGAATCCGGCGCCTTGAACACCGGCGCAGGAGGGCCCGGACGGAAGCTGACCGCGGTCGCAGTACCCGGCTCGGTCAAGGTCACCGTGCCCCGGCCATTGACATCCGATACATCGAGAATTCCCGAGCGGTGGACAAACGTGGTCGTACCATCCCGTTCTACCTGCCCCTCCAGTTCGGAACCCCGTACACCAATCTGCGCCGTCGGTGTCTTGATCCGCGAGTGGGTCCCCTTGTCCAGCCCTCCCAACTTGCCACTGGCGTAGCGGAAGAAGCCGGTGGTCACCGTTGCCTCGAACTTGCCGATTTCTGTCGATGGGTTGAACTCATAGTGATCCAGTACCGTACGGGTCTCCTTGCCCAGCTGGAAGCTGGTGTCATCCACCATGCGGATACCTGCATAGGAGCGACCGATGGTTTCGACCACATCTCCCCGGTAGATCGGGTCACCCGCCTGCAGGCTCCGCACGGACCCATCGATCCCTTTGGCCGTCACATTCGCCGCAGCGCCGATCTCGTCAACGGTTCCGATCTGATCACCCAGCGCACCGGGAATGCGCAGTGATCCGGCCGGACCGGCCACCTGTACCGATGTGTTGTTGACCAGCAGCTTCTCCACCGTATCCGGCAGCAGGGCAGCTCCAGCCGGGGTCTGCAGGGTTGGTGGTGTTCCACCGCTGAAGTAGTTTTCCACCACCACCTCATCACCGAGATCACCCCGAATGACCAGATCGTCTCCACTACGCAGGTAGTCGCCCTTCAGCAGCAGATCGGGTGAGCTGACGGTATGAACGCCACCTTCCGCTTCAATCGATAGATCCTGTCCTGATATGTCCTGTTTTGCCATCTGCTGTTCTCATATTCTTATTGTTCTTTCTCAGCCATCCATGACATGACCTATTCTTCTGTAGGCAATCAATCACTCCCCCCGCACACCAGTTAGGGAGTTACACCCCGTTCGCCATCGCCACTCGGGTCACTTCATCCTCCAAACTGTGGCTCTCACCACTATCCCAAAGGTAGTGAACATACTCCCCCTCGTCAGCAACCTCTGCAGTAGACTGAACCAGTTCTCCATCCATGGCCGAGATCACCTGATCGACAATATCCTCATCCACCTGTACCTGAGATGCCGAACCGACAACCGAAGCGCTACTGCTTGCCGTAATCGCATCTACATCAACACCACTATCGACAAGAATGTCATCAACGACACCACCCTGGACAGCAAAGGCAACCTCTGAAAACGAGATCGATGTGCCATCCTCCATCAACGCTGTTCCGTTGGAGAGAATCGTGCTATCCAGTATGGACTCACCACTCTGCTCAACATCGAGACTGAACTGGCTGATGCCATATTCAGCAATCGACTTCAGCTCGTCCTGGTCACTTACTCCATCTCCATCAAGATCACGCCAGATTTGGAGTTGGTCAAACAGGCTGTCCTGACTGTTGATCAGGCCATCTCCATTCTCATCCAACGTACCCAGGGCACCAATGCCTGTATTGACGCCTGGCTCGAAGTACTCTGAAAAGAGCTCTGTGATATCGTCGATCTGTCCATTACCATTTCGATCCAGCACCAGCAGACCATCATCGCCACTGATCCAATCCAGTGGCCGACTCTCCCCATCAGGGGTCATCATGAAGCTGTTACCCTCGGCAGCCCGAACCATATCCAGCCCATCGTGATCGAGATCGATCACAATCGGGTCCACCTGTGCCGGATCAGTGATCACACGGGTATAGATATTATCGCTGTTGTCATACCAGCTTACTGCATAGCTACTGTTGCTTAATGCAGTGATATCGGGGTCAAGCTGTTGTCCGGCAGTAATTGAGCTGATGTGCTCCTCACTACCTACCTGGTTACCCACTGCATCAAAACGCTGGGCGTAGATCCCCCAACTGTCTCCATCCTGTCCATCCGAAATCCAGCTCACAACAAAACCGCCACCGGCAAGCCCGGTGATGACCGCCGTCTGTTGGGCACCGGTAGTGTAGCTGTTGACCTGAATCTCACCCCCGGCTGCACTCCAGCTGGATGACCCGGAATCGTAGGCGTAGCGCTGGATAAAGACACCATTTCCATTGCCATCATTGCCATTCTCATCAGTCCAGGCCACGACAAAATCACCATTTTCCAGAGTTGCTACCGAAGGTGCCGACTGATTGCCGGTGGTGCTGGTATTGATGCGGAACTCCGCCACTGATTGCGCCCCGTCATTACCCATGATGCGCCCATACACATCCCAGTCACCACTGGTAGCGGAGCTGTAGACCGAGAGGTATTTACCACCTTCCAGCCCGGTTATCTCATACTGATTCTTAGCAGTCAGCGTCGAAGTGTTTAGTTGTGCCGGACCCAATTCAAATGCCTGCCCACTAGAGGTATAAAGTTGGCTCCCTGCATTGTCAAACATCAAGTGATTAATTTGATCAGGTGCATCGGTATAACTGCCATTGGTCGCATCCACACTCCAGGAGAGGATGAAACTCCCATTCTCCAGTGCTGTCACTTTTGGATGGGTCTCATATTCCGAAGCACTGGAGGCCACACTGATCTCACTGCCATATTTCGTACCGGACTCCAGATAGATCTGCATCTTGATGTCACCATTATTGGCTGCATCGTGCCAGGCCACCACAAACCGCCCCCCCTCCAGCGTTGTAATATCCAGCCCGCTGCTTCCCTGATCACCCGAGGTAGTGCTATTGACCACAAACTCGCTGCCAACCTTCTCCCCATTGGCCGAGAGAATCTGCCCGAGAATGGCGGTGCCATCGGCACTGGAGCCGTTCTCGGTAGCATGCGTACCCTCCCAAATCACCACATAGTTGCCATTTTCAAGCTCCGTCATGCGTGGTGTGCGCTGGGTACCCGCACTGGTATTGGCAGTACCATCAAGCTGCAGATCATCATTGTCTTCCAGTGTCGCAACGGCCGAAATGCTGGTGTAGTTCATGGAGTTGCCGCTGCTTCCGTTCCAGGTCACATCCCCCGTCACATCTCCATCCAGGCCGGCAGTACTGGTGTGATTCAATACTGTGGTGCCATCCCCCTCATTGAGCTTCCAGTACCCCTGCAGTCCGGCCTCATTACCGACCAGTTCACTGCTCATATTGGTGCTGACCTCTGAAGCCGAGCGTACCGATGACCAGACTCGAATCTCGTCCGCCATGCCATCAAAGGTTCGGCTGGCGTAACTGCTGTCGGCTGCTCCACCGATCACCAGTTCGTTGTTCGAGAAATACTGGATCGAACCGCTGATCGCAGCGCTGTTGGAGGTCTTGTCCACACCATTGATGTAGATATGGGTATCACCTGATCCGTCATAGGTGGCCGCAATGTGATACCACCCACCGGTCGTCAGCCCTGCACTACTGGTCACAGCCGTACCCCAACTGCTGTTCTGTCCAATGGTCAGTGCAACCTCGCCACCACCGGCGCTCAGAGTGTATCCGCTGTTGCCAGCGTCATTATTGGAGGTGTCGATCAGAGTGTGCGTGGCTGTACCGATACCGGTATTACCCGCCGCATCAGTAGTGTTCATCGCATCGAAATAGAACCACCCCTCCAGGGTGATCGGCCCGGCCAGCATCAGACTGCTGTTATAGGGGACCGCAACATAGTCGGTTCCATTATAGGAGGGAGAACCATCGGTCCCACCTGCAAAATTGAGGGCCGTGGTTGTATTCTGACTGTCATTCTGGTCGACCTGATGGGTCAGTCCACTCTGGGCATTCCATCCGCTATTGTCTATCAGGGTTGCATCCAGTTCACCAC
This sequence comes from uncultured Piscirickettsiaceae bacterium, assembly GCA_964344785.1. Taxonomy (GTDB): domain Bacteria; phylum Pseudomonadota; class Gammaproteobacteria; genus Thiopontia. The sequence goes on from CAYFOR010000031.1 coordinate 11,328, forward strand.
TCTTCTCGGCCCCACCCGATACCACCGCACTGTTCTCGGCAATACCACCGCTGCCCTCGTTGAACTTCCAGTACCCATTCAGGTTGGCCTCGTTCCCAGCGAGTTCACGAGACATGTAGGACTCGATATCGTTCTGGGTTCTTGCCTCCGACCAGAGACGAATCTCATCCATCTCACCCTGGAAGTAGGCACCATGCCCGGCTTTCTGTTCACCAAACAGCAGATCGGAGCTTCCCTGATGGATACCGGAGAAGGTGGGGTCCTCCGATGCAGAGATCAGACGAGTGTGCTGCAACGCTCCATCCACATAGGTTCGAACCTCCCCACCAGACTGGTCATAGACCAATGCAACATGTGCCCATTGGTTCACCGATAGCGTGGCCCCGGTGCCTCCACCACTGGTGATACTGTTGGTGCCATCGTCACTGAGGTTGTAGTAGATCTGCCCATTGGAGAGATAGAGCTGGAAGCTGCGATCACTGGCGCCATAATCCCAACGGGCCACCAGCATCTCGGTTCCACTCGACTCGGTAGGTTTGAACCATCCCTCAATGGTCATGCTGCCTGCGATATCCAGTTTTGTATTGTCCTGCACTGCCAGATAGTCTCCGGTACCATCCAGCGTGACCGAGGTTGTAGTGGCCCGAGAGACCGATGCATTGGTCGGGTTGTAGAGTGTCAGGGCAAGACGTTCGCTATTCTCGGCAACCGCATCATCGGCTGTGGTCACCGATACCGTTTTACTGACATCCCCCGGGTTGAAGGTCAATGTACCACTGGTTGTCGTGTAGTCACTGGAGGAAGCACCATTATCCAGCGTACTGTACTGGACGGTAACCGTCTGGCTACTGCTCTGGGAGAGATTGACGGTGAAGGTTGCATTGGTTCCCTCGGTCACCACGGTGTCACTGACCGTGATCAGTAGTGGCTCCACCGTGACCTGTGCCTGAATCTGGCTGGCAGAGGTGGCTCCACCATCATCTTTGGCCACCACCATAAAGGCATTGAGTGTTCCCGTCGAGTCGGTAGGTGGTGTCCATACCGCACTGTTGGAAGCATCGACGGTATCGTTGCTGCCTGCGGCATAGGCGCTGCCACCGATGGTCAGCGTACCGGATGTAACCGACTTCACCTCAAAGCCGGTCACGGAGCCATCCGAATCGGCCTCATCCCCTTTTGCAGCCAGTTCGGCAAAGGTGATTTCTACCGAATTGTTGGTAATGGTCGTCTCAACCGCCTCTGTAAAGGCACTCAGCGTAGGGTCTGCATTCCCTCCCCCAGACTCGGTGCGCGCACTCTGCTGTGCAGATGTCAGATTATATCCATCCAGATAGATATTCGAAGCAGTCAGACCGGTGACCCCATTTAGGGTCGCAATGGTCACTGCACTGCTGGAACTGCCACTGCCATCCGCATCGTAATAGAGGGTGGTGTTTCCACCCGACTCACTGGTATAGAAGTAGTCATCACTGTCAGCGGGACCACCGTTGGAGACAAAGTTGTTTGCCGAGAGGATGCCCACATTATTGCTCCATCCGGCACTGGTCACATTGCCATTGAAGCTGGATGCATCAAACTCGAAACGGTCATGAGAGACGTTGAAATTGTCTACACTATCCCCACCCTCACTCACTGCATCATAAATCACCTGGTCGGTTGCACTATCGGAGCCAAGGTCGATCTGATCACTGCCCCCGCCACCATACAGCTCATCCGAACTGGTGCCACCAAACAGGGAGTCACTTCCACTACTGCCCACCAGTTCATTGCTGAGACTACCACCCTTCATGGTAACCCCGCTTCCGTTGGCGATCAGAATGGTCTCCTGGGTTGTATTGGCGGACTGGTCCAGACGGGTATTATCGCTACTGACTACTACCAATGTTGCATTGGAGTAGCTACCATCCAGATTCAGATCCCCTTCTCCACCGGACGACCCGAAGAAGCGGACCTCATTCATATTGGTGAGGCTGAGGGTACTGAGCTCGGAAGAGTCCGTAAGATCTGTAACCGTAATGTTTCCACTAACGTTTGCAGTGCGGTTGACCGTCAAGGAAACTTCGGAGAGAGAGGTAAGCTGCAGTGTGTCATAGCCACTATACCCCTCGACATTGATCGTGCCACTGAGTGTGGACCCTTGTGTCAGGCTCAACGAATCGTTATTGGAGGTGCCATAGTAGGAGGTACTGTTCGATCCCGAGTAGGTGCGAGAACTTCTGTCTGAATCACTCAGATCCGATCCATCCAGTACCAGTGAGGCGTTGCTCAGACCGGTTACCCCATCCATCTCTGCCAACAGCGTATAACCGGTGCCATCTCCAGTTGCGCTGTAGTAGATCCGTGTACCGCTTCCGTAATCATTGATATAGAAGTAGTCATCACCATCTCCGGACCCGCTGTAGGTGATATTGCTGGAAGAGAGTGTGCCTGTCGTTGTGCTACCCGTAGTGGTCCAGCCGTCCGATGTCACTGATCCGTTGAACTGGGTCGCATCAAACCGGATCAGATCCTGTGAAATGTCGAAACCATAAATACGGTCAAACCCGTCATTGGTCGAGTTGTAGATGATGGTATCCACACTGCCATCGTTCGCTCCCGCATAGATTTCATCATCACCGGCCCCACCGGTGAAGGTGTCCGCACCACTACCACCATAGAACTGGTCACTATCATTGCTGCCGGTAAATTGATCATTCCCCTCTCCACCATAGAAAAGGCCGTTGATCTCGGCTCCGGCAATCAGGATATCATCCCCACCCAGACCGAATACCAGTGATCCCAATACCGGCGTCTGTGGTGAAAAACTGCTCAGATCGATGGTATCGTTGGTGCCATCAGAACCAACCGCGATATAGCCATAGCCCGCCTCATCAATCACAAAGGCCTGCTTCTGTCCTCCCGCCGAGAAGAAGAGCTGTTCTACACTGGTGGTGGTGATGGAGACGATGGTTGAACCACTGCCGAAACTGGTCCCACTGCGCATCTCCAGGCTACCATCTCCGGTGGTATTGAAAGAGTTCAACGTACCATTGACATTCTCAAGCTGCCGCAGTGTCAACTGGTCGACGCCCAACCCACCATCAACCGAGTCGACACCGCCCATATTGCTGTTATAGGTCATCGAGAAGTTGGTATCTCCATCTCCTCCCACCAGATTGTCACTCCCGCTGGTGGCAACCAGCACCTCCTGGAACTCCTCTACAATGACCTCTTCAACATGATGAACGGTATCGTCCGTGGTGTCATCGAAGTAGGGGTCGAAATAGGGGTCGTAGTAAGGATCGTAATATGGATCAAAATAAGGGTCGTGGAAGTTGTTGACGTATGGATCGTTGTATGGATCGTAGTATGGGTCCACTACATAATTGTCTGTCGCGTACGGATCATGGAAGAAGTCGTTCGTCTTGAAGTCGTCCACCGGTGCAAAATTATCCGTACCAGTAAAGTCCGTTACAGGCGCAAACGGATCAGGACCCACAAAGCCAAAATCTCCAACCTGCCCTGGATCTCCGCCAAAGAAGGGGTCTCCTCCCGTCGGGCCAAAATCTCCCGCAACCGGTGCAAATGGGTCTCCTCCCGTCGGGCCAAAATCTCCTGCCGCCGGTGCAAACGGATCCCCCCCCGCAAAACCAAAGTCTCCGACCGGACCTGCATCGCCACCGAAGAAGGGGTCTCCTCCAAAGAAGGGATCTCCACCTGCCGGGTCAAAATCACCAGGTGCCGGACCAAATGGATCAAAACCACCATCCCCCTCAAAACCTGCAGGGCCAAAGTCTCCAAAACTCTCGCCACCAGCCGGGCCAAAATCACCGGGAGTCGGACCAAAATCTGTAAAGGTATCAGGGCCGCCTGGTCCGAAATCCCCGCCACCTGGGGCAAACGGGTCTCCACCTGCCGGGCCGAATGGCTGCTCCGGTCCACGATTTTCATCACCAGGGGCATCCCCATCCAGAATCATCTGCGCCATCATCTCTTGCGCCTGCTCCGGTGTGGTGCCTTCGGGTAGCCCCTGCAGCATTTGCTGCACCTCGGCCTGCGCCTGTTCCGGGGTCAACCCTGCAGGAAGCATGTCGGCAGTCAGCTCACCACTCATCGCCAGCCCCACCAGATCTTTCACCTGATCCAGTTCCATCGGCTCTCCATCTGGGCCGATGGGCGGCCCTTCCGGGCCTTGGGGGCCACTATCGGGGCCAAATGGCTGCCCTTCAGGACCGAAGCCAAAATCTCCTTCAGGACCGAATGGGACACCTTCAGGGCCAAATCCCGGACCACCAGGGCCAAAACCGAAATCCCCTCCAGGCCCAAACGGAGCTCCCTCAGGACCAAAGCCAAAGTCCCCTTCAGGGCCGAATGGGACACCTTCAGGACCAAATGCCGGACCATCAGGGCCAAAGCCAAAATCTCCTCCGGGTCCGAACGGTACTCCCTCAGGACCAAATCCCTCTCCACCTGGGCCAAACGGTACCCCTTCAGGACCGAATGCCGGACCGCCGGGGCCAAAGCCAAAATCTCCTCCGGGTCCGAACGGCGCACCTTCAGGGCTAAAGCCTTCTCCTCCCGGACCAAAGGGAGCCCCTTCAGGGCCGAATGCAGGGCCCTCGGGGCCAAAGCCAAAATCTCCTCCGGGTCCGAACGGTGTGCCTTCAGGGCCGAATCCTTCTCCTCCGCCTGGACCAAATGGCGCACCTTCGGGGCCAAATGCCGGACCACCAGGACCAAAACCTTCTCCCTCTGGACCAAACGGTACACCCTCAGGGCCGAACCCCTCTCCACCTGGGCCAAACGGTACACCCTCAGGGCCGAACCCTTCTCCGCCTGGGCCAAACGGTATACCCTCAGGGCCGAACCCTTCTCCGCCCGGGCCAAACGGTACACCCTCAGGGCCGAATCCTTCTCCGCCCGGGCCAAACGGTACACCTTCAGGGCCGAATCCTTCTCCTCCCTCAGGACCAAACGGCACACCTTCAGGACCGAACCCTTCTCCTCCCTCTGGGCCGAACGGTGTACCCTCAGGACCGAACCCTTCCCCTCCCTCTGGGCCAAACGCAGGTCCACCTTCCAGGCCAGGTCCCAGCCCCTCCGGTGCAGGACCGCCAGCAATCATCTGCGCCATCATCTCCTGCGCCTGCTCTGGTGATACCCCAGGCGGCAGGTTCTCCATGAGTGCCTCCATCTCCGCCATCGCTTGCTCGGGCGTCATGCCTTCCGGTAGCGGCAAATCGGCCGGTACCTCTCCGGCCAGCATCGACTCCACAATATCCTGCGCCTGATCCAGTGCGATCGGTTCTCCTTCCGGTCCAACGGGGGGCTGGCCATCAAGCGGCCCTGCACCCTCTACCGGTAGCCCCTCTCCTTCTAATGGCTGCCCTTCGGCATCCAGTGGCACTTCTCCCTCAGGAGGTAATTCTCCTTCTGGTGGCAGCTCTCCCTCTGGTGGTAGCTCCCCTTCCGGTAACAGTTCACCCTCTGGTGGCAGTTCCCCTTCCGGTAACAGTTCACCCTCCGGTGGCAGTTCTCCTTCCGGTAACAGTTCGCCCTCTGGTGGCAACTCTCCTTCCGGTAGCAGTTCGCCCTCTGGTGGCAACTCTCCTTCCAGTAACTCTCCCTCCAATGGAACCTCTTCCCCTTCCGCTGCCTGCTCTTCTCCCTCTCCCTCAACAATCTCCTCTTCCGCCAGCAGCTCTTCTCCCTCTACAGCCTCTTCTTCAGCAACCTCCTCTTCCGCTGCCTGCTCCTCGGCCGCTCTCGCCTCAACCACAAACTTCGGTGGGGGGGGCATGCTCGCTTCAAATGCCTTGGTGACCGACTCCGGTGCCTTGAACACTGGGGCGGGTGGACCCGGACGGAAACTGACCGCAGTCGCGGTTCCGGGTTCGGTCAGGGTCACTGTGCCCCGACCATTCACATCCGATACATCGAGAACACCGGAGCGATGAACAAACGTGGTTGTACCGTCCCGCTCAACCTGCCCCTCCAGTTCGGAACCCCGTACACCAATCTGCGCCGTTGGTGTCTTGATCCGCGAGTGCGTCCCCTTGTCCAGTCCTCCCAACTTGCCACTGGCGTAGCGGAAGAAGCCGGTGGTCACCGTTGCCTCGAACTTGCCGATTTCTGTCGATGGGTTGAACTCATAGTGATCCAGTACCGTACGGGTCTCCTTGCCCAGCTGGAAGCTGGTGTCATCCACCATGCGGATACCTGCATAGGAGCGGCCGATGGTTTCAACCACATCGCCCTGGTAAATCGGGTCACCTGCCTGCAGGCTCCGCACCGATCCGTCGATGCCCTTGGCGGTTACATTGGCCGCAGCACCGATCTCATCTACGGTGCCGATCTGATCACCCAGTGCACCGGGAATTCTCAGGGAACCCGCCGGACCGGCCACCTGTACCGGTGTGTCGTTGATCAGCAGCTTCTCGACCGTATCCGGCAACAATGCAGCACCGGCAGGGGTCTGCAGGGTCGGTGGAGTGCCCCCGCTGAAGTAGTTCTCCACCACCACCTCGTCACCGAGGTCTCCACGGATGACCAAGTCATCCCCACTGCGAAGATAGTCTCCCTTCAGCAGCAGTTCGGGAGAACTGACGGTATGGATTCCGCCCTCCGGTTCAATCAACCGTTCCTGTTCTGGTGAGCCCTGTTTTGCCATTTGTTACTCTTTAACCTCGTATCTACCGTTCACGCAGTGCATTCTGCCGGGCCTTGATCAATGGCTTGAGCAGGTAATCCAGTACCGTTTTGTGACCGGTCAACAACTCAGCAGTTGCCGTCATTCCGGTAATGATCGGCAACGGCTTCTCTTCTGTACCCAGCGCGCTCTTCTCGGTTCTGAGGCGAACGCGGTAATAGCGTTCCCCCTGTTCATCCATGATGGTATCGGCACTGATCTGTTCCAGTCTGGCCGATAACCCGCCATAAATCGTGGAGTCATAGGCCGTAAACTTGATGGTTGCCTGCTGGTTCGGGCGCAGAAAACCGATGTCTGATGGTCGAATCCGTGCCTCAATCAGCAACTGATCCTCCAGCGGCACAATCTCCATGATCTCCATCCCCGGCTGAATGACCCCGCCCAGCGTTGTCACGTGGATGCGTTTGACCACACCATGCACAGGGGAACGAATCTCTGTGCGTTCCAACCGGTCATTGAGGGTATGCTGCTTCTCCTGTAGTCCGGAAAGCAGAGCACGGGCATCATTCAGCTCGGCAGTTGCGGTTGCGACAAAGGTTCGACGCTCTCCCTCAATCTTGAGCGCAATCTCCTCGATCGTCGCCTCCAATCCGGGGACAGTCAGCTTCCCCCCCTCATATTCAGACTTCAGCGTTCGCAACTCACGCTCCAGACGCACCAGTTCGATCTCGGGGACCGCTGCAACCTTGCTCGCCTCCTGAGCAATTTCCATCTCCCGTTCCGCGAGACGCACACTCTCCTTCAGGTTGTCCACATCGACACGCAACTTGGCCAACTCCTGCCGACGCTGTTGCAGTTGGGCGTTAAAGATTGAAAGTACCCCGTCCAGCTCGGATTGACGTACCCGAAAGGCACGTGCCTCGCGATCAGCAAAGTCCGGACTCTCTTCAGCCACTTCCTGTGGTGGCCGATACGCCCCACCGTCCACCTCCGCCTGAAGGCGTGCAATCTTGGCCAGCAGATGAAGTACCTCCAGACGATTCTGCCGAGCCTCGGAGATAAACTGTGTATCGGAGAGACGGATCACAATGTCATTGCGCTTCACCACATCCCCCTCACGCACCAGAATCTCCTCGACGATTCCTCCTTCAAGATTCTGCACCACCTGAATCTGCGAAGAAGGGATCACCCGCCCATCGCCCCGGGTCACCTCGTCCAGTACAGCCCAGTTGGCCCAATAGAGCAGCGAGAAAACCACAGCCAGGGTCACAAACAGCAACAGGTGGTGAAACAACCTGAAGCGGTTTTGTTGTGACTTTTTCCACTCCTCATACGGAGTGCTGATGGTGGCGGACATCAATATCAGCCCTGTCGATACCGAAAATGGTTGGTTGATTGAAATAACACTATAGTCATTGGTTCATAAAATTCAAAAAACTGCTGCGAGGCACGACTGTTTGACACAGCCAAGCAGACTGTCTCTACAATGCAAATGCAAATTTCATTCCCAATTCAGTTCACTGTGGAAAAATGCGACGAGACCAGACGATGCGCCTGGGGCGGAAGGACGATGGAAAACTCCTGCTGCAACATCCCGAAAACGAGGACATCATGTGATTTCCCACCCAGATAGTACTCCCCTCTCAGACATCCTTCCTGATGAAAACCAAGTCGTTGGTAGAGCGCGACGGCAGGCAGGTTGGCCGCTACCACCTCCAACCCGATCTTTCTCAGATCCAGACCGTTAAAGGCATAATCAAGCAGCAGCGCCGTGCTGATAAAACCGATCCCCCGATTGCGATATTCCGGTTCGGCAATGTAGATGGTGAGCTTTGCCTTGCGCTGGAAATGGTCGAGTGTGTGGAGATAGATCAGCCCCACCGCCTCGTTGCCATGAAAAATGGAGTAGACAACTTTGCTCTGGGCATTCGACTCTGCACTGGAGGTGAGCCACTTTGCAGTCGTCGAACGCTGCATCGGAAAACGAAACCCCATAATCGAGTCCCGGAGCTCTACGCTGTTTTGCCAGAGATAGAGCCTCTCCAGCGGAACATTGTCCGGTGTACTCAGCCTGACCGCCTCCCACTCAACTACCTTCTCTTTCACCATACCTTTTCCTGCTGAAAACCCATCGGGGCCAAACCAGTAAACGATTGAAAACAATAAACACAAAACACATAGTAACATCCTGTATTACATCACAAAAGTCTGATACACTGCCAACCCAATGAACCACTCTCCCAATGCTGATCCACTGCTCGCATCACTGCTTCAGCTTGGCCGCCAGCACAGTTACCCGCTCACAGCCGAAACCGCACTGGCCGGCATGCCGCTTGAGGAGGGCCGACTCACGCCCCAACTGGCCGTTCGTGTACTGCAACGCGCCGGCCTGCAGAGTCGACACGATACCATTGCAATCAGCAACATCCCTTCCAATACGCTCCCGGTTCTGCTGCTGCTTGAAGACGACGAAAGCACCCTGTTGCTCAAGGTCAGGGGCAGTCGTGCCACGCTGTTAAATGGTAACGGAAAGCGACAAAAGGTGGACCTGAAGACACTCAACCAGCGTTACCGTGGTGAGGCCATTGTGGTGGACGGCGTCATGAGCGAACCGGAGGACGAGGCTCCCAGCGGATGGTTCTGGAAAACCCTGCTCAAGGGGTGGCCGGTCTACAGTGAAAGTATCCTTGCATCACTACTGATCAACCTCTTCACCCTGGCCATACCGCTCTTTGTGATGAATGTTTACGATCGGGTCGTACCCAACGATGCGCTGGAGACCCTGTGGGTGCTGGCACTGGGTGCCCTGCTGGTCATCAGCTTTGATTTCATACTCCGCACATTGCGCGCATGGTTTATTGATCTTGCAGGAAAATGGTCCGATTTAACCCTATCATCCTATATATTCGAAAAACTGGTTGGCACACGAATGGACATCCGCTCCCGCTCTCCCGGAGCCGTCGCCAACCACATGCGGGAATTTGAAGGGCTTCGGGACTTCTTTACCTCCGCCTCACTCACCACCCTGATCGATCTCCCGTTTCTGGTAATCTCCCTGCTGGCCATCTGGATCATTGGAGGCCCGATCGTGATGATCCCGCTACTGGCGGTACCGATCGTCCTGCTCTTTTCACTGATTGCCCAGATCCCGATGCACAAGGCCGCCAGCAAGACCTTCAAGGAGTCGACCGAGAAACATGCCTTTCTGGTGGAGACCCTTGCAGCGGCAGAGACGGTCAAGAGCGAAAATGCGGAGCTGGTGGTCCAGCGGCGCTGGGAGCAATACGTCGAGAAGCTGGCTCAGAGCGGCATCAAGAGCCGCTTCTGGGCCTCACTCGCCACCAACTTCACCAGCTTTTCCCACCAGTTGACCACCGTCCTCATGGTGATCTTTGGCGTACACCTGATTTCGGATGGGGAGATGAGCGTCGGCGCACTGATCGCCTGTACCATCCTCAGCGGCCGGGCACTGGCACCGTTGAGCGCCATCTCATCGCTGCTGGTACGCTATCGCCAGTCTCTGGTTGCGCTCAAGGCGCTACACAAGCTGATGGGAAAACCGGTGGATCGCCCCGCCACCACCCGTTTTCTGCAGCGCCCCGAGATCAAGGGGGAGATCGAGTTTCGCAATGTCCACTTCCACTACCCTGAACGTGAAGAGAATGCGCTCACCGACCTCTCCTTCACCATCCAGCCGGGAGAACATGTGGCACTGATCGGGCGTATCGGCTCCGGCAAGAGCACCCTGCAAAAGCTGCTACTGGGCCTCTACACGCCACAAGAGGGGGCGATTTTGGTCGACAACACCCATCTCGGACAGATCGATCCCGACCAACTCAGACGATCCATTGGCTATGTTTCTCAGGAGATCGTGCTTTTTAAAGGCACATTACGAGAAAATATCAGCTTTGGAAACCCCCAATCCAGTGATGAGGAGATCCTGGAAGCAGCCCGTCTGGCAGGCATCGACAGCTTTGCCGACCACCACCCCGAAGGCTACGACATGGAGATTGGAGAGCGCGGCGAGGGGCTCTCCGGGGGGCAACGACAGGCGATTGCGATGGCACGCGCACTGCTTGCAACCCCACCCATCATCCTGCTGGACGAGCCGACCAGCGCAATGGACCAACGTGCCGAAAAGGGGTGGAAAGAGCGAATGACCTCCTTCCTCCAGGGGCGCACCCTGATCCTTGTCACCCACCGCAGTTCGCTGCTCTCACTGGCCGACCGCCTGATTGTGCTGGAGGACGGGAAAGTGGTGGCCGACTCCCCCAGAGAGCAGCACACGGCGACTCAGGAGGCGCGCTGAAACCACCAGAATTCAGGGACAAAATTCTCCGTTAAATCGTTATAAAACTTGGGAAAAATAGTACAGGAACGTTTCTTGCAATAAATAACTTATTGTAAGCACAAAGAAACGTAACCCATTGTTTGACCTAAGGCGCGACCAGTCCAAAACGCTGAAGTTCCTGAGAATCGCCATCCTTTCGGCGCTTTTCACGGTGCTTGCTGGTTGTGCTGTGCCGATTCTTGACGTTGAACCTGAAAAAACCACCATCACCGAGGATCTGAAGCAGACCTTTGAGATCCAGGCGCCGGTCACCTCCTCCATCACCCTTGACGAGGCCATCGCCAGGGCGCTCAAGTACAACCTCAACAACCGCATGTCGCGCATGGAGGAGGCCCTGCAGTACGGCCTCAGAGAGCAGGCGAAATACGACATGTTGCCGCAGCTGACCGCACAGGCGGGATACAACGTTCGCAGCAACGAAGACGGCGCAATCAGCAAGGTGTTGACCGGCCTGCACGCCGACACGATCACCGAGGACTACTCCACATCGACCGAGACCGCAGTGCTCACCAATGACCTGCAGCTGATCTGGAATTTCCTCGATTTCGGCGTCGCCTACCTCAATGCCCAGGATCAGGACCAGCGCTTCCTGATCGCCAAGCAGCAGCGCAGAAAATCGATCCAGAATCTGGCTACCCAGGTTGAATCGGCCTACTGGAAGGCGGTTGCCGCACAGAATCACCTGCCCACCCTGCAGCGATTGATCCGCGAAGCACAGCAGTCGCTCGACCACTCCCGCACCATGCAGCGCAAACAGATCCAGTCACCGATGGATGCACTGAACTACCAGCAGACCCTGCTGGAGTCACTGGAGAGTCTGACCAACCTCAGCAATGATCTGGAGCGTTCCCAGCAGGAACTGGTGCAGATGATCAACCTTCCCCCCGGAACCAAACTTGATCTGGCCGACCGACCACCGCTGGCGAAGCTGCACCAACTGGCTCCCTCCTTCCTCTTCCCGGATAACCAGGTCGAGTGGATGGAAGATCAGGCACTGGAGCATAACGCCGAACTCTGGCAGAGCGAACAGGAGCTGAAGATATCCGGCAACGCCATCCGCAAGGAGCTGTTCAGCCTCTTCCCCGGTGTCACCCTGGAGACCGGCGGACACGCTACCAGCAACCGCTTTACCTACAACCCGGCCTGGATGAACGTCGGCCTGTCACTGGCCTGGAATGTCTTCAACGTGATCAGTGCACCGGAACGGATCAACAACGCCAAGCAGCGCCACGCCATTGCACGACTGAAGCGGATGACCACGGCGATGTCGATCCTCACCCAGGTCCATCTTTCGCGACAGCAGTACAACAACCGCTACGAGAAGCTGAAAATCGCAGACGATCTACTGCAGGTCCAGCAGTCGAAGAACGAGATCACCCAGGCACAGATCAAGGCCGACAGCGGCACCCGACAGCAGAAGACCCAGTCCGATGTCAACGCGCTGTTTGCCGAGATCAAGCGGGATCTCGCCTATGCCGAGATGAGCAGCGCACTGGGTCAGCTCTACCACACCATGGGCATGGACCCGGTCAGCCACGATGTCTCCACAGCCGACCTCACCACCCTGACCCACTTCATCGGTAACCAGCGAACCACCAACCACTACCAGATCCTGCAGGCTGCACAGGGCAAGAGCAGGCCACCGCCGCGACCCGATCGTCGACGAAAGCGACCGCAAGAGAGTCCCTACACGGTCCAGGTAGGTGTCTACCAGTCGGGTGAGACGGCCCGTGTACTGGCGGTGGAACTGAGGCGCCAGGGATATACCCCCACCCTGTGGAAGGAGTACTGGGATGACGGCACCATCTGGTATCACGTTATACTCGGACGCTACCGACAACGGGAGATGGCGCAACTGCTGGCAACCGACCTGGCCCACCGCCAGAACGTCCCCAGCGTCATCATCAAGATGCCACCTACCTGAGGAGAGAACCATGAAACCCAACCTGATTTTGCTGCTGTTGCTGATGCTGTTGACACTCCCCGCCAGAGGCGAGGGTGACCTGCAAATTCGTGCCCTGATGGTTCCAATCCAGCAGGCAACCCTATCTGCCCCGATCACCGACCGGATCAAGGCGATGGAGGTCGACGAAAGTGACAGCTTTGCACAGGGTGACCCGCTGGTCATCTTCCAGTGCGACACCATTCAGCCACAGCTTGAACAGGCCAGGGCCGAACTCCAAATGCAGCAACACACCCTGCAGACCCATCGCAAGATGGAACAGATGCACTCCATCAGCCGACTGGAGGTGGCCATCTCCCAGGCACGTAACCACCAGGCAGCGGCGGAGCTTGAGATCATCGAAACCGAGGCCAAACGGTGCACCATCACTGCACCATTTGATGGCAGCGTTACCAAACGTCACGCCCAACCACACGAATCGGTCAAACGGGGAGCAGAGCTGATCGACATTATCAGTCACCATTCGCTCAGAATCGAACTGCACCCCCCGTCACGCTGGCTGCACTGGCTCAAGGTTGGAACCCCGTTCACTTTGCAGGTGGATGAGACCGGCAGAAGATATGCTGCCACCGTGTCGGCCATCGGCACCCAGATCAACCCGGTCAGTCAGACCATCAAGCTCTTCGGGGTCATCGAGCAACCGGAGCAGACACTTCTGCCTGGAATGAGTGGCGCAGCCTACTTCCATCTTGAGCCCGGATAGCTGAGACAATCTGCGAGAGTGCCAATTCAAGCCCTTCAGAAAAAACAGACAACCGCTCAGCCCGCTTTCTGACAGGGGCACAACATATCGTTCAATTTGACAATCAATTCCCAATCATACGACACACTTCTCCATGAAGAAGCGCACACTTGAAGAACACATCAGAAAAGAATCCTTCAGCTTTCCCGTACTGCTACTGACTGGCCCTCACCAAGTAGGCAAGACCACCCTTCTGCAGCAGTGTGCAATATGCCCCTGAACTATTCAATGCCATCAAGATTTCCGTGGACCGCAACAGACAAGCCGGTGCATTCTGGCTTACCGGTTCCCAAAAGTTTTCCTTAATGAAATGCATCACCGAAACCTTGGCAGGCCGTGTTGCCATTATTGAGTTGCAAGGGTTGTCCCAGGCGGAAATTGAAGACCGGGCCACAGCCACTCAACCCTTTCTCCCGAGCAAGGAGTGGACTCAATATGCCAAAGCCAATACCACCCCAACCATTACTGACTCTCTATCATCAGATATGGAATGGCAGCTACCCACAACCTGCAACAGACACCAACATTCCACACGATCTTTTCTACAGTTCCTACGTGCAGACGTATATCCAACGTGATGTAAGAGAGAACATCAATATTAGTAACTCCACTTCCTTTATGCGATTTTTACGAGCAACAGCCGCCCGTACAGGACAGATTCTCAACTACTCCAGCATCGCCAGAGATGCCGACATTGACCATAAAACTGTAAAAACCTGGCTCTCTGCGCTGGAAAGTTCCGGTCTGATCAACCTACTCTACCCTCTCCATAACAACACTACAAAACGGCTCATCAAAACACCAAAAATCTACTTCCTCGATACCGGGCTATGCAGCTACCTAACCAAGTGGCCTTCCGCAGAATCACTAGTACTCTGACAAGGTAGAATTGGCGGATACAGCGGGATGAAAAACGTGCAGTTGCAAGGCGGACGAATGCAGGACTGGCCGTAGCCAATTCAAAAGAGGACAACGTAGCAGATGGATGTTTTTCACCCGCCCGGAGGAAACCACACACGCTGTCCAATACAGCGTTACAGCCATTTGACATAGAGTGGCTATGCCTGCATGACTGCGCCTTGTCTTGGACAGCGTGTGTGGTTCTGTATTCGTCAATTCTACCTTGTCAGAGTACTAGAGGCCGGAACAATGTCCGGGGCCATTCTGGAAACCTGGTTCCTGTCAGAAATATTAAAGAGCTACTGGCACTGGTGTCCCAACGTTACAGGCCAAAAACTCATTTGACTGCATAAAACACTG
>CAYFOR010000032.1:0-25957 GCA_964344785.1 uncultured Piscirickettsiaceae bacterium
ATCTCGTCTATTACATGGTGTAGATCGAATTCATCTGATTGATCCACTTCCTTATGGAGACTTTATTCATCTACTGGCCCGTTCCTACCTCATCCTTTCAGATTCTGGAGGTATTCAGGAGGAGGCGATCTCACTGGATAAACCGGTTCTGGTATTGCGTAATAATACGGAGCGTAGAGAAGGGGTGGATGCTGGTGCCGCAATTCTGGTAGGGCAGAATGAGGATCGTATCGTTGCCGAGGCCCGGAAGTTGATCCACTCTGAAGAGAGTTATCAGCGGATGGCGGAGGTGAAAAATCCATATGGTGATGGTGAGGCGGCACAACGCATCCTCGCGGCTTTGCAGGATCGCCTGGGCAGATAATGTCAACCATTGTAGACAGGCTCTATGTGATACTGGGCAGAGAGTGGGTCTACTTTTATGCGCTCTCCCTCTGGATATTCTCTGCATTGGGAAGCCTCTTTTTTCTGCCACCA
Organism: uncultured Piscirickettsiaceae bacterium; assembly: GCA_964344785.1. Classification (GTDB taxonomy): domain Bacteria; phylum Pseudomonadota; class Gammaproteobacteria; genus Thiopontia. The sequence continues at coordinate 478 of CAYFOR010000032.1, forward strand.
GGTTCAGATGATGCACTCTGGATCCAGGCGTCAATCGGTTTTATCTCTACCGGTGAAATGGGACCGCTCTATCTTGATCGTGTGATTCCAGACTTCTCCATATTTCCCGGTTACATGTTTGCCTACTCGCTCTTCTATTCGGTGTGGGACCTGATGGGGCTGCCGATCAATGTGATGAGTTATCGGCTTTTCGATGTGCTGATGGTGATGTTGGCGCTCTACCTGAGTGTGCGCCTGATTCTGGGGTGGAGTGATGATCAGGAGCTGGGACGGGCTCGCGCGACACTATTTCTCCTCTTTTTGGGGATCACCCCGTTCGGCATGGATATTCTCTATCCTCGTCCGGAATCTCTTGGTTTTGTGCTGCTGGTTTCATCGATGCTACTGTTCATCAAAGGAGTGCGGCTGGATAGAATTGGGGCACAGGGTAGCTGGCAGTATGTTGTGCTTGCGGCCTTGTTGCTGGGAGCATCGGCAGTAACCCACCCTTTTTTTGTTATTGCAGGCACCGGTTCAGGGCTGGTGGTTCTGTTGTATCAGATCACCACACGAAATGCTCGTGGGGCGATATCGCTCATTGGCGCAGGACTGATTGCGCCAGCCATGATGGCATTATGGTATCTCGCCCATGCGCCAGCTTCATTTGAGGCACTGAACTCCAATGTGTCAGACCGGGTTTCGGACTATGGACGTGCAGTTACCGAGCTGATTACCAAAATGACTTTTAAGACCCGGCCGGAGTTGAGTGATCTTGCGATTTTCTATCATGGTCTGATGGGATGGACCTTGATGCTAGGTCTGGTGCTGCTTCTGATGCTGATAGCTTATCGTTTGCTGCGGGATCGGCAGCGCTATTTTCAGTTTGAAGAGGCATTGGTGATGGCCCCTTTTGCTGTTTTTCTCGGTTATACGATGGTGGTGGGGAGTGGTAGAGTCCAGCTTTTTGTGGTGCTCACCTACCTCTTGGGGTTGGCCTTGGTCCTGCATCTGCCAAAGCCGGTTGACAAAGAGAGCCACCAATGAGAATGGGCTCTTTGATGCATTGGGCAGTGGTACTGGTGTTAACCGTGGGGATCCTCATTACACCGATTGCTCACCAGCTTAAACCGCTCTTTTCTGCACGTGCCTACTACCATCATCTAGATGCTCGGGACCGGCTAAAAGAGCGTGTGACGGAGGAGCTGATGATCCTCATAGGTAACGATGCCTTCCTGCCTCCGGTCTTGGAGCACTACTACCGTTATGTAGTGGGAGGCAGAGGAGCACCGGTCTATGTACTGTTTCCACCACTTATTGGAAAGGAGAACCTTGAACAAGAGTTGTGGCAAGCGTTTGCCCACCAGCTCATGGAGCGCCCGGATCGGAGAATGTTACTGGGTGCCAATTTTGGTGCAGATGCGATTGTCGAAGATGTGGCAACGATCAAACTGGAGCTGGCAACATTGCATTTCAAGCTGGATGAGATGCTCTATCAGGTACATGATGGGGGGTATTTCATCGGTTCACTTCTGGAAATAAGGGACAATACGGACCAGGTTCTCTACCGGGTGGAAGGGTGACATGAGAGCTGCGATGCAACTGTTGGAGGTAGAGGTATGAATATCATTGTATTACCGGCCTATAACGAAGGTTCCTGTATTGGTGCCTTGTTGGAGAGCTTCTGTCACACATTTGAGGGAGGACGTGGTGAAGGATTTCGCATTGTCGTCGTAAATGATGGAAGCTCGGATGATACTGAGGTAGTGGCTCGTGGTTTTGAGGGGCGTCTCGACCTGCAGATTATTAATCATCCACAGAACAGAGGGCTCGCAGCCGCGCTCCGTACCGGTTTCCATGCTGCTGTAGATATGGCGGGAGAGGGGGGGACGATCATCACAATGGATGGTGACAATAGCCATCTTCCAAGTCTGATGTTCCGTATGTTGAACGATATCTCGGAGGGATGCGATATTGTGATTGCATCCCGCTATCAACCAGGGGCCAGGATTCGTGGTGTCAGTGGGTTTCGTAAATTGCTCAGTTTGGGGGCAGGGGTACTGTTTCGGCTGATTCTTCCCCTGGAAGGGGTGCGTGACTATACCTGTGGTTATCGGGTCTATCGGGTCTATCGGGTCGACTTGATGAGGCAGGCATTGAATGAGTACGGTGAGCACTTTATCACCGAGCAGGGGTTCTCCTGTATGGTGGATGTGTTGCTCAAACTGCGTCGATATGATCCGATTGTGCGAGAAGTGCCGATGATTCTCCGTTATGATCAGAAGACCAGTAGCAGCAAGATGAATGTCATCAAAACCGTGTTGCAGACACTTTCACTTCTTTTCCGGCGTCGTCTCGGTCTTTGAGCGGTGAAAGCAAGAATTCAACTTGCCCTCAAGGCCGGGGTCTCGATCGGGTTGTTATGGTGGATACTCCATGGACTGGATTTTACCGCCGTCTTTTCTCAGTTAGCGAGAGTATCGTGGTGGCAATTTGCGCTCCCTCTGCTGGTGGTGTTGGCGATTGCTGTGGCGCATGGTGTACGCTGGCACTATGTGATCCATGCGCTGGGAGACGGTATGAAGAAACGTGAGGCGGTGAAGATTGTGCTCGCCTCGATGTTTTTCAATCAGGCACTGCCATCTACTATCGGGGGGGATGTGATTCGTGTTGGCTATGCAAGCAGGATAGGCATTCCATGGAAGAAAGCGCTTGCCGGTGTGGCACTGGATCGGATCGCTGGTCTCTTTGCGCTGGTACTCTGGAGTGCAGTCGGGCTTCTGGGACTGTGGCAGCTCAGTGGCGGGGATGAGCTGTTCTACTCTGCAGCCTTTGTGGTGCTGTTGGGAGTGGGGGGAACGGTGACCTTGTTAATACTCAATTTCCTGCCACAACAGATTCGTACGATTCCACTGTTGAGTGCTGTTGTGGCGCTTTCAAACTGGGGTTGGAAACTGATCGGTATCAGAGATGCGTTTTTTCGTATCTTTTTCATCTCCCTGGCGGTTCAGCTCGCTTTTGTATTGATGTTTGCATTCCTCGGATATAGCCTGGGTGTGGAGCTGGGAATGGTTGAGATCTTTGCCATCTACCCAGTGGCACTACTGGTTTCCAATGTGCCGATTTCCATTGCGGGGTGGGGCGTGCGTGAAGGGGCCATGGTGGCGGGGCTGTCGGTGGTAGGGGTTGCGGCAGAAGTTGCGGTGGCGACATCTTTGCTCTATGGGCTGGTGATGCTGATGGTTGGGCTGATTGGAGGACTGCTGTGGGCACTCACCCGTACAGGAGAAAACAATACAGTGGAAGCGCCATCATGAATCAACGCCAGATCCTGGGTATCGTCATCATGGGTGCTCTGCCCTCCTTGCTGTTCCTGTTATTACTGGTATCCAATGACGTCAGGCTGTCCGAGTTCTATGAGCCGGATATGTATGTCGAGCCGGCACTCGGGCTGATGGAGACGGGGAGGTATATTCGTCACCTGAATTCGATCAAGCTGGAGACGCTTGCTGCCGATGAGGTGAACCCCTACTACCGATCAGAGACCGATCGAATGCCCGGTTATCCTCTGCTTATTGCAGCAGTCTTTTCGGTATTTGGTAAATACAGTTACGTCGAGTTGGCGGCGATACAGTGTCTGATCTATGGGTTGACCGTTCTGGGAGTGGCCTGGGGAGCGAGAGCCTTGCGACCGGAGTGGATGTGGCCGGCGGCTGCAATGGCGGCACTCTGGCCCAATATGGTGATTCGTACCGCCGCGATTATGCCGGAGGTGCTCTTCATGCTCTTTTTTACCTGGGGAGTAGCCGCACTGTTATGGGCCATGAGAGACCATCAACGTGTTTTGCGATGGCTACTCTTTGCTGGTCTCTTTTTCGGATTGGCCCAGACAGTCCGGCCTGCTGCACTACTGCTTCCCGTTTTTGTCACCCCTGCCTTTTTTATATGGTTGTGGCGTAGCCGCGCTTTCACTCTGTTGCGTGCAGCATGGGTTTCAACTGTTCCGGGGGTTTTGATGTTTCTCTTTATGCTACCGCAATTCATGCACGTTTATAGTGAGACGGGGCATATCATGCTGACTACTCAGGGAGGGCGCCATGCTGTAGGGTTTCTCTACCCCTGCATGGCTCAGAAATGGGGGTGTGGCGAGTCCAACACGGAGGCGGCAGCCAGCAGCTGGAAGCTGTTTGAACAGCGAGTAGAGGCGCTTCCCCCGGACCTGCGCGACAACCGGGCTGCACAAAGCAAGATTGCCGGTGAGGTTGCCTTTGAGAAGCTGGCAGAGTTGCCGCTTTCACAGCTTTTTACTGCCGCACTTGGCAGTACGGTAAAGAGTCTGATGCACAGTTCGGCCTATGAAATCATGGCGTGGTTTGACGGCAAGGCGGTCTATCTGTCCAGGTTGTCTGGAGAGGGTCTGGTAGAGAAGATAGGGAGCCTTGTAGATGCAATTCTGGAAAATGGATGGGCACTGTTCTGGGTGGTTTCGATGGTCGGCGTTGTACTGACGCGGCTGATACAGATCGGTGGAGTGGTTGCAGCACTGCGTGACCCACAGATGCGTCTGCAAGTGACACTTCTGATACTGATCTGTATTCCCATACTTGGAGTGGCGGTCGGCATTGGTAACAATCGCTATCGGGTGCCTATAGAACCTGCTCTCATCTATTTCACCCTGATGGGCGCGCAGCCTTTGTGGAGCAGATGGCGTAACAGGCTTTTGGGTAAAAGGGAGTCGGAACGATGAAAACAGAATGGATTCTTCAAGAGTTACGCTCGCGCAGACGGAGTGACCTCACTTCGGCGGCCTATGTGCTGATGCAGATGGGGTTGGCACTCGGGCCAGCGATCATTGCGGCGGCGCTGGCTCCAGAGTGGCCGTGCCTGATTGCCCTTGCGGTTGTTTCCGGAATTGGCCTGAATGGCTCAGTCAATATGTTGCATGAGACCGCCCATCGCCTGGTTTTCAAGCGCAAGGAGATGAACAACCTGTTGGGGTACTGGCTGCTGGGGCCCATGTTGGGAACCGATTTCGGACCGTACCGGGAACGGCACTGGAAACATCACAAGCACCTGGGCAGCAGTGATGATCCCAAGCTCAGTTACCGACGCTCGATTCGGGGAGGGCGATTTGTCATCCTGATCGTGGAGATCCTCAGTGGATTGCTGGCTGTTCGTAAGTGGCTGTTTCAGTTTCAGAGTCCGCTGGAGGAGCAGCCAGCCGAGGGCGAAGCGACAGATGGAAGCGGTTTTTTTATCCGTTTTGTCCTGTTCCAGATGGGATTGCTGGGTGGATTGCTGCTAGCCTCAAACAGTGCAGGATATGGGATAACCGAGGCGGCGCTTGCCTATGGCGTCTATCTCTATGGTCTCATTGCGGTCACTGTATTGCTTGCAGAGCTGAGAGGTTTGGAAGAGCATCAACAGGTGTCCGGTGGAGAGTGGCTGGAGGGGGAAGCGGTTCTGCGCAACCTCTCGTGCAATCCATTGACACGCCTGCTGTTTGGGTCATGGGGGTTTGGTGAGCATGCGGCGCACCATCTCGATAGCGCTGTTCCGGCATATCACCTTAAAGAACTCTCAGCTCGGATGTCCGAGGAGGATTCACGTTATCTTCATGGTGTCGGCTATCTGACCATTCTGGCCAGAGCCGTTGCTGGTAAAGGGCGCTAGTACTTTACTCCATATCGATCATGGATTTCAGCGTTTGGCGCTGAAATCCATGATTGCCCAGCGGCCGGAGAGTTGGTCGAAGGGGGACAAAAGCGTGGCCCAGCCCAGAAGCCAGAGCCAGTAGAACCCGGCACGATGGATTATGCCGGGTTCATCACCGTGGGGAATGGAGCCCAATGTAACGGCCAGCCCGGCCACATTGAAGGCACGGACGGTAGAAACCTCTTTCAGTTCGGCTCGTCTCAGTAGAGCCTGCAAGCCTTCGGCGGAGAAGACAACAGTGTGTCTGGGTGCATGGTAGCCACTCCATTTTGTGCCGAAGAGGCGATGTTCCAGCGAGTTTGCGGCAGGTGTCTGCCCTTCGATGATTCCTCCTTCCGCCAGTTTTTCTCTCAATGACCGGATTGAGGAGAGGGGGTCGGGAAGGTGCTCGATGACGTGGTTGAGCGTAATCATGGCGCACTGTGGCAGCAGCTCAAACAGTTGTTCCAGCCTGCCATAGACCAAAGTGATCTTGCTGCCGGGAATGCGCACAATACGGTCAGTGGCATCAATTTCGTAGCCGAAAAGTTCCAGATCCGGCCGGGCCTCGGCAAACTGTTTCAGAAAACTGCCATCACCACAGCCGAAGTCACAAACTGCCCCCTCAAATGGCAGAACCGAAAGCAGACGTTTGATACGCATGTCGTTTCGGATGGTCTTGAGCCGCCCTCCCGGGATTTTGCTGTGGTAGCTTTCCGGATAGAAGCTGGCCAAGGCAGCAAACGTTGGCATGGGTTGCTGGTAGGCCGTGCCGCAGGACGGACAATGGGCATAAGGGGCCTGATAGTCCAGTCCATATTCATGATCTGGTACGGGGATGATGGTAGGCTTGCCTTCTACGCCACAGGCTGGGCAGCAACTCACGGTCTCCATCAGGATGTAACTCCGGTTTTCCAAGTGTTTGTCAGCATGGTTCATCCATGCAACCTGGACCCTTTCGGAGCCTTGCATGGGGCGGGTTGAATGCCGTCAAAGTAATGCTGTAAAAAAAACGGTATGGTACACTTCCGTATCAGGTGATGGTACATCTCCAGAGTAATTAACCGGAGGTGGTTGTCATCCCTGGGTATTGCCAGTGGCCGCATGTCCGTTTGGTTGTTGACGGTAACATCATGTGGCCCTCTGCCGGTTTTTTCTGAACGAACACCTGTCTACCCAATTTCCCGTCTTCTGAATGGAAGACGATAGCAATACATTAATCAGTGGAACAGTAGTTATGTCCGAACAGGATACCTCCTTTGTCTCTCCCCATTACGAGCGCCTGCAGCTTCGCAAGGAGTCGGTTCGCCAGATGGCGGATCGTATGGCAGAGGAGCGTGACCGCTGGATAGAGCGCAACAAGACGTATTATCAGGATGATTACAGCTACATGCGCTTTCTGGTTCCGGAGGGAAAGAAAATTCTTGATCTGGGGTGTGGAACCGGACGTCTCCTTTCGGAGCTGAACCCCTCTCATGGTGTTGGGGTGGATCTCAGTGGCAAGATGGTGGAGATGGCCCAGAGCAACCATCCTCAGCTGGAGTTTGTGCAGGGAGATATTGAAGATCAGGCATTTATTGCCTCTCTGGATGGGCCGTTTGATGTCATCGTCCTCTCCGACACGATTGGTTTTCTGGGGGACTGTGTCGATACGTTGCGTTCTCTCCATCAGCTATGCGGACCGGATACCCGTCTGGTTGTTGCCTACCACTCCCATCTGTGGGAGCCGATTCTAGGCATGGGTGAAGCGCTGGGGATGCGCATGCCGACCAGTCGTCAGGTGAACTGGCTCGAGATGGAAGACATTGCACACCTTCTGGAGCTGGCCGGATTTGAAGTGCTGAAGCGAGAGTGGCGTCAGTTGATACCCAAACGTCTACTGGGTGTCGGCACGCTGATCAATCGCTATATTGCGCCGCTACCCCTGATTCGGAACTTGGCACTGCGTCACTATATGGTGGCCCGTTCCAGTGAAGTTGTGCAGCGTGAGTCGGAGTGGAAGCCCTCCACCTCCGTGATCATCCCTTGCCGCAACGAGCGGGGGAATGTTGAGCCGGCAGTAAAGCGCCTGCCCAGATTTTGTGAGGACCTGGAGATTGTCTTTGTCGAAGGGCATAGTCAGGACGGCACCTGGGACGAGATTTTGAGAGTGCAGGAGAGCTATCCCGATCTGGATATCAAATGTCTGCAGCAGCCCGGAAAAGGGAAGGGCGATGCCGTACGGGCCGCATTCGATGCAGCACGTGGCGATGTGTTGATGATTCTCGACGCAGATTTGACCGTTCCACCTGAGGACATCCCCAAGTTCTATCATGCTATTGCATCGCGCAAGGGGGAGTTTATCAACGGAACCCGTCTGATCTACCCGATGGAAAATGAGGCGATGCGGTTTCTCAACTACTGGGCCAACCGCACCTTTGCCGTGATCTTCTCCTATCTGCTCAACCAGCCCTTCAGTGATACCCTCTGCGGAACCAAGGTGCTGACTCGTGAAGCGTACGAGGAGGTCAAACGCAACCGAAACTATTTCGGAGAGTTTGATCCCTTTGGTGATTTCGACCTCATCTTCGGTGCCAGCAAGCTCAACCTGAAAATCGTTGAGGTGCCGATCCGCTATGATGCACGCCGCTACGGTACGACCCAGATATCGCGCTTCCGGCACGGTGTGCTGCTGCTGCAGATGGTGCTGTTTGCATTCAAGAAACTGAAAGCATTGTAGAGTGGACGAGCGATTAAGCGACCAGCGAGATGTCTGGCAACAAAAGCCTGTTCTGCGAGCGATCTATGAAGATTACTACCGACGGATGGCTGCACATTGTGTAGCAGGCAAGACGCTTGAAGTAGGGGGGGGGTCCGGTAATCTGGATGTGGCCTATTTTGATGAGGTCGTGAGTACCGATATCGTGCAATTGCCATGGCTGGATGTGGCTGCAGATGCCCAGTCTCTCCCCTTTGCCGATATGTGCTTTGAAAATGTGATTGCGATTGATGTGCTGCACCACATTGAACGGCCGGTCCGTTTTCTCAAGGAGGCGTCGCGGGTGTTGAAACCGGGGGGCAGACTGGTCCTGCTGGAGCCGGGTATCACACCGGGGAGCCGTCTCTTCTATTCACTGTTTCACCCTGAACCGGTAGATTTCAAGGCAGATCCTCTGGCGGATGGACCGCTCTCTCCGGATCGTGATCCATTTGATGCCAATCAGGCGGTAGCAACCCAGCTGATTGGAAAATATCGGCATGCTCTCGCCACAGCGGTGCCACAGCTTGTGATGCACGAGACAGAGTGGATGAGTCTGCTGGCCTATCCACTCTCAGGCGGGTTTCGACCTTGGGCGCTATTGCCCGGATCGCTTGTGGGTACACTGTTGAAGCTGGAGGATTTTGTGATGCCCCTTTTCGGCAGAGTGGCGGCCTACCGCCTGTTACTGGTGCTGGAGCGTAGAGCTGCGTGAATATGAGTGCCAGCCTCCGGCTGCTTCTCAAATTCTTCATCTCCTTTGGGCTGCTCTGGTGGATTACCAGAGATCTTGATCTGGCTGCTGTCGGAGATGCTCTTCTTGGGGTTTCACCCTTGTTGTTGCTGCCTGCGGTCCTCTTTGTAACCGTACTTGGAGCGATACAGGCCGTGCGTTGGCGTCATGCACTGGAGGTTTTCGAGGCCTCGCTGGAACTGGGTTATACCATTCGGGTCATGATGTTGAGTCTTCTGTTCAATCAGGCACTGCCTTCCACGATTGGTGGCGATCTGATTCGAATCCGTTATGCATGCAAGGAATCAATCGGCTGGAAGGTGGCTGCCGGCAGTGTTGTGATTGATCGTCTGGCAGGGCTCTGGGCGATGCTGATGTTTTCGGTCGTGGCGTTGTTTGGCTTGTGGAGTCTGACAAAAGGCGGGGGTGTTTTCTGGTCAGCGGCACTACTGGTTGCAACAGGACTTGGAGCGATCGTGCTGTTTCTCTCTGCAGGGATCTTTCCAAAATCATTGCGTCAGATGCCTCTGCTGCGCCAGTGGGACACGCTCTGTCGCGGCAGTTGGTCTCTGCTGCACAAACGAAAGGCGCTGCTGGAGGTTACTTCCATATCGCTGTTTGTACAGTTGGGGGTACTGTTCTCTCTCGCCTACGTGGGCTGGATTCTCAATGCAGAGATCGGCTATGTGGCGATTTTTTCGATCTATCCCGTTGTTCTTCTTATCTCGATGGTACCAATCTCCATCGGTGGCTGGGGGTTGCGTGAGGGAGCCATGGTGGTGGGGCTGGGGTTGGTTGGCGTTTCAGCGGAGATGGCACTGGCCGTTTCAGTACTGTTTGGCTTCGTCATGCTTGCCAGTGGCCTGCTGGGCGGTGGGATCTGGATCGCTACCCAGCGTCGTTAGTCTGTGACCGCCTGTTCGGCCAATACCATCCTGTGATGACGGTAAACGGTGAAATAACATGTCCCAAAGGTGGCAATCGATGCCAACAGCAGGATGGTTACCACTTCCTGAAGTGATGTGTGGAAAAAGGCAATGGCTCCTCCCTCCAGAAAGGCGAAGAGTAGTAGCGGCATGACGAAACCAAAATAGCCGATGCCGATGGCGTAGTGGATGGTGACCCAGGTGAGAGAGAGGAACATCATGGCAAGTGCGAATGGGGGGACCAGCGGAAGTGTATCAGCGTGAGGCTCACCACTGAGCAGGGTCACGGCCAGATCAGTGAAGAGGAAAAGCAAGGCTACCGCAAACGCACACAGCAACCCCGATATCCACAGTGCACGAGTCAGGAGGTGCTGAGCAGAACCTTCGTTGATGTGAGCAATGACACTTTTTGGCAGTAGCACGGTGGCCAATGTGAAAGGGATAAAAAGGGTGATCTTCCCCAGGGTCTGGGCGAGAGAGTAGTAACCCGCCATATCCGGTTCAAAGTGGTGTTTGACCAGAATCATATCGATATTGGTGAGCGAGGCGAATGCTGCCACTGCCAACAGTGAAGGCAGTAGATGTTGAAGTGGATGAGAAGGCGTTCCCTCTTCCTGCTCGTGAGGAGGGCTGGCGGTAGCTTTGGCCTGTCGTCCACTGAGCCAGGCGGTAGCGATGAAGAGTAGTACCGGGCCGGCCAGGAGACCCGTCATACCCTCCACGGCGGTGCCCTCGTTTAACATCAACAGGCTCCCGGTTGCCAGCGTGAGCATGGCGGAGAGTGCCCAGAAGAGCGCAAATGGGGCAAAGCGCTGATGGGCATTGATAAAGGCGGTATAGTTGATAGTGAGTAACGAGAGGGTAACAATCGCTGCTCCAATGGCAAGCTGTCGGGGACTGGCCTGAAGGAAATGTGCGAAGGTTTCTGCCATCAGAATCCCACAGAGCAGCAGCAGGGCACCACCAAGAAAGATCTTTTTCTGACTCTCGTGCATCAGGGTTGTTGCCTGGTCGGTCTGCTGTAATCCCAGGTGCTGGGCATAACTGCGTGTCAGGGCGATCTGCAGCGGGCTGAATGCGAGCAGAAAAAGGGTGGTGAAGGAGATGACGGCAGTAAGTGCACCATATTCAGCGACTGGAAGTAGCCGTCCCGCCACGAAGTAGTAGAGGACATTACTCACTCCCGCGATGAGATTTCCCGTCATGACGATCAGCGTATCAAGGGCCAAGGAGTCTCGCTTCAAAAGACGTAAAATATGGCGTAGTGGATTCATTGAGAGGATGGCTGGCAGGAAAGTGCCGATATGGTAAAGGCTGTAGCCGGAATGGGCAAAAATTGGATGGGTGAGGCAGGTAGATGAATAGAGGATTGGATACAGGGATATTCGTGATGCCCCGGGCTTGCGGGCTACCTCACTGCTTCGATTTGCAGGCGAAGCTGCTGCGTATATGAAGTATCTTTTTGTTGTGCCCTACTTTGTTCCCGCCTACTCCTATGGTGGACCGGTGAAGGGGGTCTATGCCCGTGCGGTTCATTTGGCAGCACGTGGCCATGAAGTGACCGTCTGTACCAGTGATGTGCTGGATGCGCATGGACGCTATCAAGGTCCGTTACACGAAGTGAGAGAAGGGGTAGAGGTGGTACGTTTCCGGGTGCTCAGCAACTTCCTTGCCTATCGTTTCAACTATTTCCGGGTGTGGGGATACAGAAAGTGGTTGAGCCAACATGCAGGTGATTATGACTTTATCTTTCTTCACGACTTCTTTACCCAGTTTACCGCCGATGGTGCGCGTATCTGCGCATCGGCAGGTGTGCCTTATTCAGTGACTCCACATGGTGTACTCAACCCAACACGGGTAGAGGCAAAGCGTTGGATAAAGCAGTTCTTTCTTGCTCGAAAAAGGCACATTCTCAAACATGCCCACTTTGCAGTGGCACTCACCCGCGAGGAGGAGTTGGTGCTGCAGGGGCATATCGATCACAAACGGATTGAGCGGATCCCCAATGGAGTGGATTTGCAAGAGTTTGTCGGGACTGAAGTGTTTCGTGGTCGATTCCGTAACCGCTTTGGCCTGGAGAATCATCCTCTGGTGCTCTATGTAGGCAGAATCCACCGTATCAAGGGAATCGATATTCTGGTGCGTGCCTTCAGCAAGGTGCTGCAGAAGATTCCAGGTGCCCGTCTGGCGATTGTGGGGCCGGATGATGGTCACCTCTCTTCGGTTAAGCAGGTGATTGCTGCTGAAGGGGTGGGTGATGCTGTCCTCTTTACCGGTTTGCAGCAGGGAGATACGTTAAAAGAGGCACTGGCAGATGCGGAGCTCTATGCCTTCACCTCTTATGATGAGGGGTTGCCCATGTCGGTTCTGGAGGCAGCGGCATCCGGCCTGCCCTGCGTGATCAGTCGCTACTGCAATGTACCCGAGGTGGCTGAGGCAGGGGCGGGGTATGTACTGGAAAATGAGCCGCAGCAGGTAGCAGAGCGAATTATAACGCTGCTGCAGGATGAGAAATTGCGTACGGCGATGGGACGACGAGGGCAGAAAATGGTGAAGGAGTACTTCACTTGGGAGGCGGTGGTAGAGCGTCTCGAAACATTGACAGGTGCGACGGCTTAAGTGGCACACCTGCTTCACTCACAGCCCTTTATCACCCATTGGCGAGAGATGCTGATGGAGCTCTATGGCTATCGTAGACGGGGAGAGTGGATGGAAGTACCGAGGCTTGCAGGTGGTATCACCCTCTCGTACCTTCCTCTGCTCAACTACAGTGATCTCGACCGTATGGCTGCGCAGAGGCTGTTGTCGGAGGTCTCTGACGAGAACTACCTGATCCGTTTTCTCGATCCGGATGGACCGCTGAAAGAGCAGAGCCCTGTGACCATGCGTCTCACGCTTGAGGGTGGAGAGGCGGTGTGGGAGAAGAGGCTCAGCGGCAAGTGCCGCAATCAGGTACGCAAGGCAATGAAAAGCGGGGTAGAGGTTGTGGTTGGCAGTAGTGAAACAGATGTAGCGCATTTCTACTCGGTTTTCGCCCACACCATGCATCGCTATGGTGCACCTGTACTGCCGCGTAGACTCTTTTCACTGTTGATGGAGCGATTTGATGCACGCTGCTATCAGGCATATGTTGAGGGCCAACTGGCGGCTGCACTGGTAGTGGTGCAGGATAGTGATCTAACCTGGGTACCCTGGGCGGGTTCCAATCCACGCTACAGCAGTGCATGTCCCAATCATCTACTCTATTGGCGAGCCATTGAAGAGAGTATTGCGCGTAAGGATACCCTCTTCGATTTCGGGCGTTCTCCTCTGGGGGGAAACTCGTACCGTTTTAAAAGGCAGTGGGGGGCACAACCGGTGCCGATTTGCCTGATGTCTTCTGCGGAAGGAGAGATCTACAGTAGATATCGGTTTGCTCAGCAGGTTTGGCGCAGGCTGCCCTCGCCTCTGGTCAATGTTATCGGCCCCCGTCTCAGCCGTTATCTGGCAGATTACTGATGGCAACAACCATTACCTTTGATCTCGAAGAGCACTGCCCACATGGCACTGCAAGGGGACGATTCCCTCAGGTCACGAATGATGTGTTGGCGTATCTTGACCGGCATGGTGCAAAGGCCACCTTTTTTGTGGTGGGGGCTGTTGCAGAAAGTGAACCGGAGCTGATTCGGAAAGTGGCAGCAGAGGGGCATGAGATCGCCTTCCACTCTCATGACCATCTTCATCTCACGTTGGAGGCGCCGACCCGGTTTCTGTCACAGAGCCGTGACAGCAAGGCACTGCTGGAAGATATCAGCGGTACCGCAGTCGGTGGCTTTCGGGCACCCGCCTTCTCGCTTGTGCCAGATACGGTGTGGGTAGTGGATGCGTTGATGGCATTGGGGTTTCGCTACTCCTCCAGTGTGCTGCCTGCCGCCAACCCGATGTTTGGATTTCCCGGAGCACCTTCGTCTCCTTTCCGCTGGCAACAGGGTTTGTTGGAGCTTCCCGTTCCCACAGCCCGCTTTCTAGGCAAGCAGTTGCCCTATCTGGGTGGGGTCTATCTGCGTTATCTTCCACTCTGGTGGACCCTTCGAATGTTGTCGCAGGAGCAGGGAATGGCATGGAGTTATCTCCACCCCTATGATTTTGATGTCAAGGGAGGATACTGCCGAATTCCCAATACCGGTCTCCTTACCAGCCTGCTGCTCTGGTTGAACAGGAGAGGCACGTATCGCAAGTTGGAAGGAGTCATGGCAATGGGGGTTGCTGCGCCGTTGGGTGATCGGGTGGCGGCAGGGGAGTTTGATCATGCGCCTCATTTTTCAATGGATGGCTGAATGAAGATTACCATTGTGACACCGGTGCTGAACAGTGCCCGCTACCTCCGCCAGAGTGTGGAGAGCATACTGGCACAGCGTGGTGAGTTTGAGCTGGAGTATATCGTCAAGGATGGAGGCTCTACCGATGGAACACTGGAGCTGCTGGCCGAATATGGAGATGAACTGCGGGTAATCTCATCTGCAGACAATTCTCTCGGGGATGCGATCAATCAGGGTATGGAGGCAGCCCAAGGGGAGATTGCCGGCTGGGTGAACGGAGATGATCTGTTGCGCCCCGGGGCACTGCAGCAGGTGTGCAGGGTCTTTCAGGATCAACCGCAGCGAGACTGGCTCACCGGTCGCTGCACCACCATTGATGAGGCAGGAGAGGAGATACGCAGGCTGATCACCTTCTATATCAATCTGATGGGAGGGCGATACAGCTATAATCGCCTGCTCACAGAGAATTTCATCAATCAGCCTGCCACCTTCTGGCGTACCACGTTGTGGCGAGATATTGGTGGAATTGATACCAACTACCGGCTCGCCTTCGACTATAAGCTCTGGCTGGAGATGGGAAAACGTAGTGATCCACTCTATCTTCCGGAATACCTAGCCGACTTTCGTCGTCATGCGGTTTCACTCAGTTCTCGTCATTATCATCAACAGTTTCAGGAGGAGCTGGATATCGGGCGCAGTTTTTGTGAAGACCGCTGGCTCAATTTTCTGCACTGGCTGAAGGTGAAACGTACGGTCACGATCTACAACGTGATTGGTTGAAGCGGTGAAAGGCTCCCGACGAATCATTCTGGTGCTGCTGACGGCATTGTCTGTTGTGGTTGTGATGGAGGGGATATCGTTTGTAGGCGGGCTCTATCTGCAGTCGCAGGGGGTCTTCTACAAGGCAAGGCCTGATGCCGATTACCAGACATACCTTGCCCAACGTGATCCGCTATTGGGATGGCCCTCTCTGCTGAGTGTGACACAGGGCGGTGAACGGGATGAGAGCGGTAGTCGCGTCACACCGGCTTACCCCGATCTGGCCACTAGCCCCAACTGTGTCGCCCTCTATGGGGACTCCTTCACCTGGAGTGATGAGGTGGATGCGGAGTCGGCCTGGGGGAACCGTCTGTCTCAGCTTCTCGGGTGCCGTGTCGCCAACTATGGAGTAGGTGGGTACGGTAGTGATCAAGCCTATCTGCGCTATCGCAAGGCCGAGAATGAGAGGGCCCCTGTTGTTGTTCTCAACCACTTGGCAGAGAATATTCTGCGCAATCTCAATCGCTATCGCCAACTGCTCTATCCAGGCAATCCGCTTGGCTTCAAGCCCCGTTTTCTGCTGACCGAAGAGGGGGGGGTCGAACTGCTTCCGATGCCGGAGATTGCAGATGGGCACTATCCACAGTTGGCACAGAAACCGGAGCGGTTCTTCGACCACGATCTCTTTCTTCCGGGAGAGGAGTGGGGGGCGCTGCGTCTGGAGTTTCCCTACTCATTGTCCCTGTTGCAGGCATTGGGTCATTTTCATGTGCGTGCCGTGTTGCTTGGCTACCCCTGGTATCGTGACTTCTATAGCAAGGAACATGTCGGACAGGGAGTGGAGCTGACGCTGCGTATCATGGAGGCGTTTGTCGAGACTGCACGCCAACGTGGTCAGGTGCCGGTTGTCTCCGTGATTGCCTCCGGCAATGATCTGCAGTACTACCAGCGTCATGGAGCGTGGGTCTATGAACCGCTATTGCAGCAGTTGCGACAGCGAGGAGTGCCGGTGGTGGATTTCGGCGCAGAGATGATGAAACGCCTCCAGGGGCGAGATCCCTGTGAGCTTTTCAATAATTGCAGCGCCCATTTCAGTGCAGCGGGGTATCGCATGATGGCGGAGATCATGGCGGAGTACCTGCAGGGGGAGGGGGTAGTGGCTCAGTAAAGTGCCTTGAGTAGCTGTTCTGCGGCCACGGTGTGCCCCTGCTCATTCCAGTGGCCGTCACAGGTAAGGAACAGCGCTTCCCAGCCTGCTGGATAGGCTGACATGGCGGGGAGGAGGTCGACAAATCGCATCCCCTGTTGTGCGGCATACGCCCTCAGTCGTGTGGACAGGGGCGGCTCGTCCTTTCCGCTCTCCAGATAACGGACAAAGTCGGTACGCACCGGCATCGCAACCAGGGCAACCGGTCGCCCCTCTGCCTCCTGCTGGATGAGGCTCAGGGTATGTTGCATCAGCAACCACTGCGTCTCCTCAAAGTCATAGTAACCGGAGTAGTCGAGCTGACGGGTCTGTGCAGTCAGGTCGATCAGCAGAGCCAGTGCGTTGTAGGCGTAGGTGAACTCGCTGAGAAGCAGCTTGGCCAGATCCATGGCTCCTCCCTCATGGCCAAATCGGCTCTGCCCCAGGCTCTTCCGAAAATAGGTGAGTTCGTAGTGAGGGTGGGTACCATGAAAGTAGGGGCGATAACGGCTGGCATGTGCGGCCTTGCCATATTCGTAGTCGTTGTCGAGGAAATCGTTGGAGGGGATGAGACCGATTACGACCTGATCATGCTGAAACTGTTTGGCGAGAGTCTTGTAGAGCAGATAGTGCTGAGTGGTCCCGAAATTGCCGCTGGTACCAAAGTTGAGGAACTCGCGATCGAGTCGCTTCTCCAGCAGATCTCCAGTGCGCGCTTCGGAAACCACACCAAACCCTTCTGTCATGGAATCCCCCAGCAGAATGGTGCGTCCCTTGTTGGATGTCAGAGACCGTTCCCGATCACGTGCACCGAAACGATTGCTCTGGTAGGTGACATCAAAACATGCCTTCTGGTGTCGGTAGCGATGGTTGGGGCGGTGCCAGACACCAAAGTCCTGGTTGAGGTCCGCAACGAACGAATGGCCACTTCGCACATTCTCCAACGAATAGGATGGGGTCTTGATGGAGAATGAAGTGATTGCCGTGAGTGCCGCCAGCCCTCCCTCTACCATTGCGAAGGAGAGTAGCAGGGAGAAGCCGAGGATGATCAGGCGAGCCTTCATCTTTCACTCCATATACAGTGCTGACTAGAACAGGGTGTAGATGAGAGGTGCCACGGCCGTGCTGCTGAGAACGATAAAGATGCTGACAAAGAGCAGTGCGATGATGATCGGGATCAGCCACCATTTCTTGGTGGTGCGAAGCATATGGAGATATTCACCGATGAGGCTGGTAGAGCCCGATTTCGCATGCTGGAGGAACTCTTCCTTCTCGTTGGATGGCCTGTTCATAAATGGGTTCCTGGTGTTAAAACTGGCGGAAATAGTGAGTGATGGGAGGCTTCCCTTCGCGAGGAATCCAGTAGCTGGACACATTACCGAAGCGGCGTTTCATCGGGTCCTTCCCCAATAGGCGCATCATCACCCCGGTAGGGGTGAGAATGAACAGATAGATTGCACCCAGCAGCAGATGTGAAATGGCAACACCGATCGGGGTAAAAATCCACATCCAGAAGCGGTAGAGCGGAAGGCGGAATGGGGGGGTCAGGTAGTAGAGCAGTGTGAGTGCTGCTCCAGATCCCCAGAGTACCATTGCAACAGACAGATTCTCGCCAAAAGTGAACACCAGGGTACCGATAATGGTAAAAAAGAGCAGTACAATCAGGCCAAACCAGTTCAGCTCTGTGCCTGTGGGGGTTCGGGTTTCACTGTTCATCTCTTCTTTTTTCCGATCATGATGAAGAAGCCGCCCTCTTTCTGTCCCGGAGCAAAAATCTCGGCCAGTTGTGCAAAAAAGCGGTTTAGAACGCTCCCGCGTGGCTGTGGTTCGAACAGGTGATGACCCGCCATACCATCATCTTCCAGACGCATGGCCGGGATGCCTCGTATAAATTCAATATCGTTTTCATCGAACCATTCCAGGATCTCGTCAAAGCTGTGCTTTGACTCATGTGGGTGCTGGTACTGGTCGGCAAACCACGCCTTGCGTTTATCTTCGCTCAATCCGGACCTGCGAAGAATGGGATCGATCAGCTTCAGCTTGCCACGGGTGAGTCGAAAGAGCTGTCGGCGCAGGTCGGTCAATAGTCGGCCATAGGTGTTATAGAGCCCGATGATGATATATCCCTGCGGTTTCAGCAGGGTGAGCAGGGACTGAAAGCCGCCATAGGGGTCACTGGTATGGTGAAGAACCCCGTTGCAGATGACGGTATCGAATGACTCTCTCCTGAATATCGGGCGAAAGAGGTTCATCTGGGCAAAACGGACACGATCCAGTCCCTGTTCACTGCGGAATGTGTTGCCCAGCTTCAGGGAATTCAAGCAGATATCGGTGCCCACGACCCGACGGCAGGAGATACCGAGGAAGTTTGAGAGCTGCCCGGTGCCACATCCAGCCTCAAGGATATCCCCATTGTAGGGGAGTGTGTCGTCCAGCCGCTTGGCATAGAAGCGCTTGCGTGACTTGTCGATGAGTGAGCGAACCGTCTCATTGTCATCGTAGTGTGGAAACGGGGTCTCTTCGTAAAATGCCTTGACGGTTTCGGTGACGTCCTGGCTGTCATCGAAACTCTGGTGGGGCCAGAAGAGCAGGGGAATTTCTCCCTCCATTGGATAGGCGTGGCCGCATTGATCACAGTGCATTTCGCCATCCGTCTCTTTCAGCCCGGCACTGCAGCAGGGGCTGATCAGCTTGTCACGCAGAATGCGACCCTCTCTGGCGTCGATCACCGCACGCTGCTCCTCCTTCCTGAGGATACAGTTGCCGATGCAGAGCAGATCCAGCTCACTGGCCATGAAGGTGTGGTAGGCGTCCTGTGGTGATTCAACGATCGGATCCCAGCCGAGGTTGAAGCTGGTGTTGAGCAGTACGGGGGAGCCGGTGATGTGGTGAAAACGCTCCATCAGGGCGCGGAGTCTGGGATTGCGGGTCTGGTCCACCGTCTGAACACGCGCCGAGTAGTCGATGTGGGTTGCTGCAGGGATGATGGAGCGTACCTGGTGGATCTGATTCAGAGAGGTCTCCTGCGGCTGATCGGTCTGGAGTCGGATCTCTTCTCGTACCGGGGCCACCATCAGCATGTAGGGGCTCTCCTGACCCGGCTCCATCTGGAAATAGTCGTGTGCATATTCCGACAGGATGATCGGGGCAAAGGGACGAAACCCTTCACGAAACTTTACCTTGCGGTTGATGGTGGCCTGCATTTCCGGTTTGCGTGGATCGGCGAGGATCGAGCGGTTGCCGAGAGCACGGGGGCCAAACTCCATTCTCCCCTGAAACCAGCCGATCACCTTGCCGCTGTCCAGTTCATGGGAGATCTCGTCGTAGAGTGCATCATCGTGCTCTACGTGGCGGTAGCTGGCGCCGCTTTCACGGAGAAAAGATTCGATTTCATCATCACTGTACTGTGTGCCAAGTAGTGAGCCATGCTGACTGTCCGGTATTTGAGTGACACGCGGATTCTCCAGCAACTGGTGCCAGATAAAGGTGACTGCGCCAACCGCTCCACCGGCATCTCCGGCGGCAGGCTGCACCCAGATCTGTTCGAATGGCCCCTCTCTTGACAGACGGCCGTTGGCAACGCAGTTGAGTGCCACGCCTCCTGCAAGGCAGAGTTTTTTCATGCCGGTCGTGGCGTGGAGATGGCGGGCTGTACGCAGTACGACCTCCTCTGTCACCTTTTGAATGGAGGCGGCAAGGTCCATTTCGCGCTGGGTAATGGGGGCTTCCGGCGCACGCGGGGGGGCTCCAAAGAGCTGATGGAACCGCTGTGAGGTCATGGTCAACCCCTGGCAGTAGTTGAAGTAGGAGAGATCCAGACGGAAGGAGCCATCCTCTTTCAGGTCCATCAGCCGCTCCAGAATCTGTTGGTAGTAAGTGGGTTCTCCAAAGGGGGCAAGCCCCATCATCTTGTATTCCCCACTATTCACCTCGAAGCCGGTGTAGTAGGTGAAGGCCGAGTAGAGCAGGCCCAGTGAGTGTGGAAAGTGCATTTCCGAGTGTAGCGAGATGCGGTTTCCACGACCGGTTCCAAGGGAGGCTGAACTCCATTCACCAACACCGTCCAAAGTGAGAATGGCGGCCTCGTCAAAGGGGGAGAGGAAGAAGGCGCTGGCAGCATGGGATTCATGATGCTCAAGAAATACGTAGTTGTTGTTTGCGCTCTTGCCCATCACCTTTTCGATCTGGCGCGGGACAAACTGCTTGCTCTTCAACCAGGCGGGAATCGCTCTGGAGAAGGAACGGTAGCCGACCGGGGCAAAGGCGAGGTAGGTCTCCAGCAGGCGGTCAAATTTGCGAAAGGGTTTGTCATAGAAGCCGATGTAGTCCACTTCATCCGGTTTCAGCCCAGCCTCTTGCAGGCAGTACTGGATTGCGTGGACGGGAAATGCCTCGTCATGTTTGATACGGGTAAAACGCTCTTCCTGGGCAGCGGCGACCAGCTTGCCATCCACCAGTATTGCAGCGGCAGCATCGTGATAGAGGGCGGAAATACCGAGTATGGAAGTTGTCACGTGGGTGTTCAGTGGTTACTGCAGGGTTATTGAATACACGATTATAACAATATGGTACTGTTCCGCGCTGTTTCACCATGGTGCGAATTGTTAGGGCTTGCAGAAGAAAGTGCGTTTGTTTGGGATTATTGTCGACAAGGTTGAGCGTTTTTGTGAACGCTATCTGCTGCAGCTCTATCTGTTGCTGGTGACGGTTCATGGCCTCTTTGTCTACAGCTATGGCCCAAGGATTGGTCTTGATACGGATGACTACGAGGAGTTGGCTGCCCGTTACATTCTGGATGATGGCCTGGGAGTTGGAGCACTGCTTGCGTCACTGGATGGGCAATATACGCTTTATGTACTGCTCGTGGCGCTGTTGAAGGTGGTTTTGGATGGGCAATGGATCAATGGATTGCTGGCGGTCAACTGGATAGGGTATGCCGCAGCAGGGTGGTTGTTGCTGCGCACTGTGCAGAGTACTGGTGGCGGCAGATCGGGGCTGGTGGTTGCGTTCGTACTCTTTCTGACCTCGTTTGAGGCATTGCAGTGGGCCGCTTACGCACTAACCGATGCCATCTATATCGTGCTCACCTTTTTCACGGTCTACCTGCTTTGGCGTGCTGCGACTGCTCAGGGGCAATCGCGGTGGCGTTGGGCGGCAGCCACCGTGATCCTGTTGATGGCCCTTTCAATCTATCGCCCCACAACAATTACCTTGTGGGGGGTAACGCTGATTACGGTGCTGGCACTGGCTCTGTTTGGCGTCGGCAGTGCCCGATCGAGGCGGCGATACTGGCTGGTGTTGGGCTCACTGGCCGTTGTTGCGACGCTGTCACTACTCTATCTGATCTATCTGGCACGAGAGTGGGGGGACCTTCCTGCCACCGGGGCTTTTGATTATGTGGGCGCACTCGACTATCTGGGACAGTATCTGGCAGAGGGGGCGGTGGTGCATGACCGGCCAATCACCTATGTGGTACCCCCACCCCAGAATTATGGCGGGTTTCTGGAAGTGTTTCTGTTACGGTTCCTCTACTTCTTTTCACCCACGGTAGAGGGGTTCAGTCTTCTCCATATGCTACTCAATCTGCTGTTTTTACCGCCACTTTACCTCTTTTCCGCGATAGCATTGTGGGAGAGCCTGCGACAAAGCAGTTCATTGAGCCAGGAACAGCAGTGGTTGGTGCAGATCTGCTTTACTTTCGTCTTGGTAACGGCACTGTTTCACAGCGTGACGCTGCTGGATTACGATTGGCGCTACCGCGCACCAGTGATTTTGCCACTGATCCTGGTCGCTGCACTGGGTGCCAGTGTACTGTTGCGCAATGTTGTTCGCAGTGGTGATGACTCCAGCATGACCGGATTGAAATGAGCACGGCAGGATCAATGAATAGCCCATATCATAGCAGTGTTGACAGCGAAGAGCGTTCACCGTCCATTGCGGTGGTGATTCCCTGTTATCGTGTGGTTGCACAGGTGGCTATGGTAATTGCTGGAATTGGTGACGAGGTTGAGCGGATCTTTTGTGTAGATGATGGTTGTCCTGATGGTTCAGGTGCATTTATTGAGAAAGAGGTGGAGGATTCACGGGTGGTGGTGCTCTACCACGAAAAAAACCAGGGGGTCGGGGCGGCTACCATGAGTGGTTATCGAGCAGCAATCGATTGGGGCGCAGATATTATCGTCAAACTGGATGGAGATGGTCAGATGGCACCGGAATTGATCCCCAGAATCATCCGGCCTATTGTTGAAGGCGATGCCGACTACACCAAGGGAAACCGTTTCCACGATCTGGAGGGGGTACGACAGATGCCGATGGTTCGGCTGTTTGGAAATGCACTGCTCTCCTTCATGTCCAAACTCTCTACCGGATATTGGAACCTGTTTGATCCAACCAACGGGTTTACTGCGATTCACACCAAAGTGGCGCAGGAACTGCCGTTTGAAAAGATCAGCAAGGGTTATTTTTATGAGACTGACATGCTTTTTCGGCTCAATATCGTCAGCGCCGTGGTGACCGATATTCCGATGCGGGCGCGCTACGGGAATGAGAAGAGCAATCTGCGTATCGGCAGAATAATCCCGAGATTTCTGTTCGGGCACCTGCGCAATACCCTGAAACGGATTCTCTACAATTACTTTCTGCGTGGCTTCAGTGCAGGATCCCTGGAGCTGCTGTTGGCGTTGGCGTTGGTTCCGGGTGGAATACTTTTCGGGCTTTCACAGTGGGGACGAAGCATCGAGACAGGAGTGGAGGCGACTGCTGGTACGGTTTTTCTGGCAGCACTTCCGATTATTCTGGGCATGCAATTGCTGCTCTCTTTTTTGGCGGAAGATATCAATAGTGTGCCTTCAGTTCCGCTCCATAAACGTTTGTAAAGGTTGAAAGCATGAAGGTTCTAACCGTGGTTGGGGCGCGACCGCAGTTCATCAAGGCTGCGGCGGTATCGAAGGCTTTCTGTGAATACGATGGAATCAATGAGTGTCTGGTACACACCGGGCAGCATTATGATGAAAACATGTCGGCCGTCTTCTTTCGGGAGTTGCAGATACCGCAGCCACATCACTCCCTTGAGATCGGTTCCGGTTCTCATGGCGAGCAGACCGGAAAGATGCTTGAGGCGGTGGAGCGGGTGATGATTCAGGAACACCCTGACTGGGTGGTGGTCTATGGCGACACCAACTCCACGCTGGCAGGGGCACTGGCGGCTGCCAAACTGCACATCCCGGTGGCCCATATCGAGGCGGGCCTGCGCTCATTCAATCGCAAGATGCCGGAAGAGGTCAATCGAGTGATGGCGGATCATCTGAGTGATCGACTGTTCGTTCCCACCGATGCTGCACTGGTCAACCTTGAGCGCGAAGGGGTTGATCAGGCAAAGGTGAGCATGGTCGGCGATGTGATGTACGATGCCGCTCTGTACTTTGGAGGACTGACCGGAGCGCACATGGAGGCACCTGACCGTGCTGGCTTTGCCTCGGGTGAGTATGTATTGGCAACGCTCCATCGAGCAGAAAATACCGACTCACCGGAGCGTTTGCGCACCCTGATGGGGGGGCTGTTTCTAGCTGCAGATGAGTATGATGTGGCGCTTCCACTTCACCCGCGTACCCGCAAGGCACTGCAGAGAGAGGGGCTGTTGCAGGAGACAGAGCGTCGACTGCAATTGCTGCCGCCGTTGGGTTATCTTGAGATGTTGCAGTTCGAGCGACAGGCAAAGGTCGTGGCGACAGATTCTGGCGGGGTCCAGAAAGAGGCTTTTTTCTTCCGCATTCCGTGTGTCACACTACGACAGGAGACCGAGTGGGTAGAGCTGGTTCAGCATGGCTGGAATCGACTGGCCGGAGAGATGTCATCAGAGGAGGTTGCTACAGCCATTTCGGATGCTGCACGGTCACCGGGGGAGGAAGTGACTGCGCTCTATGGCGGAGGGAAGGCGGCAGGGCGCATTGCAGAACAGCTTCTCCATGGCTGAGAAAAGAGGCCGAATCCTGGTGGTGATTGGTGCCCTGGATGTTGGCGGTGCAGAGAGCCATCTACTGCAGGTGTTGCCAAATTTGTGTCAGCACGGCTTTGAGCCACGCGTCTACGCCTTGACGCATCGTGGTGTATTGGCCGACGAGATGGAGCGTGGGGGAGTGCCGGTGACTACGGTTCCCGCCCACTCACTGCTGCGCAGACTTCCCGGTATGGTTCGCAAACCGCTGACCTTGCTGTTTACAACACTGAGTCTCTGGTGGGTAATGGTCAGTTGGAGGCCACGGGTTGCCCACTTTTTCCTCCCCACGGCCTATCTGCTGGGGGGACTCTGTTCGCTCCTCACCCCTGTTCCCTACCGTCTGATGAGTCGGCGCAGCCGAAACCACTACCAGCAACGGTACCCTCTATTGACAAGGATCGAGAAAGTGCTTCATCAGAGGATGGACCGGGTGGTTGGCAACTCGAAGGCGGTGATGCAGGACCTGGAAATGGAAGGAGTTAGCAAGGCATATCGTCGACTGCTCTACAATGGTATTGATCTTGAGCGCTTCTCCAGCCTCCCCAGGCGGGGAGAAATCAGGGACGAACTGGGTATCGACGAGAAAACTCTGGTGCTCATCATTGTAGCCAACCTGATTCCATACAAGGGGCATGCCGACTTGATTGCCGCACTGGGTGAAATTGCCATGACCATGCAGCAGGAGTGGTGTCTCCTCTGTGTAGGGCGTGATCAGGCGCTGCAACAGATATTGGAGCAACAGGCAATGGCGCTCCAGATTATGGATAATGTGCGCTTTTTGGGGCAGCGACGTGATGTTGAGCGGTTGCTCTCCTGTGCGGATATCGGTCTGTTGGTCTCTCATGAAGAGGGCTTTTCCAACAGCCTTCTGGAGGCGATGGCTTGTGGACTGCCAATGGTGGTAACCGATGTTGGCGGGAATGGCGAGGTTGTTGAGAGTGGTGTCAGTGGCTATGTGGTACCACCGCACGAGCCCGGGGCGATCGGTGAGGCGATCCTGAAACTGGCTCACCACCCTGCGCGTCGGTCTGCGATGGGGGCGGAGGGAAAGGCGCTCATATCAGATGACTTTACACTGGATGACTGTGTAGAGCGATATGTGAACCTTTATGAAGAGTTGTGAACCCGCCTTATTCACCAAACGGTCATTTCAACGGCTGACTCGCACATATTTT
>CAYFOR010000033.1:0-25954 GCA_964344785.1 uncultured Piscirickettsiaceae bacterium
TCACGTTGGAATGACGGCCTCGCTTCAGGGCCATTTCATATTGGACAAGACTACCTCTTGACTTGAGGGCGCTATTGCGGTCTAATCCGCTCCCTTCAATTGTTGTAGAAGCGATTGGCCAGATAGCTCAGTTGGTAGAGCAGAGGACTGAAAATCCTCGTGTCGGTGGTTCGATTCCACCTCTGGCCACCATGTCGAGTAGCGGCCTATTCAGTATTCTGGATAGGCCGTTTTTTTGTGTCGCTGTTAATGCAGTCT
The DNA here is from genome assembly GCA_964344785.1 of uncultured Piscirickettsiaceae bacterium. Classification (GTDB taxonomy): domain Bacteria; phylum Pseudomonadota; class Gammaproteobacteria; genus Thiopontia. The sequence continues at coordinate 259 of CAYFOR010000033.1, forward strand.
ATCAAAGAGTTAATTTTATCTATAAATGATCCAGGGTCGGCAATGACTGAAAAAGATGGCTGTTGTGACCAGTATTGATTATTTAAGAGGTATGCCTGTTCTATGGTGTGGTTGACATAGGTGTTGATGGGCTCTGGACAGAGGCAAAGTAGTGAATTAAGAGAAGTCCTAGAAGAATATAAGATAAAGATTGAAGGTATTGGGTCGCTAGACCCTTTGGAGCTGTGCTTTACAGTTCAGTTGTTTCTGGATCATGAGATCATAATTATAGTCAACAGCGATAGGGGCTGGTCGTGAAACAAGTATATAAAGTCGTCTTTATCAATGAGCTTCTGAAAGAGGTATCTCTTGATGATGCAAAAGCGGCCTTGGCCAAACAGTTCAATCTTCCGGATAAGGGGTTGAATAGTCTACTGCAGAAACCCTCTACAGTCGTATTAAAAACAGAAGATGAAAATCAAGCGGAGAAGATCAGAAGGTCAATCAATGAGGCAGGATTCAGTGCAAAGATTATAGAACCAGAAAGCCCAAAACAGAGCAATCTGAAAGAGCAGTCAATTAGCATTGAAGAAGTCAGAACAGCAGTTGATCAGGCAATTGAACCAATTAAAACGGGGCTGGAAGGGGTAATTGAAGAGGAAGTACAGTCTCAAGTTGATCGACAATTGAAAGTGATATCAGAGGAGCTGGATCAAGAAATTACAAAAACAGTAGAGAAATCGGTCGTTCAGAAGGTGCAAGCACAAGTCGATCAAAGGGTACATTCACTTGCCCAGGAAATTAAACAGGAAATAGATAAGACGGCTGAACAGACTGTCACTCAGATGGCGCAGACACATGCCCAGAAACAGGTAAATGCAATCACACAACAGGTAAGGCAAGATATTGCACAGAAACTTCGAGCTGAGGTAGCCCATCTGGCTTTATATGAAATACAGAAAAAGGCACAGGTTATTCCAGCACAGATAAAACGGGCAATTGATGAGGTACTACAGGGCGAGGTCTCAGAAAAGATATTGGCAGAGATCGAGCAGAAAGGGAATGAGGTATATACCAAGCTGAAGGATGAGCTCAGTACTCAGTTTATAGAAAATAGTACAAATGAGGTTGAAAAAAACAAAGAGGAGCACCGTTTAAATGTATCAGCAAACTTGTCTGAAGAGGTAGGGGAAGTTGATGGGGGTCATGTGCTTGAAGAAGAAGGCATAGATAGTGCTGATGTTCAAAAAGAAACAGAAGAGAGTGAACTACAAGATCAGATTGGGTCAAGCGTACCTTCTAAAAATAATGGAAACATAGCAGAAATCAAGGATGAAGAGGAAGTAGGTGATAAAAATGAAAAGACTGCTGCCACCAATGTAAAGCCGTCTCAACAACAAATCAATCAAGTAACAGAAAAGGATAAAGCAAGTTTAGAAATTGGCAGGGTAACATCGGCTCTAAAGGATGGTCTGGTTGCCATTTTTCTGGTAGGTATCGTTGGGATGCTTTTACTATGGGATGGAGGAGACGCTTTTCTTGACTTGGTCGGATATGATGCCTCATCTGATGCACGTATTGTGGTGGATGTAAATGAGTCACCGGCATCAACTGATGCGAATAATATGCCCGAATCTGCTCCAGATGAACAGAGGCAGCTAATGGCAGATTATATGGAAGGGTGTGTTGTTGAATTTCATGAATTCTTTGAAAACTACAAAAATATAGATACGATTGAAGGGTTAAGTGATGAGGTGCTGCAATCCTATCTTGATCGTTGCATCGAGTTATCAGCTGGTATTGATCCAGAAAATGAACAGTTGAAATATGAGGCTGGAAAAATAGAGGATTCGATTATCCTTATATTGGATAATCGAATCAATGTACTTTCTACTGTGTTGATTAATGGCTGCAATGATGTCATTGACTCATTGGTAGACAGTTTTCGAGATGGTCAGGAGATCATGAGTGATGACTTGGAAATAGTGAAATCAAAATGTGAAACGGCGAGATCCTATGTGTTGGAGCATGGAGTAGAGGCAGATCATCTGTTTAATATAGAAGGCTATGAGTTGCTTACCGGATTAGAGATCGGCCATAGTGAATAGGATTCATACTTGTTGTTATTTGGCGTATTGTGCTAATAAATTGATTTATAAAGAATAATTTATCGGGGGTGTTCGGCGGTCGTGTCCATGCCAATAGGTAAGGTTATGACGGCCGTCAACCCTAGACCATATCCTTTGCTGATCAATTTGATATTGCCGTTCATATGGCGAATCAAATTAAGTGCGTTGTGTAGGCTGAGTCCGTTATGGTTGTTTTTATCCTTTGTTGTTGTATTGATATAAAATGATTTCTCAATCCAAGTGGAATCCATGCCGATGCCATTGTCTGTAATTTCGATTATAAGACCCCAATCAGGACTGTTTGTAGTGCAGCAAATATTCAGCTGGCCTGTTTCATGACCAATAATATTTTCTGATTCAGCCTCCTCGATGGCCTCAATGGCATTGGTCGTTATTGCAAGAATTGTCTTGAGTATTGGATAATATGGGAGATTAAATGCGAAATCTCTATCTCTTGTATAGTCAATGGTATAATTTATTTTTCGCTGTAGCAGTTGTGGTTCAATCTGTAGCTCAAGATCTGAGATCAATTCAGATAAGGAAAATGTATCAATGTTCATTCCTTCACTGCAGGTTGATCTCATCATTTTTATGATTTGATTGATATCTTCTGTAAACTCTGTCATCGTCTCCAGTTCAATATCAATCGACTCTGCAATGGATGAGCTGATGGTATTATCCATGGCCTGCAGTAATTTATGGGTAGCTTCAAGTTCCCCCTGCTCAATCATCTCCAATGATTTATGAATTGCTATCGAGAGCTTGGAGACCTGTGATGCAATATTTTTAAGTGTGTATGTATTGCGCATGATTCCATTTGATGCATTACCCAGTAAATGAACTGTCTGGCAGCCAAATAAAATTGCACCATTTTCATATGCCATACCCTTGCTTATTCTATTTTTCTCATTTTCTCTATGCCGTGTATTCCACATTGCAACAGTATTCATTGCAATATCCTCAATATCTTCCTGTTGGGCGGGCTTACGTAGGAAATAGAGGTTTTCTGGTATTACATCTCGAAACTCACTTTTAGTGTGATCACTATAAGCAGATAAAATGATGATGTGGATTCTAGAGTCGATCTTGTAAATTTCTTTTGCAGCCTCAAAGCCACTCATTCCAGGTGGCATGCGAACATCTATAAAAGCTGCGGCAATGGGTTGATTTGCAGATAGTGAATTTCTGACTAACTCGACCCCCTCTTCTCCTTGGTAAGCATGTAGTAGCTGGTAGCGCAGGCTTGTATCTACTGCGTTTTCAGGCCCATTCCCTGCCAGTTTCTGGAGTTCTGAGATATCAATCTCGTTTCCATTCAGAATGCTATCGTATGTTTCATGGACATGATGGTCATCATCAATAATCAGGATTCTATTATTGTCTACTGTTTTTTCAGTAGCATGTATTTCATCCATCTAGTTATATTTCTTTATGGTTCGTTGTTGTTGGATGGTCTATCCCGTATGTAGTTTGGATATGCAGTTGGATAGTTTGTCCAGCAGCATGTCCGGTGTAAATGGTTTCAGTAGATAGTCATCAACACCAGCCTTGATTGCGTGTAATACATCATTTTTTTGAGCGGCAACTGTGATCATAATAATTGGAATGTTCTTGAAGCGGCTGCTTGCCTTCATTCTTTTTGTAAATTCTGCGCCATCCACTATAGGCATCATGAAATCACATAGAACCAGATCAATACTGTCATTTTGAATAATATTGAATGCTTCTCGACCATCAGATGCCTCACGTACATTTTTAAATCCGACAGTGGTTAATGTTTTTCTGATTCCAGCACGCACGCTCATGATGTCATCTACAATCAATATCTTGTAGTTTGTGTCAAGTTTATTTATAGAGTCGCCTTCCTGCTCCTCTTCGCCAAGGCCCAATTCGATGAGAACCTTGTCGAGCTCTTCATTGCGTATTTTTTTTAACATAGCATCACTCTGGCTCAATGGGTTCGCATCATCATGGTTGTATACAGCTTATCGCAATTGGGCTCTGAGTGTAGGTGGTTAGATGCTGTAACAATGTTGTATTGATTATGCAGTCATCAGCTATAGAGCATGATATGAGAGGTGTAACTCAGAAATCATTCAGGTATCCGGCATGATATCAGCAGTATATACGGTTTAGTGTAGCTTATTGCACTGAAGATTGGCTGGGGATTTCGGTTCGGCACTGCTTCTCTGCTGGATGGTACTGCCGAGTTGTATCAACGGATCAAATGATCTGTCGAGGTGATGAGTGATGTTTTTCAGCTGATGAACGGGCGGGCTGTTGGTTCTATAATGGTGCTATCAACATCCTAACTTAAGTGTGAGCCAGCAGATTTGGAGAGATTGGTACTTCGTACAGCTACTACAGATGAAGCCGAGCAGATTGCCAGTCATGTCAATGCTTGCTATCGAGGCGACTCCAGTAGAAAAGGGTGGACCACAGAGGCTGACTTGCTGGAAGGGAACAGAACCGACAGTGAAGAAATTACAGAGCTTGTTGAAAAGGAAGACTCCGTCATCTTGCTCTGTCTGCGAGATCAGGAACTGATCGCTTCCGTTCACCTTCATCATCAAGGCGATATCTCAGAGTTGAATATGTTGGCAATCAATCCGACGATGCAGGGTAGGGGAATTGGAAAGTGGGTAATGGCTGAAATCGAGCAGTTTGTAGTCCGTACCTGGAGGACACATAAAATCAAAATGAGTGTTATTACACTGAGAGAGGAGTTGATTGCTTTCTATGAGCGTAGAGGTTATAGAAGAACGGGAGAGAGAAAACGGTTTGATCTGGATGAGCGTAATGGTGTTCCTCAAATGGACCTTGAGTTTGAAACCCTGGAAAAAGAGCTCGTCTAGTACTGTCTTTGAAAAGCAGTGGTGCAATGGGTTCTCCTTTCGATGATGAAACAGGCCATTCAGGCATTTCACCTGGGGTTCATGGATGCGGTTGCATGGCGGAATCTACGTTATTTTCTGATAGCCGCCGTGGTCGTTGTATTGGTGTTTTCTGTAATTTACTTGGTATTGGACGAGTTGGTTGCGGGGTGGCTCTCATCACTACACAGTACTGGTTGGGTATACTGGGTCGTCAATGCCCTATTCCATGCCATTGCAGGATTTCTGGGGTACCTGCTGATTGCTCCACTGGTACTGGTTGTGGTGTCACTATTTACAGAACAGATTGTTGATAATATCCGGCATGCCCATTATCCACAGCGGCCTGTACTGCGGGATGGTATGACGATGGTGGCTATGATGACAGAGATGGGCATGGCTTCATTCAAATATCTGCTTGGGATGTTGCTGGCCTCTCCATTGTTGTTTACCGGAGTAGGGCACTTTATCCTTCTGATATTGGGGTACCTGCTGTTTCGTAAACTATTATTGGTCGAAGTGCTTGGTATATGGATGGATCAGAAAAAAGTGAGGGAGCACTCTACAATGAGAGAGGTTGGTAGCCACAAGTTCTCTACGCTGCTGCTTTATTTGATGAGTATGGTGCCATTTGCAAACCTTTTCATACCCTATATGGCAGTTTGTGTGGTAACTCATGAGTCCATGCTGAGTGAAAGTGGAGTAACAGTCGATGTTTGATTTTCTGAAGTCAAAACGTGGTGGGCAGTCGAAAACAGATGAAGAGCGAAAGAGTATCAGTCGCGCTCAGTTTTTGCGTGGAGATATCAGTGGTCGAAATCGTCCACTTCGTCCGCCATGGGCACTTCCGGAATTTCAATTTACAGAGACTTGTACTCGTTGTGGGGAGTGTATACAGCGTTGTCCTGAAAAAATCATTGTGGAGGGAAATGGAAGATTTCCCGTTGTAGATTTTCGGTTGGGGGAGTGTACATTCTGCGAGGAGTGTGTCAGCTGTTGCGAGCCGGGTGCCTTATTGCTGGATTCGGAAAACGAGTCAGCTGCTCCCTGGGAGCTGGAGCTTATTCTTGGGCATGACTGTATCGCTCAGAAGGGGGTGGTCTGTCAAATCTGTAAGGACCAGTGCATTGAGAGTGTATTTCAGTTTAAGCCCAGGGTCGGAGGGTCATTTCAGATGGTGCTGAGTAGTGAAGATTGTACAGGCTGTGGTGCCTGTATTGCTCCTTGTCCTGTTAGTGCGCTGACACTTAAGAGCCGCTCAGAGCAAGAATAATGTTGTAAATATAGCTCCACATAGTTATATTATATTTTTCCGTAAAATGTGATTTTAAGGTAACTCATTGAATAAGTTATGTGTTCTTGTGATCTAAAAGTGAATTGATCCAGATCAAACCTGTGGTGCTCAGGACTATTACAGAATTTTCCAGAAGTTTCCGTTCATCTACGGATAACTCTAATTTATAATAAATTTTTCCTATGTCTTTGGCATAGCAGAAATCGGGACTACTCTTGATGAATATTTGTAGTGTAGTAGTAAATACCAAGCCCGAACTTTCCCAGAAAATAAAGGGGATTATTGAACAGAATGCAGGAGCAGAAGTTCATGGCGGTTTGGTGGAGGGCAAGTTGATTGTTACGGTGGAACAGGATGATGACAGCGCAATGGCTGACACCATTACCGGTTTTGCCAACATCGAAGGGGTACTGAGTACCTCAATGATATATCACCATTATGAAGAGATCGAAACTGAAAGGGGAGCAGCCGTATGAGTATGGATAGAAGGTCATTTATTAAGACAAATGCGATTGCTGCAGCAGCAGCTACCGCAGGGGTCACCATTCCTGGGATTGTGCAGGCGAAGGATGGATTGGATCAGGACAACATTCGATGGGACAAGGCAGCCTGTCGATTCTGTGGAACTGGTTGTAGTGTGTTGGTTGGCACCAAAGATGGTCGCGTGGTTGCGACACAGGGGGACCCCGATGCGCCCGTGAACAAAGGGCTCAACTGTATTAAGGGTTATTTCCTATCCAAGATCATGTATGGAAAGGATCGTTTGACAAAACCGCTACTGCGTAAACGCGGGAGCAAGTTTGCCAAGGATGGAAATTTCGAAGAGGTCAGTTGGGATGAAGCCTTTGATGTAATGGCGGAAAAGTGGAAAGATGCACTGAAGAAAGATCCAACTCATGTTGGCATGTTTGGTTCGGGTCAATGGACAGTTTGGGAAGGCTATGCAGCTTCCAAATTGATGAAGGCCGGCTTCCGCTCCAATAATATTGACCCCAATGCACGCCACTGCATGGCATCGGCAGTTGGGGCCTTCATGCGTGCATTCGGTATTGATGAGCCGATGGGTTGTTACGATGATCTGGAGCATGCCGATGTATTTGTACTGTGGGGCGCCAACATGGCAGAGATGCACCCCATTCTCTGGTCTCGCCTGACGGATACTCGTCTGACAAAAGAGAATTGTGAAGTACATGTACTGTCAACCTTCGAGCATCGCTGCTTCGAACTTGCAGATAACGGCATTATATTTGAACCACAGGCTGACCTTGCCATTGCGAACTATATTGCCAACTACATTATTCAAAACAAGGCCTATAACAAGGAGTTTGTCGACAAGCACTGTAACTTCAAGAAGACTCCGCTGGATATCGGTTATGGCCTGCGCCCGGAGCATCCACTGGAAAAGGCTGCAGCCAACCCGGGTAAGGGCAAGCTTTCTCCAATCAGCTTTGAAGAGTATGCGAAGTCTGTAGAGCCATACACGCTGGAGCACACCTCCGAGATGTCTGGCGTACCCAAGGACAAGTTGCTGAAACTGGCAAAGGTCTATGCCGATCCGAATCGTAAGGTAGCCTCCTATTGGACCATGGGGATGAATCAGCACACCCGTGGTGTCTGGATGAATGGTCTGGTCTATAACATCCATCTGCTGATGGGTAAGATCTCTGAGCCGGGCAACAGCCCATTCTCACTGACCGGTCAGCCATCTGCCTGTGGTACAGCGCGTGAAGTAGGTACCTTTGCACACCGTCTGCCGGCAGATCTGGTGGTGAAGAAAAAACCGCATCGTGACTTTGCCGAGAAAATCTGGAAACTGCCGGAAGGGACCATTCCTCCCAAACCAGGTTACCATGCTGTGCTGCAGAACCGTATGTTGAAGGATGGCAAGCTCAATGCCTACTGGATCATGTGTAATAACAATGGACAGGCGGCGGCCAACTTCAATGAGGAGACTTTTCCAGGCTATCGCAATCCGGCAAACTTTATCGTTGTCTCCGATCCCTACCCAACGGTTTCCGCGATGGCGGCTGACCTGATTCTGCCAACTGCCATGTGGGTAGAAAAGGAGGGGGCCTATGGTAATGCAGAGCGTCGTACCCAGTTCTGGCGTCAGCAGGTTGCCGCACCGGGTGAATCCAAGTCCGATGTGTGGCAGTTGATGGAATTTGCCAAACGTTTCCGCATGGATGAGGTATGGACTGCGGATCTGTTGGATAAGATGCCGGAGTACAAGGACAAGACGCTATATCAGGTGCTGTTTGAAAATGGGCAGGTAAACAAGTTCCCGACCGAGGATGTGAAGGATGGTCAGGGCAATGCCTATGACAATGATGAGTCTGCTCACTTCGGCTTTTATGTTCAGAAGGGGCTCTTTGAAGAGTACCGCATGTTTAACTCGGCAGATAACATCATCAAGAAGGGGCATGAGATGGCATCATTCCAGAAATACCATGATGCACGTGGTATGCGCTGGCCGGTCATTGATGGCAAGGAGACCTTGTGGCGTTTCCGTGAAGGGTATGATCCGCATGTGAAAGAGGGAGAGGGTGTGCGCTTCTATGGTAAGCCGGATGGCAAGGCAAACATCATCACTGCCCCGTATGAGCCTGCTGCTGAATCTCCGGATAAAGAGTATGACCTCTGGCTCTCAACGGGCCGTGTATTGGAGCACTGGCATTCCGGTACGATGACCCGTCGTGTCCCAGAACTTTACAAGGCATTCCCGGATGCGGTGATCTACATGCACCCGAAAGATGCCAAGAAGAGAAAGCTGCGTCGTGGCAAGTTCGCCAAAGTGGTCAGCCGTCGAGGCGAAATTATGGCACGAGTGGAGACCAAGGGGCGTAACCGACCACCTGAGGGGTTGATCTTTGTGCCTTGGTTCGATGCGGGCCGTCTGATCAACAAGGTTACTCTGGATGCCACTGATCCGCTATCGAAAGAGACGGATTACAAAAAGTGTGCAGTCAAGGTAGTCAAGGCATAACAGGGAGGAGTAGTGATGAAAAAGAGTATTCATGTTGTTGTAGGAATCGTGCTCTCCTGTCTGGTTGTCGGTGCAGCCAGTGCAGAAATGAAATCATTGCGCGGTACAAAGGCGTTGACCAGTGATGCAGTGAAAACCAAGAGAGCGAAGATTGAAAAGATCGCAGGTGGAATTGAGCGAACCTGGGCGGAACAGCCACCAATGGTGCCACATGAGGTGAATAAATATCCGATCAGTATTCGGAACAATGGTTGTTTGAAGTGTCATGGTGCTGCAACCTACGAGCGCGAGAAATCACCCAAGATTGGAGATAGTCACTTCCTGACCCGTGATGACAAGCGTTTGCAGAAGACTTCCAAGCGTCGCTGGTTCTGTACCCAGTGTCACACACCACAAATGAGTGTTGCCCCGCTGGTAGAGAATACCTTTGAAACGGTGAATCGCTCTCAGTAGAGGTGTGGAAAAGTGGGCAGGGGGTGCGGGGCTCTCTGTCCACTACTAATAGTTAGGAATAGTCAGGATGAATAGTTCGATAAAGTTGTTGTTGATTGGTGCAGTGTTCGGTGTGCTCTTCTGGGGTGGTTTTAATACCGCGATGGAGATGACCAATACGGAGGCATTCTGTATCTCTTGTCACGAGATGGAGGAGAATGTCTATCAGGAGTATACGGATACGATCCACTACAGTAACCGAACCGGCGTACGTGCCACCTGTCCCGACTGTCATGTACCGAAAGAGTGGGTTCACAAATTTGTTCGCAAGATTAAGGCGACCAATGAGCTCTACCATAAATTCATGGGCACCATCGATACACCAGAGAAGTTTGAGGCCAAACGTCTGAAGATGGCGGAAAATGTCTGGAAAACGATGAAAAATACGGACTCACGTGAATGTCGGAACTGTCACAGCTTTGAGTTTATGGATTTTGATAAGCAGGAGGAGCGTAGTGCGGATCGACATGATGAGGCTATTGAGAGTCGTGATCCAGAAAATCCAGAGACCCATGGGGAAGGAATGACTTGTATTGATTGTCATAAAGGTATCGCGCACAGACTTCCTGAGGGTTATGATCCAGCATCGGATATGGGATCATAACTGTATACTTTTCAATCGATCCAGTTCACCGAGGATGAGGAGGAGGCCAAGCTGCTGGATAACTGCCTTGAAGTGAGGTATTTGTTGTGCCACAGAAAAAGAGATTGGGACGCCGTGAATTTTTGATTGAAAGCGGCAAAATGGCCGGGGGAATGGCTTTGCTTGGGGGTGTCATTGCCGGTTATGGAAAGCAGGCGGCATCAATGCCGGCATATGCCTTACGACCTCCAGGCGCCTTACCGGAAGAGGATTTTCTTGGGGCGTGTGTTCGCTGTGGGCTTTGTGTTCGGGATTGCCCATACGATATTCTTCATTTGGCAGAGTGGCAGGAAGAGGTTGCGTTAGGGACGCCATACTTTATTGCACGGGACATTCCCTGCGAGATGTGTGAGGATATTCCCTGTGTTCGCAATTGTCCGACAGGTGCACTGGATCGCGAAATGGAGGATATCGAAAAGGCCGAGATGGGTATTGCCGTTTTGGTTGACCAGGAGACCTGTCTCAACCTGTTGGGTCTGCGATGTGATATCTGCCATCGGGTCTGCCCTGTGCTCGACAAGGCAATAACGTTGGAGCGGTTCCATAATACCCGAACACAATCCCATGCAATCTTTGTCCCTACAGTGCACTCGGATCACTGTACCGGTTGTGGAAAGTGTGAACATGCCTGTCCGCTACCCACAGCGGCAATCAAGGTGCTGCCAGAGAGTTTGGCCAAAGGTGAGGCAGGCGCGCACTATCGGCTTGGTTGGGAAGAGAAAGAGAAGGCTGGTGGTGCATTGGTGGCGCCGGATCAGGAACACCAATACAATCTGCCTGAGGGCTTCCAGTATGACTTGTTGGGTGAAGGACTGATTGGCCCTGGAATTGACAAGGGGGATAGGTAGATGGCTCGACAGGATATTGGTGCATCGGCACTAGAGCATAAGGGCTGGTGGATGAGCTATCGATGGCTCATTTTGCGTAGAATCTCCCAAATCTCCATTATGGCACTTTTTATCTTTGCACCAATCTGGTTGGTTAAAGGAAATCTCGCCTCTAATGTAGTGCTCGAAACAGTACCATTGACTGATCCATTTCTCTACATTCAATCATTGCTGTCTGGCTATGGGTTGGAGCTGGCAGCCTTGATCGGTGCAGGGATTGTGATCCTGTTCTATCTATTGGTGGGGGGGCGTGTCTACTGCTCCTGGGTCTGCCCTGTCAATGTGGTGACAGACAGTGCAGGTTGGCTCAGGCGGAAGCTGGGGATGAAAAAGAAGTGTGAACTCTCGCAGAGTCTACGTTTCTGGATTCTCGGTATGGTACTGCTAATCTCGTTGGTCGCCGGTAATATGCTGTGGGAGTTGGTTAACCCCGTTACCTTGGCGCAACGTGGGCTCATTTACGGTATGGGAATGGGTTGGGTCATTCTGGTTGGTATTTTTCTCTACGATCTGTTCTGGAGTCGGAATGGGTGGTGTGGGCATCTCTGTCCAATGGGAGCTTTTTACAGTCTGATTAACCGTTTTAGTATCGGTAAGGTCAAGGTAAGTAATCGAGAGGCATGTGATGATTGTATGGACTGCTTCACTGTCTGCCCGGAGCCTCAGGTGATTCGCCCTGCATTGAAAGGGGAGCATGGGCACGGTATTGTGATAGACGACTCACTCTGTACAAACTGCGGGCGCTGTATCGATATTTGTGGACCGGCTGTATTTCGTTATGGAAACCGTTTTCAGAAGTTGGAACAGTAGTATTAATAAATAGAAGATTATTTATATAAGGGTGACTTTTGCAGCTATAACGAATATAATGGTCAACTATGGATCAGCAGAAAATTGATCGGGCGCTGGAGATTGTCGGGCAGATGGGGTGTGAAAAAACCCGAGAAATTATCCGGCTTCTTGATGCAGGAGAAGCGGTACACCCATGTGATCAGCTATCGGTAGATGAGTGCAAGGTACTGCTGAATGAACTGAAAGAGGTGATGGCAGTATATGGTGATGATGAATGCTGCCCCGTTCCTCAATATCCGTCACACTCTGCAGTTAAATCAGAGGTAGCGTGACCAGTCTCGGCTTCCCTTGCCAAAAACAAAAAAGTGTGGGTTCAGTAGAGACTCTTTAGTGTTGTAACGCAGTGGCTGCATCTGGGTATCTGTTATTTGGCCTCCTGCTTCTTCAACAATGCATTGTGCAGCAGCGGTATCCCATTCCGAGGTAGGTCCGAGTCTTGGATAGAGGTCGGCCTGCCCCTCGGCAACCAGACAGGACTTGAGCGAACTACCCATCGGAAAGATACGGTGGGAGCCGACTTTTTCCAGAAAACCGGTAATGGCTTCACTTTGGTGTGAACGGCTTCCGGCTACGATCAGCTGCTCTTCAGATGGGGGACGGACATGAATTTTTGTCGCTTGCTCTTCAGGCATTTTTTTCCATGCTCCACCATCACGCCAAGCGTAATAGAGAATGGAGTTGGCTGGAACCTGAATGACTCCCAATATTGGTTGATGATCTTCGATCAGTGCGATATTGACTGTAAATTCACCGTTACGTTTAATGAATTCCCGGGTGCCATCCAGAGGGTCAATCAGCCAGTAGCGGCTCCACTGTTTGCGCTCATCGAAGGGGATGGAGTCAGACTCTTCAGAAAGGATGGGAATGTCGGGTGTCAATCTACTGAGCCCTTCAGTTACAGTACGATGAGAGGCCAGATCGGCGTCCGTAAGTGGCGTGTTATCCATCTTGTCGGTCACTTCAAATCCGTCCTGATAAATCTCCAGGATTTGTCGACCTGCTTCAATTGCAAGTTCTATGATCGGGTCAACCAGTGACTGTAGAATTTTCTGATCCATTATATTGCTCCTAACGAAATAATTAACGGCTCTGACCAGAAAGCAGCCGTTCCCGAACCAAAAACAGTGCAGCGATAGAGCGGGCTTCTGTCATCTCCTCACGGATAAGCAGTGATTGAAGTTTGCTTAATTTCCATGGAACCACCTCCATCTCTTCGGGTTCATCTCCTGGCAGCTGTTGTTCGAAAAGGTCCTCGCCCAAAACGATATGAGTCGTGTGACTTAAGTAGCCGGGGGCAATGGTTACAGAGTCAATATGGGTCAGCCTGTTGGCACCATATCCGACCTCTTCCATCATTTCTCGGTTTGCGGCCTCCAGAATGGACTCTCCAGAATCAATTTTGCCCTTTGGTAGGGCGAGCTCATAACGTTCCACGCCTGCGGCATACTCTCGGATTAACAGTACCGTATCAGTATCCAGCATGGGTACAACCAATACTGCGCCACGGGACGAGCCTCGCAACCGCTCCCATTGTGCTTCAACACCATTGGAAAAGCGCAGGTCGACTTCCTCAACCGTAAACAGTCGACTGCGGGCACATACCCTGGTTCCAAGAATTTCTGGTGGTTTGCGTACTGGTATCGTCTTGTCCATATCGGTATCCTACCGCACTATGGTCAATTGGTCACAGATCAATACGGTTTTGCTCGACATGGATGGTACGCTGCTTGACCTCCATTTCGATAACCATTTTTGGCTGGAGCATGTGCCGTTGCGATTTGCTGAAAAGAACCAGATTAGTATCGAGGCAGCCAAGGATGAAGTCTACAGGCGTTGCAAGGCGGTTGAAGGGCAGTTGGAGTGGTACTGCATTGACCATTGGAGTCAAGAGTTTGACCTCAATATTGTCCAGCTCAAGGAGGAGGTCCACCATTTAATTGCAGAACACCCTTATGTCCGTGAATTTCTGGATCTGGTGCGCTGTTCAGGGCGGCGAGTGGTGTTGGTAACCAATGCACACAGCAAAAGCTTGGATCTTAAGATGCGAGAAACGGAGTTGGGTGCATTTCTGGATGCAACCTATTGCTCACACGATTTTGGTTTACCAAAGGAGCAACCTGATTTTTGGTCCAAACTACAACAACAGGAGCCATTTGATCCTGAAACCACCTTACTGGTTGATGATAGCCTTGCTGTGTTGCGCTCGGCACGGCAGTTTGGTATCCGTTACCTACGAGCAGTCCATAAGCCCGATACCCGACAGCCGGATAAAGATGTAGAGGAGTTTGAGGCGATTCGCCACTTTCAGGAATTTTTACCCATCCCAGAAATTGCAGGGTAGTGTCGGTATATGGATGAACTTGAATAACGGGTCAATCACTCTTGGCCAGTAGGCTTTTTTGTGGCTCTACGCCGCTTTCTCCGGTTAGGTCGCTGACCATCTTTATGTTCCCCGCGAGGTTTATGTCTTCTTCCCTGGTTTGAAGCACGGTTACCCGGTTTTCCGGAGCGTCCGCGTGAAGGACGTTTTACAGGTGGTTTTAACGCTGCCAGCATATCAGTGGCAATCGAGCCGACGGGGATTTTGTGGTCGATGTATTCCTCAATTTCAGGAAGAGAAAAAGAGTATTTTTCACAAGCAAGGCTGATTGCATCGCCACTGGCACCAGCGCGGGCAGTACGGCCGATACGGTGGACATAGTCCTCTCGGTCCTGGGGCAGATCATAGTTGAAGACATGGCTGACTTCAGGGATATGCAGGCCCCGGGCAGCCACATCGGTTGCAACCAGCACAGGTACTTCACCCTGTTGAAAGCGTTCAAGGAGCTGCTGACGTTTTTTCTGGGGTACGTCACCAGAGAGTACTGCTGCCGGGAGCTCGTTCCCCTCAAGAAAGCTCCAGACCTTGTCTGCCTCGAACTTGGTGTTTACGAAGACAATACTGCGGTGGGGGGAAAGCTGCTGCATCAAGCCGATCAGTAACGGAATCTTCTCTTCATTGGCCGGGTAATAGACCACTTCATTGATTTTGGAGGCAGTTACTTTTTCTGGCTCGATCTTGATCTGTTCGGGGTTATCCATCTGGTCGTAGGCTAGCTCCATCACCCGGAAAGAGAGTGTGGCAGAGAACAGCAGGCTCTGGCGCTTTTCCGGTTTTGGACAACGGTTGAGCAGATAACGGATATCCTTGATGAAGCCAAGATCAAACATCCGATCCGCTTCATCCATCACAACCACTTCAACTGCCTTGAGATTGAAGACTCGCTGCTTGAAGTAATCGATAATTCGACCGGGTGTCCCGATCAGAATATCCAGCCCCTCTTCAATCGCCTTTCGCTGTTTTTCGTATCCGGTTCCACCATAGGCGAGACCCAGCTTGAGGCCGGTAAATTGCCCAAGTGTTTCCGCATCATGATGGATCTGAATCGCCAGCTCACGTGTTGGTGCCAAAATCAGAGCACGTGGCTGGTTGGCCTCTCTCCAGCCTGGTGAGCTGTGGCGCACCAGTTTGTTCATTGTTGCCAGCAGGAATGCAGCGGATTTACCGGTACCTGTTTGTGCTTGCCCGGCAATATCTTTCCCTGTCAGCGCCTGTGGCAATGTGGCAGCCTGGATCGGTGTACAATACTCAAAACCACATGCGGCAACCCCTTTTGTCAGCTCAGAGGCGAGGTTGAGAGAGGAGAATGGAATATCGGATAGGTGGGATCCTGAACTACTGTCTTCTTTTCTGTCACTCATCATGGTGGTAAAGCATAGCAGAAAGTTAGAGGCTCATTCACATTGCAACACTTTTCCTCATGTATGCAGAGAAAAACTAAAATGGTTCTTTGTGATAAAAGGCTTGCATTGTGTCGATGATTAGGCTGAAATAACCAAAGTTTCTGACCAACTTTCAGCGTTCTGCTGTTTAACATCTACCTTGCTTGATTTGTGGCAACGAACGGTTCTGGATAACCGGTCAGATTTTTTTACAATAAAAATTTGCAACCATAGAAGTGTTGCACGAAGTCCTGGGTGGATTACCCTAAATCAATACCAGGCTGACAGATCCCTTGATATAAAGAGGAGTAGGTAGACCATGAGTGATGATATCGTCTATATCACCGATGATAGTTTTGACGACGAGGTATTGGCAGCAGAGTTGCCGGTGCTGGTTGATTTCTGGGCGGAGTGGTGTGGCCCCTGTAAGATGATTGGCCCTGTGTTGGAAGAGATTGCCGGTGAATACGCTGGTCGTGTGAAAGTTGCCAAGCTCAATATTGACGAAAACCCGAACACACCACCGAAGTTTGGTATTCGTGGTATTCCAACTCTGATGCTCTACAAGGAGGGTGCAGTTGAAGCGACCAAGGTTGGGGCGGTCAACAAATCACAGCTTTCGGCATTCCTTGAAGAGAATCTGTAGCGTTTAGCCTTTTTGGAGATGGTTCGATGGTCGAGCTGTCTCCAACTTAATTTCCAGTTGTAACCATTTATTTCGGTCTCCCGCCTCTGTTCAGAAGTTCTCTGGGAGACGCACAAACACTCTTTTACTTTGTTATTCCAGCTATTCCATGACTACATCAACATCAGAGCAAGCGCCCGTTCTTGAAAACAGTGGGCCGCAAGAGGCCTCGGCAGAAGAGAAGGCCGAATCGAAATCACCCGAAACAACAGGGTCAACTGGCGCTGGTCAGGCTTCAGAAAAGAGACAGCATAAAAAAGGTGGCGCATCAGAAGAGGGTGGTGAGTCTCGGGAGAAGGGTGGGACGGTGACGCTTGCCAGGAAACCATCGCAAAAACGCCGTGACAACCATCGCAAGAAGGAAGCTGCTACCGAGCAGGAGGGTCCGAAGCGTGAGCCGATTACAATGAACCTCACGGACCTCAAGCTAAAAAGTGTACCCGAATTGCTGGAGATTGCTCATGAGAATGAGATCAATATTCCCAATCGCCAACGCAAGCAGGATCTGGTTTTTACCATCCTCAAAGGTTTAGCCAGGCAAGGGGATATCATCCTTGCAGGGGGTGTACTTGAGATTTTGCCGGATGGCTACGGTTTTCTCCGCTCCAGTGACGACTCCTATCTGGCCGGACCGGACGATGTTTATGTTTCACCTAATCAGATCCGACGTTTTGGGATCCGTACGGGTGATACCGTTACTGGTACAGTCCGTTCACCCAAAAAAGGTGAGCGGTATTTTGCACTGCACCGTGTTGATAGCATCAATGAAGAGCGCCCAGAGAAGAGCAAGGACAAGGTCCTGTTTGAAAACCTGACGCCACTGCATGCCAATGAGCGGCTGACAATGGAGCGAGGTAACGGCAGTACCGAGGATCTCACTGCACGTTTGATCGATCTTGCATCTCCCATTGGTAAGGGGCAGCGTGGTCTCATTGTCTCTCCACCAAAAGCCGGCAAGACAGTGATCATCCAGAATATTGCCAAGGCTATTGAGTACAACCATCCAGAGGTGTCGTTGATTGTTCTGTTGATTGATGAGCGTCCTGAGGAGGTGACGGAGATGCAGCGCTCTGTCAAGGGTGAAGTGGTCTCCAGTACCTTTGATGAACCTGCAGCGCGTCATGTACAAGTTGCGGAGATGGTGATCGAGAAGGCCAAGCGGATGGTCGAGCACAAGAAGGATGTGGTGATTCTGCTCGATTCGATCACTCGTCTGGCACGCGCCTACAATACGGTTGCACCATCTTCCGGTAAGGTATTGACGGGCGGTGTTGATGCCAATGCACTGCATCGTCCCAAACGGTTCTTTGGTGCAGCGAGAAATGTTGAAGAGGGGGGAAGTCTGACCATCATTGCAACTGCTCTGGTCGATACCGGCTCACGCATGGACGAGGTGATCTACGAAGAGTTTAAGGGTACCGGAAATATGGAGCTGCATCTGGATCGAAGAATTGCTGAAAAACGGGTCTTTCCGGCAATTAATATCAATCGCTCAGGCACCCGTAGGGAAGAGCTGCTTACCAGAGAGGATGAGATGCAAAAAATCTGGCTGCTGCGGAAGGTGCTTCACCCAATGGACGAACTGGCGGCGATGGAGTTTGTGCTGGAGCGGCTGCGTGCAACCAAGACAAATGGTGACTTTTTTGATGCGATGAAACGATAGTGGGTTGTATGGGAAAGTTTATTCTGTATAATTACGCGTCCTGATTTTGACCGGTTGAGTGATAGAAGGTCCTGCAAGAGAAGACGAGAAGTACTATGAAAAATGGAATCCATCCAGATTACAGTGAAGTGAGTGTTACGTGCAGCTGTGGGTTTGAGTTCAAGACCAACTCCACCATGTCTGACGAAAGTTTGCATATTGATGTCTGCTCACGTTGTCATCCCTTCTTTACCGGCAAGCAGAAGATTGTTGATACTGCTGGTCGGGTTGATAAATTCCGACAGAAATACGGCAATCTCTAAATTGCACATCGACCATCTGGATAAGAAAAGCACCTTGCGGGGTGCTTTTTTTTTACTTGTTGCAATACAGCTCCATCCACTGTCTGTACTGGCTGCTTGTGGAAGAGACAATCCGGCATTGCCGCAATTGCACAGTGTGGTCAAGGTAATAGATGGGGATACGGTTCATCTGGAGAGTGGAGAAAAGGTGAGGTTGATCGGGCTTAATGCACCGGAAATGGCAAGGGAGGGGCAGCCTGCACAGCCCTATGCAAATGAGGCTACAACTCGTCTGAAAGCACTGTTGGGAAAGCCTGCCACCATACGGCTTCTTTCAGGTGTTGAGTCTCGTGATCGGTATGGACGTCAACTGGCCCATGGCATCAATAAGCAGGGGATCGATATCACTGAAACCTTGATATCCGAAGGGTTGGCCTTTGCTGTAACGATTCCCCCCAATATTTGGAAAAGCAGTTGTTATCAGAAGGCCGAGGAGGATGCTCGCCAATCGAAGCGGGGCCTATGGGGGCATTCTGTGTATCAACCAAAGTCGCCGGAGCAGATTACTGATGGAGGTTTTCAGCGTATACGGGGAGAAGTGATAAGAGTGAATAGGGGCAGGAATTGGCTTCGGCTGGACCTTTCACACCGGGTATCCATTCGGGTTAACCAGTCAGATTTGTCTCATTTTGAAGGTAAAGTTGAGCTGTTTGGACTGAAGGGGCGTACCGTTACGGTTCAGGGTTGGTTGACTCAAAGAAAACAGGGATATCAAATACGTTTACGTCACCCCTCAGCGATAGAAGTAGAGTAGAATTCACCCGCTCATTTTTTTGTTTTGGAGGATGCATGACTGTATTGAAGAATGACCGTTTTTTACGAGCTCTGCTAAAGGAACCGGTAGATGTCACACCGGTATGGATGATGCGGCAGGCGGGTCGCTATCTCCCCGAATACAAGGCGACCCGGGCAGAGGCGGGCAGCTTTATGGATCTGTGTAAAAATCCAGAGCTTGCGTGTGAGGTCACCATTCAGCCACTGGATCGATTCCCCTTGGATGCAGCCATTCTCTTTTCAGATATTTTGACAATTCCTGATGCAATGGGGCTTGGGCTCTACTTTGCCGAGGGCGAGGGGCCGAACTTTGAGCGTCCGGTTCGCAATAATACTGATATCGAAAAGCTGGCCGTACCGGATCCTGAGGGTGAGCTCAAATATGTTATGGATGCAGTACGGACCATTCGTCGAGAACTGGATGGTCGGGTGCCACTCATCGGTTTTGCTGGAAGTCCCTGGACGTTGGCTACCTATATGGTTGAGGGGAAATCGAGTAAAGAGTATGCCATTACAAAGGGGATGCTCTACTCTGATCCCGGTTCACTTCACAGAATTCTCGATGTGACTGCCAGAGCGGTTACTGCCTATCTGAATGCACAGATTGCGGCGGGTGCCCAGGCGGTGATGGTATTTGATAGTTGGGGAGGGGCACTCTCCCATGATGCCTACAGAGAATTTTCTCTACGGTATATGGAGCAGATTGTAGATGGCCTTGTGCGGGAGAGTGAGGGGCGCAAGGTGCCCGTTATTCTCTTTACCAAAGGAGGTGGACTCTGGCTGGAAGCAATCGCTGAGACCGGCTGTGATGCACTGGGGCTCGATTGGACCGTGGATATCGGTCAGGCTCGGGAGCGAGTGGGTGCTCAGGTGGCCCTTCAAGGAAATATGGACCCGGCCGTGCTTTACGGCACTCCAGAGCGAATTCGTCAGGAGGTTTCGGCAATCCTGGAGGGATACGGTCAGGGCTCAGGACATGTCTTCAATCTGGGGCATGGTATCCATCAGCATGTTGATCCTGAAAATGCAAAGGTATTTGTAGAGGCCGTACATGAATTGAGTGCCAGTTACCATCAATAGAGGGAGGATAAACCTAGTCCCGATAAAAAAGCCCCGATGCAGTGGCCTGCATCGGGGCTTTTGACTTAAGCGTTGAGCTGCTTACTGAGCAACAGGAGCCTGAGGCGCTACTGGAGCATATGGGTAGTGAGGACGAGACTCAGTGCGAATGTCAGTTGTGCCGTTCATGCGGGCATTCTCGGCAGCGTCCATGTCAGCTTCCATATCAGAAGAGCCCTTACCAGAAGCGTTGACAGTCATGCTGAAGTTACCCTCTGCGTCCGCCTTGCCCTTACCAGCACCACGGCCTTTGCCGTCGAAAGCGCCGTCAGCAGAACCAGTACCGTAGCCAGATTCGTTGTCGTCACCACCGAAGAAAGCAGAAGCGCTAGAAGCAACAGCAACCAGAGCGATAGTAGCAATAATCTTTTTCATGATCGTTTCCTTTATAAAATGTGAAAAACTGTGCATCTCGGAGGTGATCTCTCCCCCTCGATAAGATGAGTGCATTATAAAGAAAATAGTTGAATAGTAAATTAAATAATACTTATATACATATAAGAAGGCTTGGGTCTGATTAGAGCCCAAGCCTTTTTATTGAGAACAGATGAATGCTGGCTATTAGCCGTCAAGACCACCGAAGATCTGGCTCTTGATGTCATTGACGCCACCCACACCATCAATTTTGACGTACTTGCAGTTTCCACCATCTGCTTCGCGGGTATAAAAATCGATCAGTGGTTCGGTCTGATCGTGGTAAACCTTCAGTCGAGCCTTAACAGTCTCTTCCTGATCATCGTCACGCTGAATCAGATCCTCACCGGTTTCATCATCTTTTCCTTCAACCTTGGGTGGATTGAAAACGACATGGTAGGTGCGGCCGGAGGCAACATGTACCCGGCGTCCCGACATACGCTTGATAATCTCTTCATCGGGTACATCGATCTCGACAACCGCATCAATGGGTACCCCCGCCTCTTTGAGTGCTTCTGCCTGTGGAATGGTGCGAGGAAAGCCGTCAAACAGATAACCGTTGGCACAATCATCCTCGGTAATGCGCTCCTTAACCATTCCCATGATGATGTCATCAGAAACCAGGCCGCCCTCATCCATGATCTTTTTTGCAGCAACACCCAGTTCTGAGCCAGCCTTCACATGGGCACGCAGCATGTCACCGGTTGAGATCTGAGGGATATTGTACTTTTCCTTGATAAAGTTGGCTTGTGTACCTTTACCAGCACCAGGGCCTCCCAGAAGAATAATACGCATATTGTCAACTCCTTGATGTTCGTTCTGGAACCAGCACAGGCAATGTTATGAGCCATCTGGTTCGTCATTGAGAGAGTGTGAACCGATAGCCTGATTGATGGCTATCAATTGAGGGGCAGATTATCGGATCAGCGATTGGTCAATTGCCAGTTGAGGTTTTGAATGACCAGATAAGCAATTGGGTTATACCAGCTGTAATAGTTGATCCACCATTCTTTCTGCCTGATGGCCATATCCACCACCAAAGAGGTTGTAGTGGTTTAGGATGTGGTAGAGATTGTATAGGGTCTTGCGTGACGAGTAGCCCTCATCCAGTGGCCAGGCTTCGTTATATGAGGAATAGAAGCGGCTGGAAAAGCCTCCGAACAGTTCCGTCATGGCAAGGTCGGTTTCACGGTCCCCATAGTAGAGCGCCGGGTCATAGATAATCGGCGCACTGTCAGTACCGGCAGAGTAATTTCCACCCCAGAGATCGCCATGCAACAGAGAGGGGGTGGGCTGGTAGTCTACAAACAGGCACTCGAAATGTGATATCAACCGCTCTCCCTTGGTGATGAGCGATTGAGAACCTCCCCTGTTTCCAGCCCAGTCCAGTTGAGGTGAGAGGCGGTGTTCTTTCCAGAAAGTAGTCCAATCATGTTCCTGGTGATTGATCTGTGGTGTGGAACCGATGGTGTTGTCCCGCTCCCAGCCAAATGAAACATCGATAGCTCGATGCATGGAAGCGAGTTGCTGTCCCAGGTGCTCATCTGAACGAGAAGAGGAGCCAACCATATCGACAAATTCCATCAACAGAAAAGAGTAGGCTCCGCTGGTTCCCGACAGGATCGGAGTGGGTACCCGAACGGTATTGGAGCGAGAGATCGTTTCAAGAGCCAAAGCCTCAGCCTCAAACATGGAGAGTCGATTCAATTTGTTGAGCTTGAGAAAAAAGGAGTCGGTTGATGTTTTCAGCAGATAACTCTGATTGATATCACCGCCATAGAGTGGCTGATGTGAATGGTAGTGAAGAGAGGTGCCCAGATGGTCAGCTAGTTGGGCAGTGATCGCATCGATGGTTAGGGAGTCCATACCGTTGGTGTTGATGAGTTGAAGATCTTTTGATGCTCAGAGAGGGCGTAGCGGTCGGTCATTCCGGCGATGTAGTCGGCGATGATGCGCGGGCGCTCGACCTCTGGTTGTTCAAGATACAGATTGTACTGCTCATCAGGCAGCATACGAGGTTCGTCCATAAAGGCATTGAAGAGTTGAGAGATGATCTGCTCGGCCTTTCGGGTCATCCGCATCACCCGATAGTGGCGGTAAAGATTTTCCTGCAGAAACCGCTTGAGTTGCCGGTTAAGGCGCTCCTGCTCTTCACTGAAGCGGATTAAGGGGGTTGGCTGCTGGCGAACCGAGTCAATGTCCGTGGGTGTGGCTTTGCCAAGCCATCGGCGGCTGGTTTCAACCAGATCAATGACCAGACGGTTGATCATCCGTCGGACAACCTCGTGGATGGTTCTTCGTCGGCTGATGTTGGGGTATGTCTGTTCAACCTTGATGTACTGTTCCTGGAATAGCTCAATCTGTTGAAGTTGATCGATAGAGATCAATCCTGCGCGTAGCCCATCATCGACATCATGGTTGTTGTAGGCAATCTGGTCCGCAAGATTGACCAGCTGTGCCTCCAGACTGGGTTGGGTACCATTAAGGAAGCGTTCACCAACTTTGCCAACAAGCCGCGCGTTGGTTGGGCTGCAGTGTTTCAAAATGCCTTCACGTGACTCAAATGTAAGGTTCAATCCGGCAAACTGGGCATACTTTTCTTCCAGATGGTCAACTACCCGCAATGACTGAAAATTGTGTTCAAAACCACCATAGGGCTGCATACACTGGTTCAGTGCATCCTGCCCGGCGTGACCGAACGGGGTATGCCCCAGATCATGGGCCAGTGCAATCGCCTCTGTCAGGTCTTCGTTAAGCTGCAGGGTGCGGGCCATGGAGCGTCCAATCTGTGCCACTTCGACACTGTGGGTCAGGCGGGTTCGGTAGAGGTCTCCCTCATGGTTTACAAATACCTGGGTTTTGTATTCCAGACGCCTGAAGGCCGTGGAGTGGACAATACGGTCGCGGTCACGTTGAAATGCACTACGGTAACGAGGTGGTTTCTCATGGTGAATACGCCCACGGGTGGAACTGTCATGGGCTGCATAGGGTGCTAGATTGCTGGGATCGGCCATGGACGGACTGCACTCGGTTAGCTGCGGCAGTGCTCCAACGTCTGCATCAATCTTTCATGAGAGAAATCCCGGGTTACGATAGCTTTACCAATGGTTTTCTGCAGTACCAGTCGAATCTCTCCAGATTCCACCTTCTTGTCTACAGCCATTAACTCCAGATAGCGTTTTGCAGGGAGTGTCTCCGGCCCTGAAAGGGGCAGTTTGGCCTGAAGAAGAAGCCGTTTGAGTCGATCAACATCACTCTGTTCAAGCCACCCTTCACGCATCGAGAGTTCTGTTGCCATCACCATGCCGGCCGCAACAGCCTCTCCGTGGAGCCAGGAGCCATAGCCCATTCCTGCTTCGATGGCGTGGCCGAAGGTGTGGCCCGAGTTGAGTAGCGCACGTTGCCCGGCCTCCAGTTCATCTGCAGCAACCACCTCAGCCTTGTTCTCACAGGAGCGCTGTATCGCATAGGCCAGTGTATCGGGGTCCCGCTCCAGTAGGTGTCCCATATTTCCCTCCAGCCACTCAAAAAAGTCAGGATCACGAATCAGGCCATATTTGACCACTTCGGCGATTCCGGCGCTGAGCTGGCGGTCATCCAGGGTGTTGAGTGTATCGGTATCGGCGATCACGCAGCGGGGTTGGTGAAAGGCGCCGATCATGTTCTTTCCCAGCCGGTGGTTGACGCCGGTTTTTCCACCAACAGAGGAGTCCACCTGGGCAAGCAGAGTGGTCGGTATCTGGATAAAATCGACCCCACGCTGGTAGCTGGCAGCAGCATAGCCGGTAATATCACCAATGACCCCGCCTCCCAGTGCCACCAATGTGCATTTTCGGTCAAAACGGTTCTCAAGCAGTGCATCGAAGATCAGATTCCAGGTCTCCAGATTCTTGAACTGCTCCCCATCGGGCAGGATGACCGTTTCGAACTGAAAATCGCTGAAGGCATTACGAGCGGCCTCCAAGTAGAGTGGTGCGACGGTTTCATTGGTAACGATCATTACCTGGTTACCGTGAACATGGGGAGTCACCCATTGTGGGTCACCCAGTAGTGCGGTACCAATATGAATGGGGTAACTTCTATCTCCGAGATCCACTTCCACTGTACGGGTCATACTATCTTCTCAATACTTTCGATCAATTTCGGAATCGCCAGTTGTGCGGACCGTTCATCTGTTTCAACAACCAGATCAGCCACTTCACGATACAGCGGGTCACGCTGTTCAAGCAGGGATTGTAACGTTCCCAGCGGGTCACTGTTCTGTAACAGTGGTCGACTGCGGTCATGTCTGATTCTGTTATATAGCTGTTCTGCTGTGGCACAGAGATAGACTACAAGCCCACGTGCAGAAAGGTGGGAGCGATTCTCCGGATGCAGTACGGCACCACCACCTGTGGCCAGCACAACATTCCTGCGTTGAGAGAGTTCATCGATCACGATCCGCTCCCGGTTTCGAAAGCCGGCCTCTCCCTCGATATCGAAAATGGTTGCTATAGAGACACCGTTTCTCGCCTCAATTTCGTGGTCGCTATCGACGAAGGTCTTGCCCAACGCATCCGCAAGGCGTCGGCCAACAGTAGATTTGCCAGCCCCCATCAGTCCAACAAGAAAGATGTTCTGTTTGATTCCCGGTCTCCAGTAAGTAGTCGCTGCAGATAATGGGTGCACCTACACAATGATCCTGCTTGAGGGTAGATGCGACCATACAAATGGAAGATTCTATATCAAATGGCTGTAACGCGGTATTGAGAGTCTTGTCCAATATGAAATGGCCCTGAAGCGAGGCCGTCATTCCAACGTGAA
>CAYFOR010000034.1:0-25260 GCA_964344785.1 uncultured Piscirickettsiaceae bacterium
TGTTTTATGCAGTCAAATGAGTTTTTGGCCTGTAACGTTGGGACACCAGTGATGGGTATTGAGTTTTTTAGCCATCAACGGCCCTGGTACCTACTCAATAATAAAGGACCTTTATAAAAGGGGATTTCCAAAAATAGCGTTTTCTATATGAGAACAGGCACCAGAATGTAGCAGAGGGGTCTTAACCATAGAACACAAAGCGAGATGACCCGTATTCAGACCTGCTCAAGCGCCTCAACAAGCTGGTCGATCAGCGGTGGCACCAACTCCGCCTCACCACGATCAATCCGGTCACAGATCTCTTTACCCAAGCGGGTGATCTCGGGAAAACCAAAGGTTGTTCCACTCCCCTTGAGTGTATGGGCAATCCTGCGAACCTCGATCCAGTCTTCAACCGTTGACGCCTGAAGCATCTCACCCTTCTGTACCTTTGCACGATCCACAAACAGATTCATCAGGCCTTCGTCAACAAAATTGACGCTCTGACTTTCAGCGCTGCCGGATGCTGTCCCACTGCCCGCCTCTTCGAGGTAGCGGCTCAGCACCAGTCTCAGGCTGTCGATATCAATTGGTTTTGACAAAAACTCACGACATACTGCATCCTCGAACTGCTCCCGATGCTGCTGCATCACATTGGCGGTCAGTGCCACAACCGGTGTATCGCAACCGACAGAGTGAAGCAGGCGAGTCGCCTCGATACCGTCCATCACCGGCATCTGCATATCCATCAGAATCAGGTCGAAAGGGTTGGACAACGCCTGCTCCACCGCTTTCTCACCATTGTCTGCCAGGACCACCTCAACGCCCATCGATTCCAGAATTCGGCGCTCTATCTCCTGCAGCTCCGGGGTATCCTCCGCCACCAGCACTTTGCCTCTGAAGAGGCGGCCAGCGAGATCGCTCTCATCTTCCTCCTGCACCTTGACAGGGGTCTCACTGACCTTCAATGGCAAGGTCAGCGTGAAAGTGGAGCCTTTTCCCCCTTTACTCTCCAGCCGTATCCCTCCCCCCATCAACTGCGCCAGTGTCAATGAGATATGGAGTCCCAAACCGGTTCCTCCATAACGGCGTGAAATCGTCTGGTCTGCCTGCTCAAACGGCTTGAACAGCCGCTCCTGAACCGCTTGCGAGATACCGATTCCACTGTCCTTGACCGAGAAATGGAGCTGTTCGTCCACCCATGCACTCAGAGTGACCCCTCCCTCCTCTGTAAATTTAAAGGCATTACTCAGCAGATTGGTCAATATCTGGTTAATACGTCGATCATCACCAATCAACTCCATTGAGAAAGGGTCACGCTTCTCAATCCTGAACTCCAGCCCCTTCTCTTCTGCACGCGCAGAAAAAATCTGCTGTATCTCATCGAACAACTGATTGACATCAAAGTGGACCGCATCAATCTTGAGTTTTCCTGCCTCAATCTTGGAGAGATCCAGAATATCATTGATCAACACCAGCAATCCTCGGCTGGAGAGGCCGATCGAACGGGCCATTTTCTGCTGATCCTCATTCAACGGGCTCTGCAGCATCATATCGTTATAGCCGATAATCGTGGTCAGCGGTGTTCTCAGTTCATGGCTCATTGATGCCAGAAAATCATCCTTTGCCTTGCTGGCCGCCTCGGCACGAACCAATGCCGACTCCAACTCCCGCGCCTGACTCCACTGCATGGCAAGTGATAGCGTCAGTTGCATCAACTCCTGTGCATTGACCGGCTTGGTCAGAAACTGGAAGTTGACCCCGATCCGTTCCCGGATATCGGTCAACTCGTAGTCCATATAGGCGGTAATCAGGATGATCCGTACATCTTCATCATGCTCACGAATCTTCTCAGCCGTTTTGAGACCATCCCACCCTCCCGGCATCCGCATATCCAGAAAGATGACCGCATAGGGATTACCCTCTTCATGTGCCTGCAACACCTTCTGCAGCCCCTCTTGACCGCTTAGCGCATTCTCCAGTTCAAAGCGGGATGCATCCGTATATTCGTCTTCCCGCTCGATCCCGATCAACAGCCCGATATCATCCAGTTCATCAACCACCTGCTGATGGAATATCGCATTATAGGTGTCATGTACCGATGCATCATCATCGATGGCGATAATACGCCACCGCTCCTCAGAATCCTGCTTGCCAGCCTGAGCCATACTTAATCAGAACAAAGTGTAAACGTTACTCTTTCCACTTGATTGAACAGCCCATACTGGGAATCTGCTCGGATGGGCCCGTTCCGGTCTCGACTACCTGCTTCATCGCCTCAAACAGATCACGGCGAACGCCCTCCGGTGCGGTCTCCTTGCGGCTCTCATCCAGACGCCCACGATATTGCAGCTTCAGCATACTGTTGTAACCAAAAAAATCCGGGGTACAGACGGCCCCGAAGGCCTTGGCTACAGACTGCGTCTCATCCAGCAGATAGGGGAACGGAAACTGATACTGCTCTGCGATCTTGCGCATATTCTCCGGTGAGTCCTCCTCATACTGTGCTGGATCATTGGACATGATGGCAACACTATTGAGGCCCATCTCCTTAAGCTCTCTGCAGTCACGGACAATCCGATCACGCACCGCCTTGACATAGGGACAGTGGTTACAGATAAACATCACCAACAGCCCACGCTCGCCTTGTGCGCGCTCCGGCGTCCAGAGATCCCCATAGACATCAGCCAGTTCAAAGGAGGGAATTGCCCTATCAAATTCACATACAGGGGTTTCCAGACTGACCATTTCCAATCTCCTTTTGAGCCGATATTAATAATAAATCTGGGATTTTCACCAGTATCTGTACCTGATTCAGATTACTTCTGAAACTCACCAGACCAAGGCAGAAAATGTGAATGTATACATATATGACCACTTTCGAACCGAGTTTGCGAGGTCGCACTACGCAGAGGTAAGGGGTTTCAGGGATGAGCTGAACAGTTACATTCGATATTGTACAGAAAACTTGACAGATTGTATCTCTGCCCCCAATAATCACCTGAGCGCTGATTTGAGCTCAGCTTGCGAGCGCTATAGAAATACGGCTAAAGCGATGCAGGTACCGATTCAGAAAGCCCGCTCGCGAAGTTGAGCGGGTTTTTTTATGGATGGGGACATACTAACAAGGAGTCACAGTAGAAGATGAGCAACGAACACCTCTTTACCTCGGAATCGGTATCAGAAGGCCACCCGGACAAGATGGCCGACCAGATTTCAGATGCGGTACTGGATGCACTGCTGAAAGAAGATACCCACTCCCGGGTCGCCTGCGAAACCATGGTCAAGACCGGCATGGTCATTCTGGCTGGCGAGATCACTACCAATGCCTGGATCGACACCGAAGAGCTGGTACGTGATGTCGTCTGCGAGATCGGCTACGACTCTGCAGAGGTCGGTTTCGATGGCCGTACCTGTGCAGTGATCTCGGCAATCGGCAAGCAGTCATCCGACATTGCCATGGGGGTCGACGAGTCGGAAGACCACGAACAGGGTGCCGGAGACCAGGGGCTGATGTTTGGTTATGCCTCCAATGAGACCGATGTACTGATGCCGGCACCGATCACCTATGCCCACCGTCTGGTAGAACGCCAGACCGATCTGCGCAAGAAAGGTGTGCTACCCTGGATGCGCCCGGATGCCAAGAGCCAGGTCACCTTTCGCTACAAGGATGGCAAACCGGTGGCAATCGATGCCGTTGTGCTTTCAACACAGCATGACCCGGATATCGCTTACAGCGATCTGCAGGAGGCCGTACTGGAGGAGGTGATCAAACCGGTATTGCCCGAAGAGTGGCTCAGTGCCAACACCAAATACCATATCAACCCGACCGGCAATTTTGTGATTGGTGGCCCGGTAGGCGATTGCGGGCTGACCGGCCGCAAGATTATCGTGGATACCTATGGCGGGATGGCACGTCACGGTGGTGGCGCCTTCTCCGGTAAAGACCCCTCCAAGGTGGACCGCTCGGCTGCCTATGCAGGCCGCTATGTTGCCAAGAATATTGTGGCGGCGGGCCTTGCAGAACGCTGTGAAATCCAGGTCTCCTACGCCATTGGTGTTGCCGAACCCACCTCGATTTCGGTGGAGACCTTTGGCACCGGCAAGATTGATGACAGAAAGATCGAGGCACTGGTTCGCGAGCACTTCAACCTGAAGCCACAGGGCATCATCGAGATGCTGGATCTGCTTCGTCCAATCTATCAGCAGACCGCCTCCAATGGCCACTTTGGGCGTACCAATCAGGACTTCACCTGGGAGCGCACCGACAAGGCCGAGATACTGAAAGAGGCTGCTGGCCTGTAAAAGCCTCAACGCAAAGACGCCAAGGCGCAAAGGTTTCAAGTGTTGATTCCTAAAATAAACTTTGCGCCTTGGCGTCTTTGCGTTAAATTTCCCCCACCCATTTCGGGGAGCGCTGCAACGGTCGCAGACCGCCAGGCCCGGAACAGATGATGTAATCAACCGCGCTCTCGATCTTAATCAAATTCAAACAGGAGAAGATATGAGTAACATCGAGATCACAGAGAATTACATCATTGCCGACATGAGCCTCAAGGATTGGGGCCATAAAGAGCTTCGTATCGCCGAGGTCGAGATGCCCGGGCTGATGGCGTTGCGCGAAAAATATGGTGAGGAAAAGCCGCTGAAAGGCGCCCGTATCGCCGGTTCCCTCCATATGACCATCCAGACCGCTGCCTTGATCGAGACCCTGCGTGCACTCGGTGCCGAGGTACGCTGGGCCTCCTGTAACATCTACTCCACCCAGGATCATGCGGCCGCCGCTATTGCCGACCAGGGCATACCTGTCTTCGCCTACAAGGGGGAGACACTGGAGGATTACTGGCAATACACTCATAAAATCATGGAGTGGGAGGGCGGTGGTCCCAACATGATTCTCGACGATGGTGGTGATGCCACCCTGCTGCTGATCCTGGGCGCCAAGGCGGAAAAGGATATTTCGGTACTGGATAACCCATCGAGTGAAGAGGAGGAGGTGCTCTACGCTGCCATCAAGGCAAAACTCTCCGAATCTTCCAATTGGTATTCCGAAAGGTTGAGTGGGATCAAAGGGGTTACTGAAGAGACCACTACCGGTGTCCACCGCCTCTACCAGATGCAGGAGAGCGGAGAACTTCCATTCCCCGCAATCAACGTCAACGACTCGGTCACCAAATCCAAGTTTGACAACCTGTATGGCTGTCGCGAGTCACTGGTCGACGGCATCAAGCGTGCAACCGATGTAATGGTTGCCGGCAAGATTGCCGTCGTACTCGGTTATGGCGATGTCGGCAAAGGGTGCGCACAATCGCTGCGCGGACTGGGCGCTACCGTCTGGGTAACCGAAATCGATCCGATCTGCGCACTACAGGCGGCAATGGAAGGGTACCGTGTGGTTACCATGGACGATGCCGCATCCCAGGGCGACATCTTCGTGACCGCCACCGGCAACTTCAATGTGATCACCCATGACCATATGGTACAGATGAAGCATGAGACGATTGTCTGCAACATCGGACATTTCGACAATGAAATCGATGTCGCCGGCATGAAACAGTATGAATGGGACAACATCAAGCCACAGGTTGACCACATCACCCTGCCCAGTGGTAACAAGATCATCCTGTTGGCAGAGGGCCGCCTGGTCAACCTCGGCTGTGCCACAGGACACCCCAGCTTCGTGATGTCCAACTCATTCACCAATCAGACACTGGCACAAATCGAGCTGTTCGGCCAGGATGGCCAGTATCAAAACCAGGTCTACACCCTGCCCAAGCATCTGGATGAAGAGGTGGCCCGCCTCCACCTGCAGAAAATTGGAGCCAATCTCACCACGCTGTCACAGGAGCAGGCAGACTACATCAGTGTATCGGTTGATGGCCCCTACAAACCGGAACACTACCGTTATTGACCACAAAGTCAGGCTTGTACGGGGCGGTATTGCAATGACAGTATTCCCTCGTACAAGCTTACCGCATCATAAAACGATAAGGCTACATGCCCATGAATGATCAAACGCCACAGTTTAGCCTTGAATTTTTCCCGCCCAAGACCGATCAGGGACGTGAAAAGCTGGTATCGACCCAAATGGCGCTGTTCGAGGCCATTCAGCCAATCTATGCATCGGTCACCTTCGGAGCGGGCGGGAGTACTCAGGAAGGTACCTATGAGTCGGTGATGGCCATTCACCAACAAGGTATCGAGGCTGCGCCTCACCTCTCCTGTATCGGCTCAACCCACGAAAACATCGCTACCCTTCTGAACCGCTATCGCGAACAGGGCATTCGCCGTATCGTGGCACTTCGTGGTGACCTGCCATCGGGGATGGGCGCCTCCGGGGATTTTCGCTATGCCAACGAGCTGGTTGAATTCATCCGCCAGGAGACGACCGATCACTTCCATATCGAAGTGGCAGCCTACCCGGAGTTTCATCCCCAAGCCCCTAACGCCTTTGCAGATCTGCAGAACTTCAAACGCAAGGTGGAGGCCGGTGCCGATAGTGCCATCACCCAATATTTTTACAATATTGATGGTTATCTTCGCTTCACTGAGGAGTGTGAGAAGATGGGGCTGACCATACCGATTGTCCCGGGCATTATGCCGATCACCAACTACACCAATCTGGCCCGTTTTTCGGAGATGTGTGGTGCCGAGATCCCGCGCTGGATTCGACAACGGCTGATCGCCTATGGAGATGATATCGAATCACTGCGTGAGTTTGGCCTGGAAGTGACCACCCGGCTATGTCAGGATCTGTTGAGTGCAGGTGCGCCCGGACTCCACTTCTACACCATGAACCAGTCCGCCCCCACCCTGCAGATCTTCAAGAATCTGGAAGATCTAACCGACTAATCCAACCAAAGAGATATGGGACAGAAATTTCAGACACTGACACCGGATCACATTGAATTTATCCAGCAACAACCCCTCTACTTTGTGGCCACAGCCCCGACTGAAGGGCGGATCAACCTCTCCCCCAAAGGTTACGACAGCCTGCGAGTGGTTGCTCCGGACCGTATTCTCTGGCTGAACCTGACCGGCAGCGGCAACGAGACCGCCGCCCATCTGCTGGAAGACAACCGAATGACGCTGATGTTCTGTTCATTTGGTAAAAAGCCACTGATTCTCAGAACATACGGAACCGCTTGTGCAATCTATCCCGATCAGGATACCTGGGCAGAGGCCTATGGCCATTTCCCACAAAGTGGTGGTGCCCGTCAGATCTTTGATCTCAAGGTCGAGCTTGTTCACACTTCCTGTGGATTTGGGGTACCCATGATGGATTTGACCGAACATCGTGGTCAACTCGAACGGTGGATCGAGAAAAAAGGGCCTGAGGGCATTGCGCAATATCAACAAGAGAGAAACCAGGTTAGTCTGGATGGAAAACCGACCCGATAATTCCGGTAGCCCCGTTCTCTGAACATATCCATATCTAACGATATGCCTGCTGATACAGGCACTTTGCCACAAACATCAAAAACCATTCGGACAAAAAAATGCCGGCCCAAGACGGGGGAGGTCCGGGCCGACGCGACAGGTCTCAATAATTGGGGGGATAGAGCCTGTCATAGAGCTGTTACTGCCGGGGCGCCTGAGGAGGAGGGTAGCACCGCTCGACCAGCTCAGGCTTTATATTATAATGGCCTAATATAAAAATACAACCCCATTATAAAAAAAATAGACTCCAATCTTGCCACTCAGGACAGCTCCAACCCTGCATCAGAAATCGTTTATACTTATGGATGCATGTCTACACCAAGAATCTACTGTAACGGCTCACTGACTCCCCATACCACAGCCACACTGGATGAACGCAGCTATCGTCACCTGATTCAGGTACTTCGGCTGAAAGTGGATGACCCATTGACCCTGTTCGATGGGAGTGGACTCCAGTTTACGGCATCGATTCAACAAGTTAATAAAAAATCGATTACCGTTGCCATTGGCAGTATTGAAGAGATCGATCGGGAGAGCCCCGTCCATACACATCTCTACCAAGGGATCTCCAAGGGAGAACGGATGGATTACACCATACAGAAAGCAACCGAGCTCGGTGTAAACGATATCACCCCACTCTTTTGCGAACGCACCGTGGTCAAGCTCGACTCAAAACGTTTAAAGAGCCGGGTCGAGCACTGGCAAGGGGTTGCCATCGCCGCCTGCGAACAGTCCGGCAGAAATCGTATTCCCACGGTTCATCCGCCACAAAAGCTCTCCGCAATGACCAAGCCTGAGACACCTTTCCGCTTTCTGCTGAACCCTGAATCAACCACCTCTCTTGCAGATCACATACCAAATCAGGAGGGCATCGCGTTACTGGTTGGCCCGGAGGGTGGTCTCTCAACAGAGGAGATACACCATGCGCAGGACCGTGGCTGGCAATCCATACGACTGGGCCCCAGAATACTGCGAACAGAGACCGCCGCCGTTGCCGCATTGGCAGCGATACAACACCTTTGGGGAGATCTGTAAGTATGCAAGCCATACCGGTACCCCACCTCACGACTGCCCTGACCGGTCCGTTACAGGAGATCGAAAGCCATTTGCTTGAGCGGCAGCCGGAAATTGAAACGTGGTTTCGCAGCCAGTGGCGCAAAACCCCTGCTCCGTTCTACACCTCGGTTGACTTGAGAAACGCCGGATTCAAGCTGGCCCCGGTCGATACCAACCTCTTCCCGGCCGGCTTCAATAACCTCAACCCCGCCTTCTTTCCACTGTCAGTTCAAGCCATTCAGCAGGCTGTCGAGCGGATCTGCCCCACCGCCTGCAATATACTGATCATCCCGGAAAACCATACCCGCAACCTGTTTTATCTGGAGAGCCTGGCGACGCTTCGAAAAATCCTGCAGCATGCCGGTTTCTCGGTCCGTATCGGCTCCCTGATTGAATCACTGAAAGATGCAGAAACCATCTCTCTCCCCTCCGGGCGAAAGATAACACTGGAACCGATCAGGCGGAAAAATGAGACCCTGCATCTGGAAAACGGCAATGGTTCGCTGTTTGTGCCCTGCATTGCACTGATGAACAACGACCTTTCAAGTGGTATTCCAGAACAGCTCATGGAGATCGATCAGCTGATCGTTCCCCCGCTGGAACTCGGCTGGGGGTCCCGTAAAAAGTCGGACCATTTTCAACACTACAGCGAAGTGGCCCAGGAATTTTCGGAACGCCTGCAGATCGACCCCTGGCTGATCGACCCCATGTTCGAAAAGTGTGGTGAAATCGACTTCAAGAACCGTGAGGGAGAGGAGTGCCTGGCCGCCCATGTCGACCACCTGCTCGGAAAAATCCAGCAGAAATATGACCAATACCAAGTCGACCGCCCCCCCTTCGTGCTGGTCAAGGCCGATGCTGGAACCTATGGCATGGGCATCATGACCATTCACAACGCCAGCGAAATCCATGAACTCAATCGCAAACAGCGCAACAAGATGTCCAAAAGCAAGGGGGGACAGAGTGTGACCGATGTGATCATTCAGGAAGGGGTCTATACCTTCGAGACCATCGGAGAAGGGCAGGCGGTAGCCGAACCGGTGGTCTACATGATCGATCATCATGTGGTTGGCGGCTTCTATCGGCTGCATACCGGTCGCGGCCAGAACGAGAACCTCAACGCCCCGGGCATGGACTTCGAACCACTCGCCTTCGCCAACCCACTCAATCTGCCTGATCAGAATCGCGCACCGGACGCCGAGCCCAACCGTTTCTACGCCTACGGTGTGATTGCACGCCTCGCCATGCTAGCTGCCGCGCGCGAGATTCACCAGGTGATCGGAGAGACTGTATGACGATACAACTGGCTGTTGTAATGGACCCGATTCAGGCAATCCACCCGCAAAAAGACAGCACCCTGGCAATGCTGCTGGAGGCACAAAGCCGTGGTTGGTCACTCCATTACATCGAAATGGATGATCTTTTTCTGCAGCAGAGCGAGGTGCAGGCCAATACCCATCGCCTGGAGGTGATGGATGACCTCGCACAGTGGTACCGACTGGGTGAGCAGCAAACACAGGTATTGAGTGAATTCGATGTCATCCTGATGCGCAAGGACCCCCCTTTTGATCGGGAATACCTCTATGCAACCTATCTGCTGGAGCTGGCCGAGGCCGATGGTGCAATGATTGTGAACCGTCCACAGTCACTCCGGGACTATAACGAGAAACTCGCCACGGCTTGGTTTCCCGATCTCACCCCACCGATG
Organism: uncultured Piscirickettsiaceae bacterium; assembly: GCA_964344785.1. Lineage (GTDB taxonomy): Bacteria > Pseudomonadota > Gammaproteobacteria > Thiopontia. The sequence goes on from CAYFOR010000034.1 coordinate 10,184, forward strand.
ATGGTGACCCGAAACCACGATCAGATCCGTGAATTTCTGCAACTCCACGACGAAATCATCCTCAAACCACTCGATGCCATGGGAGGGACCTCCATCTTCCGTCTCCACCGTGATGATCCCAACCGCGGGGTGATCATCGAGACCATCACCGGGCATGGTCAGCACTATGCAATGGTACAACGCTATATCCCTGAGATCAGTGAGGGTGATAAACGTATCCTGCTAATTGATGGTCAGCCGGTTCCCTACGCGCTGGCGAGAATTCCCGGTGAGGGAGAGCATCGCGGTAACCTGGCTGCCGGTGGCCGGGGTGAAGGGGTTGAACTCAGTGAACGCGACCACGAGATCATCGAGCGGGTTGCCCCCACCCTGCGCGACAAGGGGCTGCTGTTTGTCGGATTGGATGTGATCGGCAGCTATCTGACCGAGATCAACATCACCAGCCCGACCTGTATTCGTGAACTCGACCAACTTTATGGTCTCAACATCGCTGGACAGCTGATGGACAGCATTGAAAACAAATTGAGACTGTGAACCGTCTTGACAGAGGTCGGCTACCCGGCCCCCGTCACCGTCCCCCAACACCGCTGCAACAGGTCATCATTGTCCTGATTGCCATTGCAATTGGTGGCTGTGAACGCCCGCCAAGCCTCTACCAGGATCAATTCCTGGCCTTCGGCACAGTCGTCTCCATCTCGATATGGGGCGGCAGCGAGCAACAAAACCGGGAGGCAAGCCGCCTGATTCGTGAAGATTTCGCCGCCATGCACGACACTTGGCACGCTTGGAAAAAGGGAGGACTACTGGCTGAAATCAACCAGAACATCTCCGATGGCAAAGAGACGACACTCCCTGAAGAGGCAATCACATTACTGCAACAGACCGCCACCCTCTCCCGACAAAGCAACGGTCTGTTCAATCCGGCCATTGGCAGATTGGTCGCCCTGTGGGGCTTTCATGGTGAAACATGGAACGGACCACCCCCTCCACAGGAGAAAATCGATCAACTGCTGCAAAGCAATCCAACCATGGATGATCTCGACCTTCCCAATGGCACCATCCGCAGCGGCAACCCCATGGTCAGGATCGACCTCGGTGGGATCGCCAAGGGCTATGCTGTCGATCGTGCGGTTGAGCAGCTCAAACAGCTCGGCATTGAGCATGCCATTGTCAACACCGGTGGCGATCTGCGCGCCATTGGCTCCAGAGGGGGGCGCCACTGGAATATCGGTATCCGTGCCCCCGATGGTGGAGAGCCGATCGCCTCGCTACATCCCCAACAGGATGAATCGATCTTCACCTCGGGGGACTACGAACGGATGTTCCTCTACCAGGGGAAACGCTACCACCACATCATCGACCCCAGAAGTGGCTGGCCTGCCAGTGGTGTCCGCTCGGTTACAGTCATTCACCCCAGTGCCACCACAGCCGATGCGGCCGCTACCGCCCTGCTGGTCGCCAACGCAGAGGAGCGTACACAGATCGCCCGGCAGATGGGCATCAAGGCACTGTTGCTGATCGATGACACCGGCACTTATCACATCAGCGAAGGGATGAGACAGCGCATCCAATTCCTCAAGGAACCCCCCAGTATTAAAAAAGTAGTGCTCAGGTGATTGCCGGAAAACAATAAACCAGAATATGCCGGATTTTCGTTCTCCTTCAAGGCGTTCCGGAAGGTGCATAGTTGCTCCATGTAACTGTCGGCACAACGCAGAAGGCGGACGAAAAGACCAGCAGGCTGGTATATTATTTGACAGAAATCACCTAAGATAGAGCATTATGAGCCGCAAGATCGATGTAAAAGAGAACTATCTCAGTAATCACCTGCTGATTGCGATGCCATCACTTCAGGATGCCAACTTCGATCACACCGTCTCGCTGATCTGCGAACACAACGAAGAGGGGGCGATGGGTTTTGTGCTCAACCGCCCCACCGCTCTGCCGATCCATGATCTCTTCGAACATATGGACATCGCAATCAAGGTTCCGCTCGATCCCCATCAGATGCTCCATACCGGTGGCCCGGTTCAGCCGGAGCGCGGCTTTGTGATTCACTCCCCAATCGGGGAGTGGGAGTCTACTCTGGAGGTGAGCCCGGACATTGGAATCACCGCCTCACGGGATATCCTCTTCGCCATTGCCAACGGCAATGGCCCGGAAAAGCAGATCATCACCCTCGGCTATGCCGGTTGGGGTGAAGGCCAACTGGAGCGTGAATTTTCCGAGAATAGCTGGCTTAGCGTGCCGGCCACCCCCGAACTGGTCTTTGATACCGATGATGCGCTGCTGTGGAAAAAATCGGCCGATCAGCTCGGCATTGATATCACTGCGCTCACCACCGAAGCGGGCCATGCCTGAAAGCGGAGAACGGACCCTGATTGGATTCGACCTCGGAACCCATCGTATCGGTGTCGCCATCGGACAGGAGCTGACCGGCTGTGCACGCCCACTGAAGACCATCTCCCGGAAAAATCGCCAGGCAGATTGGCAGCAGATCGAGTCACTGGTCCATGAATGGTCCATCGATGCAGCGGTCGTCGGCATCCCGCTACAGGAAGATGGAACCGAACAGGAGATGACCCAGCGTGCTCGTCGTTTCTGCAACCAGCTACGTGGACGATTCGATCTTCCTGTCTATGAGATCGATGAGAGGCTGACCTCCATTGAGGCGGAGTCTATAATTCGCTCCCACAAGGGCAGACGTCGCCCAATCGAAGAGCGGGATGTGGACGCAGTGGCAGCCAGCCGGATTCTTCAAAGCTGGTTCAACGGGAGCGGTAATGGATAGCAATACAGTGGAAACACTCTCAATCGATACCCTGATTGCAGAGATGGCAGCACAACTTCGGAGCCGACTGGGCGATGCCATTGATCAGGCCTATATCGTCGGTATCCATACCGGTGGGACCTGGATAGCACAGCAGCTCCATCAGCAGCTCAACAACCGCCAACCGCTGGGGGAACTCAACATCTCCTTCTACCGGGATGACTTTACCCGGATCGGCCTCCACCCGCAGGTCGCCCCCTCCAATCTGCCCTTCGAAGTGGATGGTGAATCGATCATTCTGGTCGATGATGTGCTCTACACCGGCCGCACCATCCGCGCCGGACTTAACGAGATCTTCGACTACGGCCGACCTGCACGCGTCACCCTGGCGGTACTGGTAGACCGGGATGCACGGGAACTCCCCATCCGGGCCGATGTCACCGGCACTCGTGTCACACTGGAACCGGGCCAGCAGATCAAGCTCTCAGGTCCCGACCCACTTCAACTGACACTGCTCGAACGCTGAACCCATGGGAAGGAACATCCAGCTCGACAGTAACGGCCGGTTACGCCACTTTCTCTCCATTGAGGGGCTCAATCGCAACCTGCTGACGGAGATTCTGGACACTGCAGAGCGCTTTGTCAGTGTCGGTAACCAGGCCGCCAAGAAGGTACCGCTGCTGCGCGGCAAAACCATCGCCAACCTCTTCTTCGAACCCAGCACCCGTACCCGTACCACCTTCGACCTGGCAGAGAAGCGGCTCTCTGCCGATGTACTCAATATCAACATCAATGCCTCAGCCACTGCCAAGGGAGAGACCCTGCTCGATACCCTGCAGAACCTGATCGCCATGCAGATCGACATGTTCGTGGTACGCCATAGCGCCAGTGGTGCCGCCCACTACATCGCGGAGCATGTTGATGACTCGGTCAGCGTGATCAATGCCGGGGATGGACGCCATGCACACCCCACACAGGCGATGCTCGACATGTTCACCATCCGCAAGCACAAGCAGGATTTCACCCGGCTGCGGGTGGCCATCATTGGCGACATCATGCACTCCAGAGTGGCCCGCTCACAGATCCATGCACTCAACATGCTCGGCTGCCCGGAAGTCCGGGTGGTCGCCCCCAATACCCTCTGCCCAAGCCATGTCGGCGATCTGGGCGTCCACTTCAGCAACAACATGTCAGCCGGGTTGGAAGGGGTGGATGTGATCATCATGCTGCGACTGCAGAATGAACGCATGAACGGTGCACTGCTCCCCAGCAAGGGAGAATACTTTCACTACTACGGACTGACCGAACAGCGCCTGAAACGGGCCGCAGAGGATGTGATCGTGATGCATCCAGGGCCGATGAACCGGGGGATTGAGATCGACAGCACGGTTGCCGACAGTAAACACTCAGTGATTCTGCAGCAGGTCACCAACGGGATTGCCGTCCGCATGGCCGTTCTGGCAATGGCGATGCAGCGCAGCACAGCGGAGGCCGAGTAATGAATATTGCGATTCACAACGGCCGTATCATCGACCCGGCCAACCAGCGCGATGAGGTGACCACCCTGCAGATTTCGGCTGGACTGATTCAGCCCTATCGCGATGATTTTGAGGCCGATCTGGAAATTGACGCCTCCGACCGAATTGTCTGTCCTGGTCTGGTTGATCTACGTGCCCGGCTGCGCGAGCCCGGTCAGCGACACAAGGGGAGCATCCTCAGCGAGACCCGTGCGGCGGCCGCCAGCGGCATCACCACACTGGCGGTTCCACCCGACACCACACCAGCAATCGACAGCCCTGCCGTGGTTGAACTGGTTCGGCACAAGGCAGAGATCCCCGGCTATGCCGAGGTGATCCCGATCGGTGCACTGACCCGGGGGCTCGACAGTGAACACCTCAGCAACATGGGTGCCCTGAAGCAGAGCGGCTGCAATTCAGTCTCCAACGCACTACAACCGATTGGGAACTCACTGGTGATGCGCCGTGCAATGGAGTATGCCGCCACCCATGACCTGACCGTACTGCTCCACCCGGAAGACCCATGGCTCTGCAACAACGGCTGCGCTCATGAAGGAAGCATCAGCACCCGTCTGGGGCTACCCGGTATCCCCGATACCGCCGAGAGCGCCGGGGTAGCCCGTGATCTGGTATTGATTGAGGCCACCGGTGTACGCGCTCACTTCTGTGGGCTGAGTAGTCGCAACGCACTGCGTATGGTGGCCCAGGCCCAACAGGACGGGGTTGCTGTCAGTTGCGACGTGGCGGCCCATCAACTCTATCTGACCGAGATGGATATCAGTAACTTCAACAGCCTCTGCCATCTTCATCCACCACTGCGCACCGAACGGGATCGACTCGGACTGATCAATGGGTTACTCGATGGCTCCATCCAGGTCATCTGCTCTGACCACCAGCCCCATGATGAGGATGCCAAAGCGGCCCCGTTTGAAGAGACCGAACCGGGTATCAGCACACTGGAGACCCTGTTACCCTTGACCCTGCGCCTGGTCAGAGATCATGGCTTGGCACTCTCCGACGCAATTGCCACTATCACCCACCGACCTGCCGAGATCCTGCGCATTGATGCCGGCACCCTCTCCCCCGGCACGCTTGGCAACATCACTATCTTCGATCCCGAAGCGTGGTGGCGGGTCACCCCTGAACAGATGCAAAGTGCAGGCAAGAACAGCCCCTTTATCAACTGGGAGATGCAGGGCCAGGTCACCCACACCCTTTTCAATGGACAACTGGTCTACCAACGACAATGAATCATCGCAATACGATCCACCTAGAACAGAGCACCATCCTTAAGCACCTCCATTTGGATGGAGATCAGCATATCTTAACGCTGCATTCACCGGAGATCGCTGCAAATGCCCTGCCAGGCAGCTTTGTTCATGTCGACTGTGGCGAACAGTTCACCCTTCGTCGCCCGATCTCCATCATGCGCACCGATCCACAGCAACAGACCATCGAACTGCTCTACAAACAGATCGGCTCCGGTACCACCGCATTGAGTACGAAGGAGGTGGACGACGAACTCAGCCTGATCGGCCCCATCGGCAAGCCTTTCGAACTCCACCCGGAACGGAGTCGCCCACTGCTGATCGGTGGCGGCGTCGGCATGCCACCGATGATCTTCATTGCCCAGGCATTGCGTAGCCAGAAGGAATACAAACCATTCGCCATTCTCGGCTCCGAGGTTCCCTTCCCTTTCACCGCTCCCCCTTCCCAGATGATACTGCCCGGCATACCGGATGGTGTCATTGCCACCATGCCGCTGCTGGAGGACTGGGGTATCCCCTGCCGTCTGGCAAGCCTGCAGGGGTATCCCGGTTGCCATCAGGGCTATGTTACCGACCTCGCACGCTGCTGGCTGGATGCACTCGACCCGGACACGCTGCAGCAGGTCGAGATCTTCAGTTGCGGTCCCCACCCGATGCTGCAGGTCGTTGCCCGACTGGCAGAGGAGTACAACCTCCCCTGTCAGGTCTCACTGGAAGAGTATATGGCGTGTGGTGTGGGTGGCTGTGCGGGCTGCGTGGTACAGATCGAAACTGATCAGGGTCCTGCGATGAAAAGGGTCTGTGTGGATGGTCCGGTGTTTGATGCGAGGGCAGTAGCTGGGCTTTAGCACTCCGCCTCACTGGGCAACTGGAACCTTCAGCAGAGCTGCACCAGTAAACCAACCGACCTCCCATCCTCTGCCAGAGAAGGACAAGAGGCTCTGAAACAAATCTCAGTCAGCAAGATTGGCTGCAACAAACTCCCAGTTCACTAGACTCCAGAATGCCTCAAGGTATTTGGGGCGGGCATTGCGGTAGTCCACGTAGTAGGCGTGCTCCCAGACATCGCAGGTCAGCAACGGTAACAGTCCATCCGTAAGCGGATTGCCGGCATTACTGGTATTGACGATCTCAAGACCGCCTGCACTGTTTCTGACCAGCCAGGTCCATCCCGAACCGAAATTGTTGACTGCAGCATCAGTGAACGCCTGTTTGAAGGTATCAAAGTCACCATAGGCCGCTTCAATCCCACCCAGAAGATCGCCTGTCGGCTCTCCACCACCATCTGGAGCGAAACAGTTCCAATAAAAGGTATGGTTCCAGACCTGGGCCGCATTATTGAAAATCCCCCCAGATGATTTCACGATCATCTCTTCGAGTGGTGCGGACTCGAACTCTGTACCGGGAATCAGTCCATTGAGCTTATTCACATAGGTTGCATGGTGCTTTCCATAATGGAACTCCAGTGTCTCTGCAGAGATATGGGGCTCCAGGGCGTCCTTGCTGTATGGCAGGTCAGGCAGTTGATGTTGGCTCATCTCTCTATCCTCCATGTTCAGTTGAAGCAGCCCCCCTTAATGGGGCTCATTGAAGGGTTCGCTTCGATCAATACGATTCATGTCCATTCATCTATGATCGTAGGCCGAATCCACGAAAAATGAACCACATCAAATGTAATTAATGTTCAGCACCTTCCTGATACCACAGAATATGGGAAAGCCATACAATATTCATCCATACCCACCGGCTGACAGATAATCATTGATCTCCTGTAGAAAATGGGGGCCATAGCGTTCCAGCTTTTTTTCACCCACTCCATTGATCTGAAGAAACGCCACCCGATCTGTCGGCCGATGGATCGCCATCTGGGTCAATGTGGCATCCCCGAAAACCATATAGGGTGCGATTCCTTCTGTTTCAGCCAACTCCTTGCGCAGCCCCCGCAACAGTTCAAACAGCAGCTCGTCCCGCCCTTCCACGGTGGCATCGACAGTACGCTTTCTGCGCTTCGCACCGGCCTCTTTCAGACGTGGTTTGGCCAGCTCCAGACGGGTCTCCCCTCTCAATAGGGGTCGAGCCTGTTCAGTCAACTGCAGCACAGAGTAGTTGGCAATATCCTGAGTCAGATAGCCGCGGTGGATCAGTTGCCGCAGCAGACTGGACCACTCGGCATCACTGCGCTCCCTGCCGATGCCATAGGTGCTCAACTGATCATGCCGCAGACGACGAATGCGCTCGTTATCCATCCCGCGCAACACCTCGATCACATGACGTATTCCAAAACGCTGTCCCACCCGGTAGACGCAGGAGAGTGCCTTCTGCGCATCCTCGGTTGCATCATAGCAATCCGGCGGATCGGAGCAGATATCGCAGTTGCCGCAATCATCTGACAGTTCTTCACCAAAGTAGTGGAGCAGCACCCTTCTCCGGCAGGTGAGCGCCTCGGCAAAGGCGATCATGCTGTTGAGTTTGTGCTGCTCGATACGCCTCTGCTCCTCATTCTCACTGTTCTCGACCAGCCGCCTTGCCATCACCATGTCCTGGGCACCAAACAGCAGCAGTGCCTCAGCCGGGAGCCCGTCCCGTCCGGCCCGACCGGTCTCCTGATAGTACCCCTCGATATTCTTCGGCAGATCATAATGCACCACAAAGCGGATATCGGGCTTGTCGATCCCCATACCGAAAGCGACGGTCGCCACCACCAGATCGATCTCATCCCGCATGAACTTTTCATGCGCCTCTTCACGCTGTCGCTGTGGCAACCCCGCATGGTAGGGCAGCGCCGAGAACCCGGCCAACCGCAACTGTTCCGCCAGCTCCTCCACACGCTTGCGGCTCAATGCATAGACAATTCCCCGCTCTCCGGAAAAGCGCCCCAGAAACCGTTTAAGTTGCTCAAAAGGCTTCCTCTTCTCCAGTGCGCCATAGTGGATATTGGGACGATCAAACCCTCCAATATGGACGGCCGGGCTACTCAGCTGCAGCCGCTGGATGATATCCCGACGTGTCTGCGGGTCGGCAGTGGCGGTCAGTGCCACCAGCGGTATTCCGGAAAAACGTTGCCGAAGCTCACCAAGCTGTACATACTCCGGGCGGAAATCATGCCCCCACTGTGAGACGCAGTGGGCCTCATCGACCGCAAACAGTGCGATCTCAAGCTCATCCAGTCGTTGCAGAAAACGTTCCGACATCAACCGCTCCGGGGCAACATAGAGTAGATCCAGCTCACCGTTATGCAGTCTGGCCAGAATTTCACGTGCCTCTCCCTCCCGAACCGATGAGTTATAGCAGGCAGCGCGTACCCCATTACCCAACAGTGCATCGACCTGATCCTTCATCAGTGCAATCAGTGGGGAGACCACGATGGTGACACCTTCCATGAGCAACGCCGGAATCTGGTAGCAGAGTGACTTCCCGCCACCGGTCGGCATCAGCACAAAGGTGTCGCGCTTCTGCAGAATATCCTCAATGATCTCCTGCTGATGTGGACGGAACTGTTGAAAGCCGAAGACGCTCTGCAGGGCTTCGTGGGGAGATCGATACACCATAGCGATCGAGTATACTCTGCGGATGGAGATCGCAACACAACTGCAGCAGGTTCAGCGGCGTATCCGGCAGGCTGCCGAACGTTTCCAGCGTGACCCGGAGTCCATTCAGCTACTTGCCGTCAGCAAGACCAAGCCAGCCTTGATGGTGGAACAGGCCTATGCAGCAGGTCAGCGCCATTTTGGCGAGAGCTATCTGCAGGATGCCCAGGAAAAGCTGGATCAGATACGGCATCCCGATCTGACCTGGCACTTTATCGGCCCGATTCAATCCAACAAGACCCGCCCGATCGCCACCCAGTTTGACTGGGTCCACAGCGTGGACCGACTGAAGATTGCCCACCGCCTCTCCGAGCAGCGCCCCGAAGAGCTGGGAGCACTGAATCTCTGCATTCAGGTCAACAGCAGTGGCGAGACAAGCAAATCCGGTGTCGATTTTGAGGCGCTACCGGAGTTGGCCAACAAAGTGGCCCAGCTTCCCCATATCCACCTGCGGGGGCTGATGACCCTGCCCGCCCGCAGCAGCAGTGAGACAGAGCAGCGTGTCCCCTTCCACCAACTGCGTGAGGCACTGGAGCAACTCAACCGACAGGGACTGTCGCTGGATACCCTGTCGATGGGGATGTCATCCGATCTGGAAGCTGCCATTGCCGAGGGGGCAACCATTGTCCGTGTCGGTACCGACCTGTTCGGAGCGCGTTCGTGAAACCGGCTGTGTTGGTCTTTGGAGGCCATGATCCCACAGGTGGGGCCGGTATCCAGGCCGATATCGAAGCCATTGGCGCCCTTGGGGGGCATGCGCTCACCATCCCCACCGCCATCACCCTGCAGGATAGTCGGCAAGTCAGTGGCTTTGAACCACTTTCCCCGGCACTGCTGCAGCAGCAAGCGAAGCTGGTGCTGGCCGACTTCCCTGTCAAGGCGATCAAGGTCGGTATGGTTGCAACAGCAGCTACTGCAGAGATGATCGGAAGGCTGTTGCAACAGCACGCTTCGGTTCCGGTGATCCTTGATCCGGTACTGGCCGGTGGTGGCGGCGGTTCACTGGCCAACGAAGATTTGGTCACAGCAATTCGTAACCACCTGCTACCGCATACCACTCTGGTTACCCCCAACCGAGGCGAATTGAAACGACTGCAACCGCAAGGAGGTTCACTACAGTCACGTGCGTTGACACTGCTTGAGATGGGCTGCAACCATCTGCTGATCACCGGCAGTGATGATCCCTTGCCTGAAGAGCCTGGGGATCGAGTCACCCATCGACTCTATTCGTCTAATGGCACTGCTGTGGGCTTTGAAAACAGCCGCCTCGAACACCACTATCACGGCTCCGGCTGCACCCTGGCTGCCGCCTGTGCCACTCTGATTGCCCATGACACACCACTAACCGATGCCGTGCAACAGGCACTCGACTATACCCACAACACACTGACCTATGCGACTGCACCCGCCTCCGGCCAACACTTTCCCAACCGTCTGTACCGCTGCCAATAATGAATAGCACCCACCTCAAACAGCCACTTGCCGGACTCTATCTGTTGACCGACCCGGATCTCACCGCCGACTCCGGCCTGATCCCTGCAGTTGCCGCTGCACTGCAGGGGGGGGTTCGTCTGGTGCAGTATCGCAACAAGGAGGCCGACCGGATGCAGCAGTTGTGGGAGGTTCGAGATCTGATTACACTCTGCCACCCGCTCGGGGTACCGGTCATCGTCAATGACAGCATAGAGGTGGCAATGGAGAGCGGTGCCGACGGGGTACACCTCGGCAGTGAAGATGACAGCATCGAACAGGCCCGTAACCGGCTGGGTGGGCAAGCAATCATCGGTGCCTCCTGCTACAATTCGCTCGACCACGCCCGCAATGCTGCGGCACAGGGGGCCAGCTATATCGCCTTTGGCCGTTTTTTCCCCTCCCGCAGCAAACCGGATGCGGTCCACGCCTCTCCTGCACTACTGACCGAAGCCAAGGCCGAATTGAATCTGCCGGTCTGTGCCATTGGCGGCATCGATGACAGCAATGGCGGCACACTGATCGATGCCGGTGCCGATCTGCTTGCGGTGATTCATGCAGTATTGGGGAGCAAGAACATACAACAGTCTGCAACGGAGATTGCAGTACTATTTGACCAGGGCGCAAGCGCCCCATAAAAAGGAATGAGGAGCCATTGATGAGCCGTTCACACGATCTTTTCCAGTCTGCCCAGCAACATATCCCGGGTGGCGTCAACTCACCGGTACGCGCCTTCCGTGGTGTAGGCGGAGACCCGATCTATATCCAGCGAGCAGAGGGAGCCTACACCTATGATGAGGACGGCAACCGCTATATCGACTATGTTGGCTCCTGGGGTCCGATGATTCTGGGCCACGTACACCCGGAGGTGGTGAAGACGGTACAGGAGAGTGCTGCCAGCGGTCTCAGCTTCGGTGCGCCCACCGAAATCGAGACCACCATGGCCGAGAAGGTGAAGGCACTGGTACCCTCGATCGAACTGGTGCGGATGGTCAGTTCCGGTACCGAAGCCACCATGAGCGCGATCCGTCTGGCCCGTGGCTATACCGGACGTGACAAGATTGTGAAATTCGAGGGCTGTTACCATGGCCATGCCGACTCTCTGCTGGTCAAGGCTGGCTCCGGGGCACTGACGCTCGGCGTTCCTACATCACCTGGCGTCCCTGCCTCGCTGGCCGAACACACACTCACGCTGAACTACAACGACAGTGCCCAGGTTCGCGAGGTCTTCTCGAAAATCGGCGAAGAGATTGCCTGCATCATCGTTGAGCCGGTCGCCGGTAACATGAACTGTGTCCCTCCGGTGGAAGGGTTCCTCGAAACATTGCGCGAGGTGTGCGACCAGTCCGGTGCGGTGCTGATTCTCGATGAGGTGATGACCGGATTCCGCGTCAGCCTGGGTGGTGCCCAAGGCAAGCTGGGGATTACCCCCGACCTCACCACCCTGGGCAAGGTGATTGGTGGTGGCATGCCGGTCGGCGCCTTCGGTGGAAAACGTGAGATCATGGAACAGCTCGCTCCTCTCGGTCCGGTCTATCAGGCAGGCACCCTCTCCGGCAACCCGCTGGCAATGGCCGCCGGCCTCAAGACCCTGGAGCTGATCTCTGCAGAAGGATTTTTCGATGACCTTGAACAGAAGGTCGCACAGCTGACTGATGGCATTCTGGAAGCCGCCAGGGAACACAATATTCCAATGAGCTGCAACCGTATCGGCGGTATGTTCGGCCTTTTCTTTACCGATGAGGAGAAGATCGAGAACTTTGCCCAGGTTACCGCTTGCGATGGTGAGCGCTTCAACCGCTTCTTCCATGCCATGCTCGCAGAGGGTGTCTACCTGGCCCCCTCCGCCTTTGAAGCTGGATTTGTCTCTGCCACACACACCACGGCAGATATCGAAGCGACCATACAGGCGGCCCGCAAGGTTCTCGCCACGCTCTGATGGAGAGCTGGCAGGCACTGAACAGCTGGTTCAGTGCCAACGAACAGCTATTGATCTGGGTCAGTATCGGTTCTGCGGCGATGCTGGCCCTCTCTATCGCAGCACTCCCATGGCTGGTCGGGCAGATCCCCAGTGACTACTTTGACCACCAGAGAGAACCGCAGATCTCCCCATTGCATGGCTACCCGCTGCTCCACCTCTCCTTTCAGCTGCTGCGCAACCTGCTGGGACTGCTGCTGATCATCGCCGGTTTTCTGATGCTGTTCCTCCCCGGCCAGGGGCTGCTGACTCTGCTATTGGGAGTCATGGTGAGCCACTTCCCGGGGAAATATCGGCTGGAGCAGTGGTTCATCCGTCAACCCGGTATACTTAACGGCTTGAACTGGTTTCGACAGCGGGGAGGACACCCGCCACTACAAACCCATGACATGGAGTCATAAAACAATGGAACATGTGGAACAGGATGCCCAACAGGATGAGGCTGCAATCACCTATAGTTCGGATGACCGGCGGCTGGCGCTATGGGCCTGCCTGCTATATCTGGTCAACCTGTTACTGCTACCTGGCCTGGCCTACCTGCTGCTGGTCTGGCTCTACCAACGCAATCGTAGTCGGGAAGATCAACCACTGGGAAATATCCATCTGTACGAGGCCCTGAATGCCTCGACCTGGGCCGGGGTACTGCTCTTCTCTACCCTGCTGATTCTCTGGATCGGTGGCACTGACACCGCCAACACCTGGGTCTATGCCATTATCTACTTCACCCTGGTCCACTCCTCCTTTGTTCTGCTGGGAGTGCTGGCCCTCGCCAATGCCTTCAGCAACAAACCCTTCCGCTATCCACTCATTGGAAAAAGTGATCGATGAGCTTCTATCAGAATCTGGAACTTGAGCAGGCTGTCGACGAACTAAAACGCGAAATCCGGCGTGGTCGATGGTTCAAGAACGTACTCTATCTACTGTTGATCAGCTATCTGATACTACTGGTATTAGGTGCTGCCGGTTTCATTGATGAGATCGACCAGGGAGAGAGGATTGCCGCCATCAAACTCAAGGGCGAAATCAGCAGCGAAACCATGAACAGCGCGGAGTTGCTGGGTCCAGCGATCCGCGAGGCGGTCAAGGAGCCGCGCGTCAAACACCTGTTGCTGCAGCTCAACTCTCCAGGAGGCACCCCGGCACAGGCAGAGCGACTCTGGCAGACCTTGCGCACAGTGAAAGAGGAGTACCCCGAAAAGAAGATTCTGGTCACCATTGATGAACTCTGTGCATCCGCCTGTTACTACATCGCCTCGGCAGCCGATGAGATCCATGCTACCGAGGTTTCACTGATCGGCTCGATCGGTGTACGGCTGGGCGGCTTCGGCTTTGTCGACGCAATGGAGAAGCTGGGTGTGGAGCAGCGGGAATTGACTGCAGGAGAGTACAAGGCACTGCTCGACCCATTCTCGCCCCGAAACCTGGAAAATGAACAGTTTCTGAAAGATCATGTATTGGCAACTACCCACAACATCTTTATCGACCGGGTCAAAAGCGGGCGGGGAGAGCGTCTGAACAGTGAACAGAATCTGTTCAACGGACTGATCTGGATCGGTCAGGAGGCCAGGACACTGGGGCTGATCGACGGATTCGAGTCTGCTCTACAACTGTCAGAAAGGCTCAATGTCGAAAACATCATTGACTATACTCCCAAGGTTGACCTGCTCGAACAGTATTCCAACCAGTTCGCCGCTTCCTTGCAAAACCTTTGGGGCCAGCTCCAGTATCGGTCACTCAGTATGTAACTGCATCTGCCAAGGTGTGGAATACGTCCTAGAAGTCCTCCCACTCCTGTCCATTCGCAACAGCTTGGCCGGAACGGGGTGATGATTGGGACACCACCTGTGGTTGTTGCCGGACCGCAGCAGCCACACGAACCGGTTCCGGCTTCTCGGGCACTTCAACAGCATCAGCCTTAGCCATTCCCTGTTCGGGCTGTGGAACGGGTGACATCACTCTATCCTCCACTCCATCCTGTTGCAGGCGGAATTGGTCAACCAGCTTTTCCAGTGACCGTGCCCGTTCGTCCATCTCCTGGCTGGCGGCCGCCGCCTCTTCCACCAGTGCGCTATTTTGCTGGTTGACACCCTCCAATTGTGAAATGGACTGATTCACCTGGTCCACTCCGGCCGACTGCTCCTGACTCGCGGTTGCGATCTCATTAACGATGTCATTCACCTTCTTGACCGACTGTTGAATCGACTGCAGTGCTTCACCGCTTCTGCTGACCAGTTCACTCCCCTCCTTGACCCGCTCTGCACTGTCCCCGATTAACTGCGTAATATCCTTGGCCGCTTCAGCCGAGCGCTGCGCCAGTGTACGAACCTCACCCGCCACCACCGCAAAGCCCCGGCCCTGATCACCCGCACGGGCTGCTTCGACCGCTGCATTCAAGGCCAGCAGATTGGTCTGAAAGGAGATACCATCAATCAGGGTCACTGGTGTCCCAACGTTTAATCGAATAAATTCAATTGGTTATTGATGACG
>CAYFOR010000035.1:0-25104 GCA_964344785.1 uncultured Piscirickettsiaceae bacterium
CGCACCTCCAAGAGTGGCACCAACTGCTGGTGATAGTGAGTGGTCTGACTTCTGATGTCTTCTGCGGGGCGTGTATCGTTATGCAGTGGTCTCTGATACAGGAGTAGAGACCTTTTCAAGCTGTGGCATGCTTAAAATCCATCATCGATCGTTACAAATAGTAGCTGTCGTAGTCTGTGCCACTCAGTCAGTAGGCCGCTCGCGCCTGTGTGGGTTATTCGTCATTGGATAATTCGTTACAATAAAAGTAGTGGTATATAAATTGCTCACGCTCAAATATGGTGCTGCAATCATCATATTATTGACGCTACCGGATGACGGTATCAGCGCGTCAAAAAACTCGTACAAGATTTAGGCAATAATTATCAGATGGATGACCTGTTATCACAAGCCGAAGTAGATGCCCTATTGATGGGCATGGATGGCGGAGATGTCGAGACCGAAACTGGTATGGGAATGGAGTTGGAGGGAGATGTCTCTCCGTTTGACTTCACCACCCAGGAGCGAATCATCCGTGGTCGTATGCCGACTCTGGAAATGATTGCAGAACGCTTTGCCAGGAATCACCGTATTACCCTTTTCAACCTGTTGCGCAAGACGGTCGAAATCGGAGTGGTTGGAATCAATGTGGTCAAATTCAGCGAGTATCTGCGTAATCTGTTTCTGCCTACCAGCCTCAATCTGGTGAAGATACATCCATTCAGGGGGACAGCATTGGTCACCTACGACCCCAAGCTGGTCTTTTCTGCAGTTGACTACTACTTTGGCGGGTTGGGAAAATTCGCCTTCCGCATTGAGGGGCGAGAGTTTACTGTGGTGGAGAATCGGGTCATCAATATCATGCTTGAGCGATTCTTCAAGGATATGACGCCTGCCTGGTCGATGATCGCGGATGTTGAATTTGAAGTGACCGGTCATGAGGTCAATCCACAGTTTGCCAATATTGTCGGGCCGACTGATCCTGTCGTGGTGATGGAGATGAGTGTCGATCTGGAGGGGGTCGGCGGTGAAGTTCACATGGTGATTCCATACTCGATGCTTGACCCGGTCCGTGAAAAGCTGGAGTCGGGTACCCAGACAGAGGGCGACCTCGATGATCGCTGGTTACAAGCGCTGCACCATGAGGTGGAGTCGATAAAAGTCGAGTTACAGTGTGATCTAACAGAGGTCAGTATGAAAGTGAGTGATGTGGTCAATATGGAGGAGGGAGACATCATTCCGATAGAGCTGCCTGAAAGTGTACTGTTGAGAGTCGAGGATGTGCCGGTCGTGCGAGGGCAATTAGGCACACATGATGGCTGTAAGGCGATACGGGTCACGGAAGGTGTTGAGGTACCCGAACTGGTGTTGAAAATTCAGCACAAGAAGAAACGGCAGGAGATGGAGGAGTTGGCTGCCACACTGCAGGCTGAGGATTCATAAAGGCACTTCTAACTATAGTGATTTTTCTGTGAATGCAAGAGAGCACTGTATGGAGGGCCGCAGCAATCGCTGAAAAAGTGCACTTTTAGAGATGCGTAAGTGACATAACAATATAAAGAGATTTTAGCAATAGGATTGGACCATGAGTGAAGAAGAGAATCTGGATGATGTCAATGACCTGGTCGCGGATGACTGGGGGGATGCTTTGGCTGAACAGTCTGCCTCGGAAGATGGTTTCAGCCCTGCTGCGATGGAGGACTTTACCGGAGGAGGTGGGGATGGGGATGAGATCAGCCTGGACGTGGTCCTTGATGTTCCGGTTACCTTGTCCATGGAGGTTGGTACGACGATGATTACCATCCGCAACCTGCTGCAGCTTACGCAAGGGTCGGTTGTCGAGTTGGACCGGCTGGCAGGGGAAACACTCGATATCAAGGCGAACGGCACCCTGATTGCCCATGGTGAGGTGGTAGTGGTCAATGAAAAATTTGGAATTCGTGTGTTGGATGTGGTGACGCCTGAAGAGCGCATCCGAAAGATCAAGAGTTAGGAAGTAGGGTCATAGGCCAGCATCCATCACCTGTTGCATCAGAGTCCGCATCCTGATTTTCAATGGAGCAGGTACGGATGTAAACTTCATCTGTGCGGTTTGAATAAGTATAGATAGTGCGATAGTCGGGGTGCAGTTTTGCTGGAAACAGTTTCGGGAGTGATCGTTGGAGAATAGTCCGCAAAGTGTTGAGTTGGTTAGTCAGCCGTTGGGGCTGGGGCAACTGTTTCAGACTTTCTTCAGCCTGTTGCTGGTGGTTTTGCTGATCATTGCGATCGCCTGGATCATGCGTCGCAGTGGCCGTTTTGGTTCTGCACTGGGCGGTCAGTTGCGCGCGATTGGTGGGCTCTCACTGGGGGGACGAGACCGGATTCTGCTGGTTGATGCCGGTGGAACCCATCTGCTGATCGGGATCTCCGCAACAGGAATTCGTACTCTGTATGTGTTTCCGGAGCCACTGGACCTGGGGGATGAGTATAATGGTGCAGACTCACCAAATTTTGCAGAAGCACTACAGAAGATGTTGAAAAACCAGAAACCGCAAGATGATCCATAGTGTTCCAGTAGTCAGGTTTTTCCTGCTCATATCGCTGTTTCTGGCGCCTACTGCACTCATGGCGGCTGGTATCCCTGCAGTCACACTGAGTGAGGATGGAGGAACCTATACGCTCAGTCTTCAGGTTCTGATCCTGATGACGCTGTTGACACTGCTTCCCGGTGCCTTCATGACCATGACCTCTTTCCTGAGAATCGTGATTGTATTGGCACTGCTCCGTCAGGCAATGGGAACCATGCAGAGCCCGAGCAACCAGATTCTTGTTGGGCTGGCGATGTTCATGACCTTCTTCATCATGGCTCCCATCTTTGGGCAGGCGTATAACGAGGCCGTTGAGCCACTGATCGAGGATGAGATCACCATGCAGACCGCGCTCCAACGGGCGTCGGTACCGTTTAGAAACTTCATGATGCAACAGGTACGGGAGGATGATCTTGCATTCTTTGGAGAGATGTCGGGTGTCGAGGCTTTCGAGGATGAGAATGATGTGCCGTTTTCCGTCCTGCTACCCTCGTATATGACCAGTGAGTTGAAAACGGCCTTCCAGATCGGGTTTCTGATTTTTATACCGTTTCTGATCATCGATATTGTGGTGGCCAGCCTGCTGATGTCGATGGGTATGATGATGCTCTCACCCATGATTATTTCACTCCCTTTCAAGATCATGCTGTTTGTTTTGGTGGATGGATGGACGCTGGTGTTGGGAACATTGGCATCGAGCTTTCTGGTTCGTTAGGAGGAAAAAATGACCCCGGAGACGGTGATTACAGTTGGACAACAGGCGATGGAAGTTGCAGCGTTACTGGCGGCGCCGCTGCTGATCTCTTCACTTGCCATCGGATTGTTGATCGGAGTGTTTCAGGCAGCGACTCAGATCAATGAAATGACACTCAGCTTTATCCCCAAACTGGTGGTGATCATGGTGGTGTTAATGGCTGCGGGGCACTGGATGCTGAGGACGATGATAGATTTCATGCGCCGTCTCTACCAGAACATCCCATTTCTGATCGGTTAGTAGCTGTTGGAGATTGCGGGCTACTCTTGATGGCAAAGATTCAGCAGGCCCCTGAATGACAATCACAGTCGAGCAACTCAACGGGTGGCTTGCCTATTATCTCTGGCCCTTCTTTCGTATTACCGGAATGCTGGTGATTGCGCCGGTCTTCTCAACACGTACGGTTCCGGTTCGAATTCGACTATTGGCGACCGTGGTGCTTACCCTAGTGATTGCACCGACGTTGCCGCCAATGCCCTTGATGGACCCCTTTACCTTGGCAGGCATGATTGAAATTGCCAATCAGTTGATCATCGGCCTTGCCATGGGTTTTCTGCTGCATATGATCTTTGCCGCCTTTACCGTGGCGGCGCAGACCATGGGTGTTTCAATGGGGCTCGGGTTTGCAATGGCAGTAGACCCCAATAACGGTGTACAGGTACCGGTACTGGCCCAGCTGTATGTGCTGATGGCGACACTGATCTTTGTCTCGGTCAATGGCCATCTGATGATTATCGATACCATGCGTGAGAGCTTTATCCAGATGCCGGTTTCGAATAGCGGTCTCTCTCCAAATAGTATCTGGTCCATTGTGCTCTGGGGAAAGATGATGTTTGTCTGGGGGTTGAAGATTGCGTTACCCATTGTGGTGACACTGTTGCTGATTAATGTTTCGTTTGGTGTTGTGACCCGGGCGGCACCGCAGCTCAATATCTTTGCAGTCGGATTCCCGGTTTCAATCATGGTGGGCTTCTGGCTGGTGATGGTTTCGTTTCCTTCGCTCTATGGTCGTTTGACCGAGTTGATGGAGAGTGCCTTCTCCACGGTGGCCGGTTTTCGGCTGATTGGAGGGTGAAGGGGTAGGATATGGCCGAGAATCAGGACGGTACCGAGAAGACGGAAGAACCGACCGACAAGCGTCTCCAGGAGGCGCGAGACAAAGGTCAGATTCCTCGCTCCAGAGAGCTCAACACCTTCATTATGCTGGTGATGGCAGCGGTCTCCTTTTTGACACTGGGAGAAGAGTTGGGACGGCGGGTGATGGCCAATTTGGCCAAGGGGTTGCAGCCGGGACGTCACTTCTTCTACGATACGGATGCAATGCTGGGCCTGATGGTCGAGCTGTTCATGGATGGCATGTTGTTGATGATTCCGTTTATTGCAGTGATGCTGGTTGCTGCCATTGCCTCGCCGACACTGATGGGCGGCTGGACTTTCAGTACTGAAGCGATGGCCTTCAAGATCAGCAAACTCAATCCCATTTCAGGGATCGCCCGTATGGTCTCGTTGAAGACGCTGGTTGAGCTGCTCAAGTCAATCGGCAAGTTTGTACTGGTGATGACGGTGGCAGTCGGGTTGCTCTGGAGTCAGTTGGATATATTCCTTGGTCTGGGTGAAGAGCCGATCAACCAGGCGATCCTCCACGCCATCGAAACCATTGCCTGGTTCTATCTGGTTCTGGCCTTCGTATTGATCGCTATTGTGGCCATCGATGTGCCGTTTCAGCTCTGGTCTCACAACCAGCAGATGAAGATGACGTTTCAAGAGGTCAAGGAAGAGCAGAAACAGGCGATGGGTAGTCCCGAGGTGAAAGCACAGATCCGACGGCGTCAGCAGGAGGCGGCGATGGGGCGGATGATGCAGGAGGTGCCCGAAGCCGATGTAGTGGTTACCAACCCGACTCACTTTGCAGTGGCCTTGAAGTATGACCAGGATAAGATGGGAGCGCCAAGAGTGGTAGCCAAGGGGGCAGACTTGATTGCAACCCAGATTCGGATGGTGGCCCAGAAGCATGAGGTGATGATGGTTTCGGCGCCCCCACTGGCGCGTGCGCTGTTCTTCTCTGCAGAGGTTGGCGAGGAGATTCCACAGGGGCTTTACATGTCGATTGCGCAGCTGTTGGCCTATGTCTATCAGGTTGACCAGCATGTTGGTGATGAGGACAAGGTTCTGGATGATCTGCCGATTCCAGATGAGTACCGCCTGGACTCCGATGGAAATCCGGAGGTTGTGGATCATGGTAGTACAGAACCCCTGGTCTGATACAGTAAAATAGCGCAATGAACTTTGACCTGATCAAGAAGATGGCACAGCAGGGGTTGGGAGCACCGGTACTGCTGGTGATGATCATGGCGATGCTGGTGGTACCGCTGGCACCCATGGCGCTGGATGTCTTCTTTACCTTCAATATCGCCCTCTCACTGATCATCCTGATGACGGCAGTTTATGCGATGCGACCACTGGAGTTTTCATCCTTTCCAACGGTTATTCTGGTATCGACCTTGATGCGGCTGGCGTTGAATGTCGCCTCCACCCGAGTCATTCTGATGGAGGGGCATGCGGGAGGGGCAGCAGCCGGTCATGTAATTGAAGCCTTTGGTACCTTCGTCATTGGAGGTAATTTTGCGGTTGGTCTTGTGGTCTTCATGATTCTGGTGATTATCAATTTTGTGGTGATCACAAAGGGTGCAGGGCGTGTTTCCGAGGTGAGTGCCCGCTTTACGTTGGATGCAATGCCTGGAAAGCAGATGGCGATCGATGCCGATCTGAATGCCGGCATTATCGATCAGGAGCAGGCGCGGCAACGGCGTGAGGATGTCGCTGCAGAGGCCGATTTTTACGGTTCGATGGATGGTGCCAGCAAGTTTGTGCGTGGTGATGCCGTTGCGGGTATTCTGATCCTGTTCATCAATGTTGTTGGCGGTTTTGCGATCGGGGTGGGGCAGCACGATCTGACTGCAGCCGAGGCGGCTGAGAACTATATTCGCCTGACAGTGGGCGATGGACTGGTTGCACAGATTCCAGCACTGGTATTGTCAACGGCCACAGCAATCGTGGTGACCCGGGTCTCTGACTCGATCGACCTGGGTACGCAGGTATCCAGCCAGTTGGGCAGACCACAAACACTCTTTGTTTCGGCTGGAATTCTTGGTTTTCTGGGCGTCATACCCGGAATGCCCAATCTTGCATTTCTGACACTCGCCTCAGCCGTTGGAGGCGCGGGTTGGTGGCTCAACCGTCGCAAGGTCGAAGAGGCGGCCATCGCCACCGAGATGGAGATGGCGCAGACACAGGAAGAGGTGGAGGTGCCTCGTGAGCGTGATGTGACCTGGGAAGATGTGGAGACCGTAGATCCGTTGACCCTGGAGGTCGGTTACCGGCTGATACCGTTGGTGGATACCAACCAGGGTGGTGAGTTGATTGATCGTATCAAGGGGGTGCGGCGCAAGCTTTCGAAGGAGCTTGGTTTTCTGGTTCATGCGGTCCATATCAAGGATAACCTCGACCTTACTCCCAATGCCTATCAGATACTGTTGATGGGGGTGCCGGTTGGAGAGGGGGAACTGCAACCTGACCATTACCTTGCAATCAATCCCGGACAGGTTTTCGGGGAGCTGGAGGGGGCAAAGACCAGAGATCCCACCTTCAATATGGAGGCAGTCTGGATCGATAGTGACCACCAAGAGCACGCGCAGTCCATGGGGTACACCGTGGTCGATGCCAGTACCGTGGTTGCAACCCATCTCAGCGAGGTGGTTCGCATCCATGCCAGTGAACTGCTTGGAGTGGACGAGGTCAAGGAGTTGCTGGAGCGTCTGGGTGAGCGGGCACCCAAACTGGTTGAGGATCTGGTGCCCAAGACGGTCGAATGGGTGGTGGTGCTCAAGGTGTTGCAGAATTTGCTGGAAGAGGGGGTCTCTATCCGCGATATGCGTACCATTGCTGAAACTTTGGCGGAGTATGCGCCCAAGGGTCAAGATGTCGACACCTTGACGATGGCCGTAAGAAACGCCTTAGGACGGGCGATCGTGCAGGAACTTGCAGGTATTGCTGGTGAACTGCCGGTAATTACACTGGATCCAAACCTGGAACAGATGTTGCATCAGTCGGTTCAGGGTGACGGAACTGGCGGTTCCGCACTGGAACCGGGATTAGCAGAAAGGATGAATCAATCACTAATGGAAGCGGTACAACAACAGGAGATGCAGGGACAACCGGCAGTGTTGCTGGTTGCGCCTTCTATCCGTCGTCTGTTGGCACGGATGTTCCGTCATGCGCTTCCGGATATGGTGGTGCTCTCCTATACCGAGGTTCCAGATGATCGTTCCATTCGCATGGTGGCGAATGTGGGGGCGCAATAATCATGAAGATGACTGCAGTGGCCGGGTTGAGAGGGTGACGGAATAATGAAGATGCGTCGTTTTTTTGCTCCTTCAATGTCGCTTGCGCTGAAGCAGGTGCGGCGGGAGCAAGGCAGTTCAGCAGTGATTCTGTCTCAACGGCAGGTGGATGGTGGTGTTGAGGTGGTTGCTGCGGTGGACCCCGAGATGACCGGAGAGCAGCAAGAGAAGAAGACTCCTTCCGCAGCAGCAGCGACACATCACTCCAGCTTCAAGCAACGCCCGGTGATGGATCATGCTCACCAGCCCGCAACCACGGATGCACCGGTACCGATGACCGCTTCCGGCGCTTCAGAGATGCAGGATATGCGTCGGGAGATGCAGGAGATGCGCTCCATGATGGAGCAGCATCTGTCATTGGTAAAAAGCGTCTCTCCGAAAATGGGTGATCCGCAGCAGGCGTGGTTGAGTGAACGCTTGGAAGAGATGGGGATCAGTAAGGATATCTGTGAGCGGATCTGGCTGGCGGTTAGAGATAGTGCGCCCAATACCCATTGGCAGCAGGCACTGAGTTGGCTGGAGCAGCAGCTGCCGATGGGGGAGGACAAGATTTTGCAACAAGGCGGAGTGGTTGCCTTGATCGGTCCGACCGGTGTTGGTAAAACCACGACGGCAGCCAAGTTGGCGGCCCGCTACGCGCTTCGCAATGGCACCAGTCGGGTTGCGCTGGTGACCACAGACTCTTTCCGTATTGGGGCACAGGAGCAGCTTCGTGCCTTTGGCTCACTGATAGGGGTTCCGGTCTATGCGGTTAACGAGATTAATGAACTGCACCAGACGTTGCAGGCACTCAGTGACCGTGATCTGGTCATTGTGGACACTGCCGGACTTGGTCAGCGTGATATGCAGTTACTGGAACAGTTGGCCATACTGCGCACAGGAGAGGTTGAGATTGATCCCTATCTTGTCGTCTCGGCGACCACTCAGGAACGTGCGCTGAATGAGGCGGTTGAGGTTTTCAATCGGATTGATCTGAAGGGGGTGGTTCTCTCCAAGCTGGATGAAGGAGGCGAGCTGGGAGCCGCATTTAGCGTACTGTTGCGCCATGGGCTACCTCTGCTCTATCTTGGAGATGGTCAGCGGGTTCCCGAAGATCTTCAGGTGGCACGGGGACGAGATCTGGTGGATCTTCTGGTCACCCAGAGCAGTGCCAAAAAAGAGTCAATGACCCTACTTCAGGGGGGATTACACAATCGACCTTCTCTGAAGGCCGTTGTATAGTGTAGGTGTAGGCCATGGTAAACCAAGCGGAAGGAATCAGAACAATGGGTAGACAGCAGAGGCCGGTCAAGGTGATTGCAGTGACCAGTGGTAAGGGCGGTGTTGGGAAAACCAATGTTTCGGTCAATCTGGCGGTCTCTCTTTCGCGCAAGGGACACAACGTGGTGTTGATGGATGCCGATCTGGGATTGGCCAATGTCGATGTGATGCTGGGGCTCCATTCGAAGTTCAATATCTCTCACGTATTGAGTGGAGAGAAGACACTGGACGAGATTCTGATGGTGGGGCCGGCTGGAATGCAGGTGATCCCGGCGACCTCGGGTGTCAAGAGAATGGCCGAGTTGACGCCGGTGGAGAATGCGGGGTTGATCCGTGCCTTTGGTGATCTGCAGTTTCCGGTGGATATCATGCTGGTGGATGTCGCAGCAGGCATCTCTGACAGCGTCGTCAGCTTTAGCCGGGCCGCCAATGAAGTGATTGTTGTGGTTTGTGATGAGCCCTCTTCCATTACCGATGCCTACGCGATGATCAAGGTGCTGGGTAGAGATTACAAGGTGGAACGTTTCCATATCCTCTCCAACATGGTGGAGAGTGAGGCGCATGGTAGAATTCTATTCAAGAAACTTTCTCTGGTTGCTGAACGTTTTCTTGATGTTACACTCGACTACTTGGGAACCATACCTTACGACAAGGCGTTACGACGGGCTGTTCAGAAGCAGAATGCGGTTTGTGAGCTGGAACCGAACAGCCCTTCATCCCAGGCCTTTCGCAAGATCGCGGGTGGCGTTGAGCGCTGGCCGCTTCCAAGCCGTGCCGGGGGGTATCTGGAGTTCTTTGTGGAGAGACTGTTGCAGAGTGAAGTGGGGTAGGACGGCGTGAAGGGACATGCGGCATACGCATCAGTACAGGGGGGAAGTATTGAACAGAAGCTTGAAGAGCATCTGCCGTTGGTCAAGCGATTGGCCCACCATCTGTCCGCACGCCTGCCCTCTTCTGTTCAGATTGATGATCTGTTTCAGGCGGGCATGATCGGCCTGCTTGAGGCGCTGAACAAGTACGATGCCTCGCAGGGGGCGCAATTTACCACTTATGCATCGATCCGTATTCGTGGTGCCATGCTGGACGAGTTGCGTCGTGGCGACTGGACGCCACGTTCCGTTCACCGTAAATCACGTGAAATGATGGAGGTGATCAATCGACTGGAACAGGAGGGGCGAGGTACCAGTGATAAAGAGGTTGCGGATGAAATGGGAATCTCGATTGATGAGTACAATCAGATTATCCAGGACTCCAATATGGCCTGTTTCTATTCAATAGATCTGCTTGAGGAGGAGACACCGGGGGGCAGCAATATTGAAGATGAGCGGTTTGGCCCTCTAGAGATGCTTTCCGATGATGGTTTTCGGGATGCCCTGGCCAAAGAAATTGGTCGTCTGCCGGACAGGGAGAAGATGATGATGGCACTTTACTATCAGGAAGATCTCAATCTGCGTGAGATTGGTGAGGTGATTGGGGTAAGCGAATCGAGGGTTTCGCAGATACATGGTCAGGCGATGATGCGCCTGAGGGCAAGAATGAAGGATTGGGTATAGCATGATGGACAAGAACATGAGAATTCTGGTCGTTGATGATTTCGCGACCATGCGGAGGATTATCAAGAATCTGCTTGGAGAGTTGGGGTATCGTAATCTGGATGAGGCGGATGATGGCAAGACAGCGCTTCCGATCCTCAAGACCGGGGAGATTGATTTTCTGGTAACGGACTGGAATATGCCGGGAATGACCGGGCTTGAGCTGGTCAAGGCAGTGCGTGCGGACCCCAACCTGAAGCATACTCCGATATTGATGGTGACGGCAGAAGCAAAAAAATCCCAGATTGTGGAGGCGGCCCAGGCGGGTATCAACGGCTATGTGGTCAAGCCATTCACTGCCGGAACCTTGAATGAAAAGATTGACAAAATCTTTGCGCGTATTAAACAGACAGCATAGAGAGCCTGCTCAAAAAACTATCAGGAATGAACAGTATGGAGCAACCACAGTCACTGATCTCACTTGAGGATGCGCAACAGCTGGTTGCTGCATTGGAGCGTGGAGAAAATAGCGTTGCCAATGGGATTGTGGAACAGGTGATGGCGCAGCAGGATAGTCTGATCTTTCAACAGGTCGGCAAGCTGACGCGTGAATTGCACACAACGGTCAGTCAGTTCAAGACGGAACTGGGGGACTCTGGGGTCACCGGGGCAGAGATCAGCAATATCAGAACCCGGCTGCACCATGTGATCGAGCTGATGGAGAAGGCGGCAAACGATAGCCTGGCAGCCGTCGAGCACAGTACCCCGTTGGCTAAGGAAATAGTGGACGGCGCCGATAAGATAGCTGAAGGCTGGGACCGTTTTCGTAATCGGGAGATGGATGTGCAGCAATTCCGGGAACTCAGTGATGAGATTACCGAATTCATGTCCATCGCAGCAGTCAACTCGGAGAGAATTCATGAGCGTCTCAACGAGGTGATGATGGCTCAGGGCTTCCAGGACCTCAGCGGTCAGATCATTCACCGGGTAGTGGATGTGATGGGCACGGTAGAGGACAGTCTTGTTGAGTTGATTCGTCTCTCTTCTCAAGGTGATGATGAAAAAGAACAGGAGCGGTTGGGACCGGCAGTTCCGGGAGTAGTGAGCAATACGGAATATGTAACCAGCCAGGATGAGGTGGATGATCTGCTATCCAGCCTTGGATTTTAAATTACTGGAAATAGAAGACGATGGCTTTTGATCCAAACAGCGATATTTTTCAAGACTTCCTGCAGGAGGCTGGCGAGCTGTTGGAAGCGCTCAACGAGCAGTTGGTCGAGTTGGAAAGTAATCCGGATGATCCAGAGACGCTCAATGCTGTATTCAGAGGGTTTCACACGATTAAAGGGGGCGCCGGTTTTCTGGAGATTACGCCGGTCGTGCAGCTCTGTCATCGCTCCGAGGATATTTTTGGCCTGATACGGGATGGCCGCCTTGTGTTGACAGAGCCTGTGATGGACCCCATCCTGGCCGCTGTTGACGAACTGAATGCGATGTTTGACACGCTTCAGTCTGGTGAGATGCCTCATGATGCGCCGGATAATATTCTTAAGCAGCTTGAAGCCATTTTGAATCCTGTGGAGGGTGGAAGTGAGTCTGGTGAGGAACCTTCCCAGTCGGTAGTTGAAGAGAAACCGATTGAAGAGGTAAAAGAAGCGGTAAAAAATGAGACTGTAAGTGCCAAGAGTGATGGGGTTGATATCACTGATTTGGCAAATAGTGATGATGACATTACCGACGATGAGTTTGAGGCGCTGCTTGATCAGCTGGATACGGACAAGGGAGAGCCGGCGGTATCGATACAGGCGGTGGCATCTGGTGTAACCAATGAGCTGTTGATCCCGGGTAATCCGGATGAGGATATTACCGAGGATGAGTTTGAGCAGTTGCTGGACAAGCTTGATGAGCATAAAGCCCCGGTGTCTGCTGCACCAGTAGTAACGAGTGGGGCTGTTGAGAAATCAGAACCTGCTGTTGTACCAGTAAAAAGTGCCTCCAAACCAAAAAAGGTTGAGGCGAAGCGTGCAGAAAAAACAGGCTCGGGTGATCAACAGAAGGCGAAAAGCGGCCAGCAAAAGGCAAAAGGCAGTCAGCAGCAGACAGAGTCGAGTGTTCGGGTAGATACCCGACGGCTGGATGATGTGATGAATATGGTGGGTGAGCTGGTGCTGATTCGTAACCGTTTTGAAAATCTCAAGCAGAGCATCAATTCGGAGGTGGTGGATCGTGCGATATCCGACTTGAATCTGCTGACTACAGATATACAGGAGGTGGTTATGCGCCTGCGTATGCAGCCTGTACGCAAGGTGTTCAGCCGTTTCCCACGCGTAGTACGGGATCTTGCACGCAAGCTGGACCGGAAGGTGAAGCTGGTGCTGGTTGGTGAAGAGACCGAGGTCGACAAGAACCTAGTAGAGGAGTTGGCTGACCCATTGATCCACCTGATTCGAAATGCGGTAGATCACGGTATCGAGACGCCGGATATTCGTAAGGCTGCGGGCAAACCGGCAGAAGGTACGGTCGTTCTCGCCGCTGAACAGGAGGGAGATCATATCCTGCTGACGATTCAGGATGACGGAGCGGGAATGAACCCTGATGTGATCCGCAGGCTTGCAGTTGAGCGTGGGATGATGGATCAGGAAACGGCAAGCCAGCTGCCGAATCGAGCACTGTACAATCTGATTTTTGAACCCGGCTTTTCGACCAAGAAGGAGATCTCGGATGTTTCTGGTCGTGGCGTGGGCATGGATGTGGTTAAAACCCATATCAGTCAGCTTAACGGGCAGATCGAGATTGATTCACAGATTGGTGTGGGGACAACCATCTCCATTCAGGTCCCACTGACATTGGCCATTCTGCCGACATTGATGGTCTATATTGGAGACCAGAACTATGCAATCCCCCTGCCGGGTATCATCGAGCTGTTTGAGTGGCACTCGGTGGAGGTTGGAAGTGTAGGTGGACGAGAAGTGGTTCGGTTACGTGACCGCACTTATCCATTGATTTATGCATCTGAACTGTTGGGTGGTGGTCGAACCAAGTCACTGGATCAACGTGTGCTGGTGATTGAGCTTGCCGGGCATGCGCTGGCACTGGTGGTCGATCAGGTGATTGGCCAGGAGGAGGTGGTGATCAAGCCACTGGGTACCTTGCTGCGCGGGATGCCTGGCTACTCCGGTGCGACCATTACCGGTGATGGCCGTGTTGCAATGATTCTGGATGTGGCCGGTATGGTCAGCAAGAATATTGGAATGGATTATACCGCCTTTATCGAGGAGGGACTGGCCGCATGATTGAGCAGGTAAAAGATGATCGCTTTATTACCTTCACGATCAATGGTGAGATTTATGCGATTGAGGTATTGAAGATTCAGGAGGTGATTTACATTCCTGAAATCACCAAAGTACCGGGCGCTCCTGCATTCGTCAGTGGCGTGATCAACCTTCGCGGCATTCTGTTAACCATTGTCGATACCGCAATGGAGTTTGGTTTGGTACGCAAGCCGGATGCTCGGTACACCCGTGTTGTTGTGGTCAACCTGGGCAGGGACGAGCGTGTTGGGCTGCTGGTGGATGATGTTTCCGAGGTGGTTTCACTGGATATGGAGGGGCGTGAACCGCTGCCGACGATTGATGGTGGAAAACTCACACAATATGCGCACCATATTATTCATCGGGATGGGCTTCCGATCACGCTGCTGGACATGAGCCGAATTGTAGACACTGTTTCGTGGGGTGCGGCTGCATGAGGAGGCAATATGATCGATATTATCTCATCCAGAATCCCTCCCAAACCAACCCCTCCCAAAAAGAGTGGCGTGGATCCATCAACGTTGATTCCACGATCTCACAGGGTTGACGAGACGGAGTCAGACCAGGAAAAGAAGCGTCAAAAAAGGCGTAAACCGCGTAAGCCGGAAGGGGAAGTTTCAGAAGATGCTCCGACATCGAATCCAGAGCAGCATCATATTGACAACTATGCCTAAGAAGGCTTAGTCTTCCTAATACATATCAAATAGGGGAGGTTGTCAATGCAAACAGAATCTGCTGCAAATTTGCGGAATCAAGCAAAGGGGAGTGAGGTGGCTGCAGGGGCAGATGAAACGGTTCTTGTAGAAGAGGAAAAAGAGGTCCGCCAGCACCTGACTTTTGTATTGGGGGGTGAGGAGTATGGGTTTGATATTCTTCGTGTTCAGGAGATAAAAGGGTGGGAAGTACCCACAGTCATTCCCAATACGCCTGACTATGTCAAAGGTGTCATTAACCTGCGTGGAGCGATTGTTCCGGTCATTGATCTGCGTCTTCGATTTCAGTTGGAGGAGGTGCGTTATGACGAGTTGACGGTTGTAATCGTTCTGCATGTGCGCATTACTGACTCCGATGACGATCATAGTGATGCAAGGGGGACAACCAAGGTTGTGGGTGTGGTAGTGGATGGGGTTTCCGATGTTTGTAATGTGGAGTTGGATAACATCCGCCCGGCACCGGATTTCAGGGGGGTGATCAGCTCAGACTATGTCACTGGGCTGACTACAGAGAATGAGAAGATGATTGTGTTACTGGATATTGACCACCTGATCAATGCTGGAATCATGAGCCAGCTTGATATAGCAATGGGTTGATCACAGTTCATTCGACGCCTGTAACACAAGGGCTTCATCAAGCCGTTTGGGCTCTCAAACTCTGCCACTGAATGAATACTGAAAGCACACTTTCCGAATTTGAGTATACCGACGCGGATTTTCGTCGTGTACAGAAGATTATTGGCGAGCATGCCGGGATCAATCTGTCGGATGCGAAAAAAAGCCTGGTATATAACCGTCTGACTAAACGGCTACGGCTCTTTGGAATGAAAAAGTTCAAAGAGTATCTCGATTATGTCGACGCCAATGTTGAGGAGGAGTTCAGCCACTTTGTCAATGCCATTACGACAAACCTCACTTTTTTCTTTCGAGAAGAGCACCACTTTGATTTTTTGCGTGATGTCGATTTTCCACGGTTGCTGGAGCGTAACAAGGCGAGCAAGCGGATTCGAATCTGGTCTGCCGGCTGTTCTACCGGTGAAGAGCCCTATTCGCTGGCAATCACCGTTCTGGAGAATATTCCTTCCGGGTGGGATGTCAAGATTCTGGCCACTGATCTCGATTTCAATGTAGTAAACCACGGGGTTGCAGGTGTATATGAGGACCGTAGAGTTGAAGGCATGGACCAGCAACGTCTTTCACGATGGTTTCGCAAGGGTAGCAGAGAGAATGAGGGAAAGGTTCAGGTGGTTGACCAGTTGCGACAGCTAATTACCTTCAAGCAGCTTAATCTGATGCATGAATGGCCGATGAAAGGGCCATTTGATGTCATTTTTTGTCGTAACGTGATGATCTATTTCAATAAAGAGACTCAATCCAGGCTGACCAGTCGTTATGCCGATTATCTGGCTGAAGATGGGCATCTGATCATTGGCCATTCCGAGTCCCTATTCAAGGTTTCTGAGCGCTTTAAACTCATCGGAAAAACCATCTATCAAAAAGTATGATGAATCAACAAAATAACGATGGTGGTGTGTTACCCGGGTTTGAGAAAATTCGACGGAACTGGAAACCGCAATTCAATAGCTATGTCAGTACTATCCTGCCAGGTGAATACTTTGTGACCAAGGCGAATGATGGTGTTGAAACTGTCTTGGGGTCATGTGTGGCTGCCTGTGTACGAGACAAGGTGTCTGGAATTGGGGGAATGAACCATTTCATGTTGCCGGTCGATAAGGGCCATAACGACAGCAGTGGCAAGATTTCTGATGCAACACGCTATGGAAACTTTGCGATGGAGCATCTGATTAACGATGTGCTGAAGCATGGTGGGCGGAGAGAGAATCTGGAGTTCAAGGTGGCCGGAGGGGGGCGGATTCTGAACCAGATGGCAAAGATTGGTTGGTACAACATCGGGTTTGTGTTTGATTATATATTTACGGAGGGGTTTCATATCCTTTCTCATGATATCGGTGATGTTTTTCCCAGAAAGGTGATCTACTTCCCTCACTCGGGTGTGATGAAGGTGAAACGGTTGCGTTCACTGCATGAAAAGCAGGAGTCGCTGCGGGAAGAGCAGGCGTATCTGGAGCATCCGTCTGGTGTTCAGACAGAAGGTGACATTACGCTGTTTTAGTGTGGGGGTTGGTACTCCGAAAATATGATGATTACGAATACAGCAGCTCAGAATATAGTCAGATGCAAAG
The DNA here is from genome assembly GCA_964344785.1 of uncultured Piscirickettsiaceae bacterium. Lineage (GTDB taxonomy): Bacteria > Pseudomonadota > Gammaproteobacteria > Thiopontia. The sequence continues at coordinate 16,724 of CAYFOR010000035.1, forward strand.
CGGACGACTGCAGGACTGGCCGTAGCCAATTCAAAGGAGGACAATGAAGCAGATGACTATATTCTGGGCTGCTCGCAGGGAGCTACCCACATCGCCCAATACTGCGTTACAACCACTTGATATAGGAAGGCTATACCTGCATGGTTATGCCTTGTCTTGGACAATGTGGGTAAGCTCTGTATCCGCAATTATCATGTTTTCGGAGTACTAGGAGAGCATGACTTGATAAAGGTATTGATAGTTGATGACTCAGCGCTGATTCGCAAGCTGCTGACCTCGATCCTGGAGAGCGATCCAGGGATTAGTGTCGTGGGTACGGCATCTGATCCCTATCTGGCGCGGGAGAAAATCAAAAAACTCAAGCCGGATATGATTACGCTGGATGTCGAGATGCCGAAGATGGATGGCGTCACCTTTCTGCGTAACTTGATGCGTCTCCACCCCATGCCGGTATTAATGGTCTCCTCTCTGACGGATAAGGGGGCCGATATTACACTGCAGGCACTGGAAGCGGGTGCGGTTGATTTTGTCACCAAACCCAAGGTTGATCTGGCCAATACTTTCAGCAATTACAGTGAAGAGATCATTGACAAGATCAAGGCGGTCGCTCGTGCCAACGTGAAACAGGTAATTACCAAGGCCCCGACTGCCAGACAGGATCATGTGTTGGGGGCACCTGGGCCTGGTGGGGGTGAGGAAAAGTCACTCTCAGTACCTAAAAAGTTTACTACCGATGCCGTGATTTCGAAAAGTACCGTAAGGCGGCACTTTCAGACCACAGACAAGATTATTGCGATTGGCGCCTCGACTGGAGGTACTGAGGCCATTCGCGTTGTGCTGGAACAGCTTCCCCCGGGAACACCGGGTGTAGTCATCGTGCAGCATATCCCGGCGGCCTTCAGTAAACCCTTTGCACAGAGAATGGATACGGTTTCGGCAATGAATGTATCGGAAGCGGTGGATGGACAACAGATTATTCCCGGACATGTCTATATCGCACCGGGTGATCGACACCTGATGGTTGAGCGTGATGGTGCGCGTTATATTTGTCGACTGAATGATGGGGAGTTGGTGAACCGTCACAAGCCTTCTGTAGATGTGCTGTTCCGATCCATGGCAGAGAATGTGGGACCCAATGGGGTGGGTGTCATTCTAACCGGGATGGGGGCAGATGGTGCCGTGGGCATGAAGGAGATGATGGATGTCGGTGCCTCGACGGTGGCACAGGATGAGCGTACCAGTGTGGTCTGGGGCATGCCTGGTGAGGCGGTCAAGGCTGGTGGTGCGGAGAAAGTGATGCCGTTGGATGGGATTGCAAGTGAGGTGCTTTCTCTGGTGAAATAGTCCGCAGCTAGCGGTACGTTATCTCGGTTGTGACAAGTAGTCAGGAAGGCGGCTGGTTTAATTCACCATGTCGTAAAGAAGTGCGATCTCCTCTGCCCAGATGTCGCTGTTGATGGTCTCCAGAACCATTGGAATGTCGTCTATTCTGGGGTCGTTCATGATCTGCCTGAATGCCTCCAGGCCGATTGTGCCCTGTCCAATGCTGTGATGACGGTCTACCCGGCTTTCGAATGCAGATTTGCAGTCGTTGATGTGCATGCCAAGAAGGTAGTTGAAACCGACGATCTCGTCGAACGTCTGCATGGTCTGCTGATAGTCCTCGGCGGTACGAATATCGTAACCGGCAGCAAAGGCATGACAGGTATCGATACAGACTCCAATGCGTGACTGGTCCTCAACTCTGTCGATGATATGAGCCAGATGTTCAAATCGATACCCCAGATTTGATCCCTGACCCGCCGTGTTTTCAATGACAGCCGTGACCCCCGTGGTCTGATCCAGTGCCCTGTTCAACGAGTCTGCAATACGGTTGAGGCACTCCTCTTCACTGAGTTTCTTGAGATGGCTGCCAGGGTGGAAGTTGAGTCGATCAAGGCCAAGCTGCTGACATCGCCCGATCTCATCAATGAAGGCATTCAACGATTTCTGTCTACCAGCTTCATCCGGGTGTCCAAGGTTGATCAGATAGCTGTCGTGAGGGAGCACCTGGTGGCTTTGATAGCCATAACGTTCCATTGCTTCAAGGAAGCCGTCAATCTGCTCACTGGTGAGGGGCTTGGCTTTCCATTGACGTTGGTTCTTGGTAAAGAGTGCAAATCCCTTTGCATTGATCTTGTAGGCATTCTCTGGTGCATTCTGTACGCCACCGGCGGTGCTGACATGTGCGCCCAGCCATTTCATCGGAGAAACACTCGCACGACGCGTATTTCCCGCCATGGCGGTATTGAAAATAGTCTCAAGGTGCTCATTATTTATAAACCCGCTTTTTCACCAATTATTGCCTTGCTCTGACAGAGCAATTCGTTGCAGTGCAAGCACTTCTCAAAAGTCCCCATTGGCACCAGCAGTCATGATGGTCATTATTTTGGTGTTGGTGGTAACGGCAATCCGGTAGATATCATCCGGGAGCTGGCTGCGGGAGATCATCATGTTCAGATTCAGGGTAGTGAGCCACGGGATGCCCGTACTGTCTTCTACCAGCGCAATTCTGCAAGGCATGTAGGATGCATAGATGACATCATAGCGCACCATCCTGGCCGCATCCTCAGGATTGCAGAATTGGAAAATCTCGATATGAGGAGAAGGAATCCCACGCTTATGCAACTCCTTTGAGGTTTGCAGGCGCCCAACCAGTTTGAGGTTGAGTTCTGCAGCCTTGGATAACATGGCCTGGGTTGCATCTTCAATCGATAAACCGGGCGCCAATCTTATTTTGACGACAGAATGTGCAACCTGAATCTCTTCGGAAGGGGAATCTACAGCCAGCAGAGCGGGTGAGAAAACCAGCAGGGAAAACAGAAGTTGGAGTGTTTTTTTCATCGGAAGGATGTGGGTGGTGTAGTAGAGGCGCGAGGTCAATCCGAGCCTTATCGTAATTCAAGAAACAAGGGATATAGTTTATCTTGATGTGGGTGTGGTGCAAGTGTAAATGGAAACTTCATATCCCATATGAGAAGTTACAGGACAAGCGGAACGATTGGTGGCTGTGGAACGACAAGGTCCTGGGAAGGCAGGTGCTGTTGGTGTATTTAATGGGAGTGGTTGATCACAGCGCCACCAAGACACTGCTCTTCCAGATAAAAGACAAGTGATTGTCCGGGGGTGACTGCCCGCTGTGCAGACTTGAACTCAACAACCGCACCATCCTCGTCACTGCGGATAATGGTACAGGGCTGGTCAGGTTGACGATACCGATGCTGCGCATGACAGTGGAGAGGGAACTGTTCCGGTGCCTGGGTGATCCAGTGGATTGGTTCGCACTGAGCCTGTCTGCTCATCAGTAGTGGATGCTCTTTCTGTTGTGCAACAATCAGCGTGTTCTGTTCCAGATCTTTTCTGACAACATACCAGGGGGCTTCAGAATGGTGTGCAACGCCTCCGATTCCAAGTCCTTTGCGTTGCCCCAGAGTGTGGTACATCAAGCCACGGTGCTGTCCAATCACCTTTCCGTCCACGGTCTGAATCTCTCCTGGCTGGGCTGGGAGGTAGCGTGAGAGGAACTGGCTGAAATTTCTCTCACCAATAAAGCAAATGCCGGTGCTGTCCTTTTTATGGGCATTTTTGAAGTCAAGCCTGGATGCAATCAATCGCACCTGATGTTTTTCCATGTCACCGAGTGGGAAACGGGCTGCAGCAAGCTGTTGCTGGTTGAGGCGATGGAGGAAATAGGATTGGTCCTTGTTCCTGTCGGCCCCCTTGAGCAGTTGAAACAGGCCATCGTCACCCTTGTGTACACGCGCATAGTGCCCGGTGGCAATCATGTCGGCACCGAGTCGTTGCGCCTGTTCAAGGAAGGCGCGAAACTTGATTTCACTGTTACAGAGAATGTCCGGGTTGGGAGTGCGCCCGTTGCGATACTCTATTAAAAAGTGGCTGAAGACCCGTTCCCAATACTCGTGAGAGAAGTTGACCGTATGCAGCTGAATGCCGAGCTGGTCAGCAACGCTTTGGGCATCTCGCAGATCCTCTTCTGCGCTGCAGTACTCTTCGTCATCGTCCTCTTCCCAGTTTTTCATGAACATTGCTTCAACCACAGCCCCTTGATCCAGCAGCTGTTGGGTGGCGACTGCTGAGTCGACCCCGCCAGAGAGGCCAACTATTACCTTGCCTGTATCAGTCATTTTCCAACGGAGGGGTATAGTCGGGGAGGTCGGTCTGGATCATTTCCAGTGGAAAGTTATCTTCATGAAAGTAGTCTTCGATACAGCGCAGTACCATCGGGCTGCGGAGTCTCTGCTTCTCCAGCAGAATCTCCTCGTAGGTAAGCCAGACGGTTCGCTGGATTCCGTGGTCCAGCTTGCGGTGTGGGTCGTGGCGGGTCACCGGGCCGGTAAAGGCAATACGTATGTAATGGCGTCTGGCTACTGGATCAATTGACTGATACAGGCCTTGCAGGTGGGTCGGTTTGAAGTGCCAACCTGTTTCCTCCAAGGTTTCCCGAATGACCGACTGTTCCGGGGTCTCACCAAATTCCATATGCCCTGCCGGTTGATTCAGTACCAGTACCCCTTGATCGACCTCCTCAACCATCAGAAAGCGACCATCCTGTTCAATGATGGCAGCTACGGTAAGGCGTGGGCGATCTGCAGTGTGGTGGTTCATACGGATGATTGTACCTTTACCCACTCACCCGGTTGCAATCTCTGTAGACGCCACGGCCCGATTGCAACACGGATCAGCCTCAATGTGGGGTGACCTGCAGCAGCAGTCATACGGCGGACCTGGCGATTCTTCCCCTCGCGGATTGTCAGTTCAATCCAGCTGTCTGGTACGGTCTTGCGAACCCGGATGGGAGGGGTTCTGGGCCAGATTTCCGGAGGCGGTATTGAGCATACCTTGGCCGGTGCGGTCACTCCATCCTTGAGGGTGATGCCTGTACGAAGTTGAGTCAGGGCCGACTGGTCCGGTATCCCTTCAACCTGAGCCCAATAACGCTTTTCCATCTTGTGTCGCGGGTGACTGATCTTCGCCTGTAATTTGCCATCATCAGTCAAAATCAGCAGCCCTTCGCTATCTCGGTCCAATCGGCCAGCAGGGTAGATCTTGGGTATAGGAATATAGTCTGCCAGTGTGGGGCGACCGTCTTGATCCCTAAATTGCGTTAACACACCGTACGGTTTATTGAATAGTATGATCACCGGAATAAAAAAAAGAGGAGATGTGTCGTTTGAAATCGTTGACTGTAGTCTATATATTTTGGAGAAATTGGACGAGTCGGAGTAAAGACCTTGGCAAACCATGATGAGGGGCCGGAGCACTACCAGGATGAAGAGGTGGAGACGGCCCCTCCTGAGCTTCAGGAGCCACCACGCTACCGGGTGATCTTGTTGAATGATGATTTTACCCCAATGGAGTTTGTGGTGGACGTTCTGCAGCGCTTTTTCCAGATGGACCAGGAACAGGCCACTCAAGTCATGCTTCATGTCCATACCCGAGGCAAAGGCGTCTGTGGCGAGTACAGTCGTGAGGTTGCCGAGAGCAAGGTGGCCCAAGTGAATGAATTTGCACGTACTCATCAACATCCACTGCTCTGTTCAATGGAGCGGTTATAGTGCACTCCGACTTGGCGCTGTCTGATACTGGCTTGCAATTATGGTTATTTATACCCATTATTGGGGTATATAAAGGTGGTTGGGTATGTTGAGTAAAGAGTTGGAATTTTCTCTAGGGTTGGCAGTGAAGCAGGCACGTGATGAGCGCCATGAGTTCATTACGCTTGAGCACCTGCTGCTGGTGCTGCTGGATAACCCACGTTCAGCGGATCTGTTGCGTGGTTGCGGGGCCAATATCGAGGTTCTGCGTCAGCAGCTGGAGACCTTTATCGAGCAGAATACACCACTGCTGGCACCAAGTGAGGATCGTGATCCACAGCCAACCCTTGGTTTTCAGCGGGTGCTGCAGCGCTCAATCTTTCAGGTACAGTCTTCCGGGAAGAGCGAGGTGACTGCTGAAAACATACTGGTAGCACTGTTTGGAGAGAAAGAGTCCCATGCGGTGTTCTATCTCACTCAGCAGGAAGTTACTCGTCTGGATGTGGTCAATTACATCTCACATGGTGGTGAGGAAGCCGAGACTCAGGAAGAGGGGACGCAGACTGAAGAGTCGCAGGGGGAACCTTCTGACAGTCCACTGGTTAAATATGCCGTCAACCTCAATCGGATGGCGGAGCAGGGTCGTATTGATCCGCTGATCGGGCGGGAAAAGGAGGTGGAACGAACCATCCAGGTGCTCTGTCGACGCCGTAAGAATAATCCATTGCTGGTTGGAGAGGCCGGTGTGGGTAAAACTGCCATTGCAGAGGGGCTCGCCAGGAGGATTGTTGATGGCGAGGTCCCGGAAGTTATCGCTGAAAGTGTGATCTACTCTCTTGATTTGGGAGCCTTGCTGGCGGGAACCAAGTACCGTGGAGACTTTGAGAAGCGGCTAAAGGGCCTGTTGAAGCAGCTTGAGGGAGAGCATGACACGATCCTCTTTATCGATGAGATCCATACCATCATTGGGGCCGGTTCAGCCTCGGGTGGGACCATGGATGCCTCCAATCTGATCAAGCCCAAATTGGCGGCAGGGGATCTGCGTTGCATTGGGTCCACTACCTTTCAGGAGTACCGCGGTATTTTTGAAAAAGACCATGCGCTGGCTCGCCGTTTCCAGAAGATTGATATCCATGAGCCATCGGTATCCGAGACGGTCAAGATACTATTGGGGTTGAAGAGTCGTTTTGAGGAACATCATGAGGTCAAGTTTACCCGTCAGGCGTTGACATCTGCCGTTGAGCTGGCAGACCGCTATATTGGAGATCGCCATCTTCCGGATAAGGCGATTGATGTCATGGATGAGGCGGGGGCCTACAATCAGTTACTTCCTCCATCGCGTCGGCGCAAAATGGTGGGGGTCAGAGAGGTAGAGGATGTTGTCTCCAAAATTGCCCGTATTCCGGCACGTACGGTATCGACCTCGGATCGTGAACAGCTGGAGAAACTGGAACGAAATCTCAAGATGGTGGTGTTTGGTCAGGATGAGGCAATTGGGACCCTATCCAGCGCGATCAAGCTCTCTCGCTCAGGGCTTGGTAGTGATGAACGTCCAGTCGGTTCGTTTCTTTTCGTGGGTCCGACCGGGGTGGGCAAGACAGAGGTTGCCCGTCAGCTTGCACTGCAGCTGGGCGTTGAACTGATCCGTTTCGATATGTCCGAGTATCTGGAACGTCATACGGTCTCCCGTCTGATTGGTGCGCCCCCTGGCTATGTTGGGTTCGATCAGGGAGGGTTACTGACGGATGCCGTCAATCAGAATCCCTATGCTGTACTGCTTTTGGATGAGATCGAAAAGGCCCACCCTGATGTTTTCAATCTGCTGTTGCAGGTGATGGATCATGGATCACTGACAGATAGTAATGGACGTACCAGCGACTTTCGCAATGTGGTGTTGGTGATGACATCCAATGTCGGGGCTGAACAGATGAATCGCGCCTCAATCGGCTTTGCCCAACAGGACCATTCCAGTGATGGTCTGGCTGAAGTAAAGAAACAGTTTACTCCTGAATTCAGAAACCGGCTGGACGCCACAATCCAGTTCAATTCACTCGATATGACCAGTATTGCCCATATTGTGGACAAGTTTATCACTGAGCTTGAGACCCAGATGTATGAGAAACAGGTACAACTGGTGGTGGATAGTGAGGCCAGAACCTGGTTGGCAGAGCGGGGATATGATCAGTCCATGGGTGCCCGGCCGATGGCCAGGCTGATCCGTGAGGAAATCCGTAGGCCAATGGCGGAAGAGTTGCTGTTTGGGCAGTTGACTGGCGGTGGAGAGGTAGAGATTACTGTACTGGATGATAGACTGCAGTTCGAGTATCGCTCTTACGAGAAGTCTGGCAGCCGTGATGAGTCTGAGGAGAAGCTCCCCTCAGCACTCGACTAGGGTCTAGGGTCGGGCTATCTGGCCCGGAAAACGATCCGGCCCTTTGTCAGGTCATACGGTGTAAGGGCAACCGTAACCTTGTCTCCTTTCAGGATGCGGATGTAGTGCTTGCGCATCTTTCCCGAGATATGGGCGATGACTTGGTGCCCATTCTCCAACTCAACCTTGAACGTGGTGTTGGGCAGGTTCTCTATTACCGTCCCTTCCATTTCAATATGCTCTTCTTTTGCCATATTTCCTTGAATGTATATTCTGTTTGAAACGTTTGTTAATTTAAATCAGGACTTCCGGTCCTTTGATGGGGGGCGCATTGTACCTTAAATTGCTGCAGAGAGTGATATTTAGTCTTGTCCAATATGAAATGGCCCTGAAGCGAGGCCGTCATTCCAACGTGA
>CAYFOR010000036.1:0-25015 GCA_964344785.1 uncultured Piscirickettsiaceae bacterium
AGTGTTTTATGCAGTCAAATGAGTTTTTGGCCTGTAACGTTGGGACACCAGTGGTTCGGCATATACTTATTTATACATCTGGCAGATTTGTGATATACACTTCTCGCCTGTTGCCAATGCCTTGCCTCATGTTCGGTAGAGTGAAAAATTAAAGATATTCTTGCTCTACTTTTGAGAGATGTAACCGAAAAATAATAATATGGAATTTCCGCTCAAACCCTATCGTTTTCTGATTGTTGATGATTTCGGCAGTTATCGTGCATCCCTGTTGACGCTGCTCACAGAGGCTCAGGTTCCAAGCAATCAGATCGACTATACCGATAGTGGAGAAGGCGCTCTTGAACTGATTGCGGAAAATCATTACGACATCATTCTCTGTGATTTCTATCTTGGAGATGAGGCAAAGGATGGTCAGCAGGTTTTGGAGGAGAGCCGTGCACGCGGGATTCTCGGATATTCCACCATCTTTATCATGATCACTGCAGAGACTGCCCGTGCGATGGTGTTGAGCGTGGTGGAGAACCGTCCGGATGACTATCTCACCAAACCTTTTTCACGCTCAGTACTGACAGGGAGAATTGAACGTTTGGTCAGGGCGAAAGAGGGGCTGAGAGCGGTCGACGATGCCCTGCGACGCAAGAGCTTCAAGCGGGCGTTGGTGATCCTGGACCAGTTGATCGCCAAAAAGACGGAAAAGGATCTGACACTGGATGAGTTGGTCGAGAAGAAGACGGAACATCCCTGGGAGCTCTACCGGATCAAGGCAGAGGTATTGGAGAGAAACCGTTATTTCGAGGAGTCGCTGGAGATCTATAATAAAACACTGGAAGATCAGGCGCTGCTCTGGGCACAGATGGGAAAAGGCAGAATCCATTTTGTGCTGGAGGAGTATGAGGAGGCACTGGCCTGTTTCGAGGCGGTTCTGACAGAGAATGATGCCCAGAATGTCGCCCGTGATTGGAGTGCGCGGACTTTGATGAAGATGGGGCAGGGCGCGGAAGCACAGAAAATACTGGAGGATGCGGTGGAGCAATCTCCCAAGGTGCTCAAGCGGCAAAAGCTGTTGGCGACGATTGCCCAGGAAAATGGAGATCTGTCGGTTGCCAAGAAGGCCTACGAAAATACAGTACGTTTGGGAACATACTCTCTATTTCAAGATATTTCGGACTTTACCGGTCTCTCCGAGGTGCTGATTGATCAGGGTACGCCACAGGATTCACTGAAAATACTTAAAAAAGCCAAGCGCAGCTTTCCCAATGATGCATCCGCCCAGATCAAAACCTCACTGGAAGAGGGGCGTGCCTATGAGAATCTGGGGCGACCGGCGGATGTTGACCGGATGATCAAGGATGCGATGATGCAGTTCGAGAAGCGGGAGGATGTGATCGATCCCGAGGTTGCACTGCAGTTTGCCAACAAGTTGAACGAGAACAGCGTTCGACTCCAGTCCGAGGCAGATCAGGCAACGGGCTTGATGCAGCAGACGTTGCAGGCCAAGAGTGCGAAGCTTCGTGACAAGAACAAGAACTACGTGAAAGAGTTGCTGAGCGAAGTGACGCAGCACAACCACAACAATGAAGAGATTCAGAGTGAGATCAAGGATGTCATTGAGAATTCAGATCTGAACGATGAGGATCAAAAGGCACTGAATGCGGCCAGGCAAGAGGTGATCAACCTGAACAATGAGGGTGTTTCCTACTACAAGAAAGGGGATGTGGTCTCTGCAGCCGATATTCTTTTCAAGGCAGCGGAGCGGCTTCACGGTAACCGGGTGATTAACCTGAATGCTGCTCAGGCGCTATTGGGCATGATGGTCAAGCAGGGCGTCAGTGAAGAGATGCTGGAGCGTACCGATGCCTGTCTGAGTCGTATCCCGAAAGAAGAGCACGATGACAAGTATAAGAAGCTACACGATCTGTTCGAACAGTTTGTCCAAAAATTGAGGTGACCGAGATGGAGATACAGAAAAGGATTTCCAAGCAGATGCATGATCTGATGAATCAGATGGGGGTCATGCTGCTGCAGATTGATATGGGGGCAGGAGATGACCCGTTGGCGCTGCAGAAGAGCAGCCGGTTGCTCTATGAGGATCTGCTGGACCTTCAGATGTTGTTGCGTATGCATCTGGGGACATTGAAACTCAACCGCATGGACACTCCGCTGTGTGATGCGCTGGAGGATGCACTGGGGCGGCATGAAATATTGGCGGATGCGATGGGTGTTGAGGTTGTGATGAACTGTGACTACAGCCTGGTAGCCCATTACGATCGTGGTCTGGTTGTCAATGTGCTGTCCAATGCGCTGTTACGAGGCATCAATACGGGAGCAACCCAGATTGCCCTCACAGCTAAGCCATCGAATGGGGGTTACCTGTTTGTTGTTGAAGATAATGGTTCAGGTGAAGAACCTGCAGATCAGATCCAGGAAGGCGCAGAAAGGCTGGATGAACTGATAGGACAAGAGGTTGCCAAAATCCATCAGCGGGGCGAACAGGAGGGTACGTTGATGCTGGGACGTAGTGATTCGTATGGAGGCTCGCGTGTATCACTCTGGATTCCGTGATCCCCGGAATGTGATGTGGTGCCGGATCTGAACCGCCTGTTTATCTATCATCGTGTGCACTCGGTTATAGAGTCGTTTTCAAAATAGTGTGGTTGTCTGCCTGTTGCTCTCTGCGACAGGTAGCTGTAAGGCACTCAATTAAATAGACAATGACCCAATGATCTATCTGGAAAAATGGGAGCTCTATGTTCGCTTGATGCGACTGGATCGGCCGATCGGGATACTGTTGTTACTCTGGCCCACGCTATGGGGGTTGTGGATTGCAGCAGATGGCTTTCCACCTGTACTGGTGCTGTTCGTGTTTCTGGCCGGTGTTGTGGTGATGCGCTCGGCAGGCTGTATTATCAATGATTATGCTGATCGCAAGGTGGATATCCATGTTCGTCGTACCGCGCAGAGGCCGCTGACTACAGGTGAGGTGAGTGAACGCGAGGCACTGTCGCTGTTTCTGTTGCTACTGGTCGTTGCCTTTCTGCTTGTGCTGGTGATGAATAAACTGACCGTGCTGCTCTCGTTGGGTGCGGTGGTACTGGCAATACTCTATCCCTTCATGAAGCGTTATACGCACCTTCCCCAGCTTTTTCTTGGTGCCGCATTTGGCTGGGCTATACCCATGGGGTTTGCCGCAATAACCGGTTCGGTACCTGAGGCTGCTTGGCTACTGTTTCTGGCAACACTCAGTTGGGCGGTTGTCTATGACACCATGTATGCAATGGTGGATCGGGAGGATGATCTGAAAGTCGGTATTCGTTCAACCGCAATTCTATTCGGCCAGTGGGACCGGCATATCATTGGTCTTTTTCAACTATTCATGCTGGGATTGTTGGTGATGGTGGGGCAGCTTTACCAGCTTGGCGTACCCTATTATTTGGGTCTGCTAGTGGCGGCTGGGCTTGGTCTTTACCATCAAAAACTGATTTTTCGGCGTGAGCGGGAGGCCTGCTTCAAGGCATTCATCCATAACCACTGGTTGGGTATGGCCGTGTTTTTGGGGATTGCAACGGACCGCCTGATATAGCGGCACGGTAATCAAGGTCTCACTGTTTTGGATGCTTTTTCTGGCATGCTCTGGTGATCAGCTTGGCTGCAACATCACTACCTACACCCTGCAGGTTATTCAGCAGGCAGTTCCAATACTCTTCAGGGTAGTCAGCGACTGCTCTTTCCTGAGGTGGAAGTTCGTAAGGAACGGGCTGGGGTACGGGTTGGGCAGGATAGCGGTTGACCTGGCGCTGTACCGGACGCTGCTGGACAGGGGCAGGCTGAGTCATCATCCGGGGTTGTTGTGCGACAGGTGGCTGCTGAATGATCTGCTGGCGTGCGGGGGCAGCCCGCTCAATATGCTGTCGTGGAGCAGGAGGGGCATACCCCGGTGGGGTATTGATCGGGTCAAATGGGGAGGCAATTGTGCTCCAGATATCATCGGGAATCGGTTCCAGCTCTTGCGGCTGATTTGGATCAGTTACGGTTGCCGTGGGAACCGGTTGTTCAGCTTCAGTCTGGGCATGAGTGGGCAGCCACCATAAAGCTGCAAATAAAGGCCATGTTCGGGTAATACGCATTTTGATCATCCCTGAATTGTTATTACTGTGCTCGTCCTGTCTGTCGAGTAATCATACCACTGGACATGGTCTTTTTATCGGATAAGGCGTAGAAAAAAGGTATTTACTGCAGTACCATTGCGCCGTTCGGTTGTTGAATCAATATTTTGTATATCGGTTCAAGCCTTGTAACTATTCAAATATATGGTGCGGTCTGTTCAGGTGGAGGGAGTGGATGATGGCCGTGTCTTTTGAATTATAGAGACCAACGAGAAGGAAATAGTTGATGAAAAAAACGGACTACACGGCTCTTCTGGCGATGCCTGCCCTGATGCTGGCCACTTCACTGCAAGCGGGCAGTTTTGAGGGCTATCTGATTGATAGCGAGGGAGCTATTGTTAAAACCCCATACGGGGAGTGTATCCATACAGGGTTCTGGAATAAGGAGTACGCTCAACCGGAGTGTGATGAGACATTGGAGATTCGCTCAAAATACGCGGTTGCTGTAGAGAAGGCAGAGCAGGCCGGGCTGCCAAAGCCGGCCAAGCCGCCGGAGATCGTTGCGATGGAACAACAGGAAGCGCCGATGGCTGAGCCAGTGGTTGAAGAGGTACCCATGACGGCAACCGTTGAGGTCGGCAATGTGGAATCTGCCGACTCCGAGGGAAGCAAGGTTTCCGAGATCGAAGTTGGAGATGGTGACAGCCTCTGGGTGATCTCTGCCAAGGATGAAGTGTATGGTAATGCGGAATTATGGCCATTGTTACTATGTGCCAACAAGGAGCAGATTGTAGATGCCGATCTGATCTATGCAGGTCAGATGCTGACCGTTTCCCAATCATCAACTGCAGACCAGGTTGCTGCGGCAATGACGCATGCCAATCAGCGTGGTCATTGGGAGCTTGGTGAAGTTGAGGATAGCGATATGGAGTATCTCGCAATCCACTGCAGCCGCTAAGTGGCGATTGTTATCGTTTTTTGTCTGTACAGTGCTGAATGAATAGTCTGTACAGAATGGCTTACTGACTGAACAAAGAGAGTGATCATGTTGAAAAGAGTACAATGGATGTTGTTCTCTCTATTTCTGGCTGCCACAGCTCAGGCAGAAGAACAGAGTGATGAGAGCCCTCAGCCGGAACCGGTGGTGAGTGAGGACCGGCTCTATATGGAGATCAATAAACTGGAGCAAAGGGACAACCTCTGTGTAGCCTATGTCCGGTTCTCCAATCAGAGTGGTACGGAGTTCTCTGAATTCAAGGCCGAGTTGTTTGCATTTGATCAGGATGATGTGATAACGGCTCACTTTCTGGCCGATTTTCAGCAGGTACTGTCCAACAAGACGATGGTCAAACTGGTGCCGATGAAGGATACCGTTTGCGAACAGGTGAGCAGTATTCTGCTGAACCAGATGATCTCGTGCAAGAGTGGGGATGCTGATGTGGATGGCTGCCTGCGCATGCTTGAGACCGGCGCCAAGGGTTCAATCAAGCTCTTCAAATAGGAGACTGCATAGATGAGCGTTGAATTGCTGGTCGAGAAAGGTGGACCGGTAGCCATTATATTGTTGGCACTTTCTGTTTACGGGTTGGCGATTATTCTTCTGAAGCTGTTTCACTTTCAGTTTCGAGGGGTGCTGTTTGGCTCATCTCGCCTGATCAAGCGCACGATTCAGAATATTGAGCGTGGTGAGGTTGAGGTCGCTGAGAGGGCATTGGCCAAGAAGCGCAACAGCCCGGTCGCAGTGGTGATGTTGAAGTCGATCCAGCTCTGTCAGAACGATACTTCGCCGGAAGAGAGTACCATTGCCCGGGAAGAGATGGAGAGTGAGGGACATGCCCAACTCGAACAGCTGACCTCCTACATCCGTGGTCTGGATGCGGTTGCACATCTCAGCCCTCTGCTGGGGTTGCTGGGGACTGTACTTGGAATGATTCAGGCCTTTAAACAACTGGAAGAGGCGGGTGTTCGGGTTGATGTGACCTTGTTGGCCGGAGGCATTTGGGAGGCTCTGATCACTACAGCATTCGGGCTTGTGGTTGCGATTCCCGCACTCGCGGCAGTCAACTGGCTGGAGGGGATTGTGGAGCGGGTACGGCAGGACATGGGAGAGGCTGTTACCAGAACGCTCAGCTCGATTCGCCGGGTGAGTTAAACGGCTCGTAGCTGGTACTGCGAATGACATGATCCGGGCTTGTTATATCTAATGGTCGTAGTGAAGGGGCTGGATTACAGAGAAACGGTGACTGATCGAGGTGCTTCAGAATGCATTTTAAGCCTGTCTCCCTGAAATCCCGTAGGCGCTGGCTAAGCCTTACTTCGCTGATTGATGTTGTTTTTCTGTTGTTGATCTTCTTCATGTTGACAACCAGTTTTTCCCACCAGCGGATGATGGAACTGGATGTGCCGACCAGTCAGGGAAAGGGAAAGAATGCCTGGCAGGGCGGGGCGCTGATTCGGGTGCATCAGGCCGGTCGTATCGATTTTAATGGGAAACCGGTACCACTCGCCGAGATTCCCACCCGTGCCAGGACACTGCTGGACAAACGTCCCGACAGCCGTTTTATCGTACGACCGGACCCCGGATTGAGTCTGCAGGAGACAGTCAGAGTAATGGACAGGCTCAGGGAAGGCGGTGCGGAGACAGTCAGTCTGGTTCGTTGATCAATCATGAAGTTTGACTACCACAGAACACGCCATTCCGAGCTGGATATGACCCCGCTGGTCAGTGTGATTTTTTTATTGATCATCTTCTTTCTGGTGGCGGGAACCGTCCGCTCTCCAGGCTTCTGGGAGGTAGAACACCCAGAGTCGACCAGTGATCAACGGGTTGAGAGCATGAGTCTCTCAATCTATATCGATCAGGATGGAAATCGTGCGGTCGGTGAGCGTGAGATCAAGAACCGTTTCCAGCTTCGTTATCTGCTGGATGACAACTATGAAGATGGTCAACCTCCATCGATCGAGATCCATGCAGACCACCGGGTCGATGCCCATAGTGTGGTCAAGTTGCTGGAAGAGATTCGTAGTGCCGGGGTCGAGCAGGTTGAATTGATTACCGAGGCGGCACAGTGACCATGGTCATGCGTCCCCATCAATGGTTTTTTGCCATTGTTCTTTCACTATTGATCCACGCAGGCGTGATCTACAATCTCACCTTGTTCGAGTACGCCCCCATCGAACGGAAATCCAAACCACTGCCCTTTACGGTGATGCTGGCCGATACCGAGTTGCTCAATCAGTTTGTGCTGGAGGACCCGGAATCGGTAAGCAGCGATCCCATCCCGCTGGTATCACTGGAGGAGGTCGTTGAGCCGGAGATGGAGCAGACAGAAGGTGAGGTGGATATTCCACAGGTATCTCTGGATGAGATTGCCGAACCGGAGATTGAGCAGGCCGAGCTGGGCTCGGAAATTTCTCCTCCGGCTGATCTGCTGGACCTGCTGGGAGGGCAGGATGACACGCTATTGGCCACCACAACCGTGGATGCTCCAGAGCTGGAGTTGACGCAGATCCCCACGGTTGATTCGGTACCTCCATCGGCAGTGGTCAGTATTGCCCCCAAGTCTGAGGAGAGTGTGAAACCACCTGTGGGCGGGAAGGATCTCGGATTGCCAGGGGTACCGGATCTGCCTGTGCTGAGCCCGGAACAGATTCCCGGAGTGGCTTATGAAGCGCCGCTCGCCCAGGAGATGCATGCCCCGCAGCTATTGCCTGAGGAGGAGGTGGATGTGGGGGAGCCTGAAAGTCAGGCGGACTCCCCCTATCTGATACCGGAGCCGGAAGACATGCCATCGGAGGCCCCCGTTCTGCCGGGCCTGGAGGCTGAAGAGACGCTGCTCCCGGAAGGGAGTGAGCTGCCACAGCAGCATGAGGTTGATCTGCCGGAAGTGAGTGATCAGTCGGCCACAATCCTCGCGGAGATTACGGTGGAACAGATCGAATTTACCATGCGGGAGATGGAGATGCTTCCGGAGGTGACCGCACAGGATTGGCTACCTGGCAGTGGCGGGATAGGTACAGACCAAGCACAGGGATGGAAGAGGCGGTATGCAGGTGCATCCGGTATCAGTGGTGCATATCGCAGAAAGATGCGAACCACGTTGACACAGTTTACGCTCTACCCCAAGGCGGTGGCAGAAGAGCAGAAAATCGAGGGCAAGGTGGTGATCGGTTTCATGATTGATCGACAAGGGTATCTGGTTGAGACCGAAATTCTGGAGAGCTCAGGTCATTCGACACTCGACAAGGCGGTCGAGAAGATGATCGAGTTTGCACAGCCATTCGACAAACTGCCCGCTACCGTCATCAATGATCGGGTACGATTCGCCTTCCCGGTAACCATCAAGCTGAAACGTTAGCGCGGAGCACGATGGACGGACTATTTGCCAGACGAAAATTCTGGGCGCACCGTTTTGGTATTGCACCAGTCCTCCCAATGTCGCGTGCAGAGATGGAGTCTCTCGGCTGGGACAGTTGCGACATCATCCTGGTGACAGGGGATGCCTATGTGGATCATCCCAGTTTTGGCATGGCACTGATTGGTCGGTTGCTGGAAGCACAGGGGTTTCGTGTCGGTATTCTTTCTCAGCCCGACTGGAGAAGTGCAGCCCCTTTTCGCTCATTGGGCAGACCCAACCTCTTCTTTGGAGTGACTGCGGGTAATATGGACTCGATGGTGAATCGCTATACAGCAGATCACAAGCTGCGTAGTGATGATGCCTATACAGCAGGAGGAGAGGGGGGAAAGCGACCCGATCGCTCCACCATTGTCTATAGCCAGCGCTGTCGTGAGGCCTTTGGAGATGTACCGCTCATCATCGGTGGCATTGAAGCAAGTCTTCGTCGCTTTGCACACTATGACTACTGGTCCGACAAGGTGCGCCGGTCGATTCTGGTTGATTCTCGGGCCGATCTTCTGATCTATGGGAATGCGGAGCGAGCAATAGTTGAAGTGGCCCACCGGATTGCAGCGGGTGAGGCCATCGGCCAGATTCGTGATCTTCGGGGTACTGCCTTTCTACTCAACCGGTCGTCAATGGATGAACGCCTATCCGATCAGCAGCAGGGTTGGAAGTTGCTGGATCTGAGTGAGCTTGTGCAGCAAGGGGTGCGCCAGCCCTCGACAACGGGGTATCAGCGGGCACAGACGGTTATCCGAATCCCCTCATTCGAGCAGGCCAAGCGTGACAGTCGTTACTATGCGTTGGCCTCCAGGCTGTTTCACCTTGAAACCAACCCCGGCAATGCACGTGCGCTGATTCAGCAGCATGGAGAGCAGACCTTGTGGGTTACACCACCCCCAGTCCCACTGGAAACAGATGAACTGGATCGAGTCTATGAGCTGCCCTATAGCAGACAGCCACATCCGGCTTATCAGAATGAGAGGATTCCTGCCTTTGAGATGATTCGCTTTTCGGTCAACATCATGCGTGGCTGTTTTGGCGGTTGCACCTTCTGTTCGATCACAGAGCATGAGGGACGTGTGATTCAGAGTCGTTCTCAGGGTTCGGTACTGCGGGAGATCAGGGAGATCCAGGGTCAGCCCGGTTTTACCGGACATATCTCGGATCTGGGTGGTCCAACCGCAAATATGTATCGGATGCGTTGCAAGAGTCGTGAGATCGAATCCTCCTGTCGTCGGCTATCCTGTGTATACCCCGATATCTGCAAACACCTTGGGACCAGCCATCAGCCATTGATCAATCTCTATCGTGAGGCGCGCGCGCTATCCGGAATCAAAAAGGTCTTTGTCGCATCCGGGCTTCGTTATGATCTGGCGGTACGTTCACCGGAGTATATCGAGGAGCTGGTGACCCATCATGTTGGGGGCTATCTGAAGATTGCTCCGGAGCATACGGAGTCGGGGCCACTCAGCAAGATGATGAAGCCGGGAATTGGAAGTTTTTACCGTTTTCGTGAGCTGTTTGAACGTTATTCCAGCAAGGCCGGGAAGGAGCAATATCTGATTCCGTACTTCATCGCGGCGCATCCTGGCACGACGGATGAGGATATGGTTCAGCTTGCGCTCTGGCTCAAACGTAACCGTTTCAGGCCGGATCAGGTGCAGAATTATCTGCCGACCCCGATGGCACTGGCGACAACGATGTACCACACGGGTCTGAACCCCTTGCGAAAAATCTGTTCCGACTCCGAGACGATGGTAGTACCGAAAGGTGGACGCCGTCGCAGAACCCACAAGGCATTTTTACGCTATCACGATCCGGCAAACTGGCCACTGCTGCGACAGGTATTGAAATCGCTCAAGATGGATCATCTGATCAGAAGAGGCAAGGGAGGGCTTGTCTCACCGGAGTCCCGCTCGGGTCACCGGCAACAGCGCAATTACAGAGGGAAGAGATCGTGATGGAGTTACAGTGGAGTTCGGAAATGGAGGCGGTCTGGGCATGGATTCAGCAGGATTCACCGGATGCGGTTTCGGCAGCATTGCTTGGACCCACATTGCAATCGGTCACTGTGGTGGCACAGACCGTTCAGCAGTTTGCGCCACATGATCCGGAGATGGTTACGGCCGCCATGCTCTACAGCTACCAGCAGCGCTCGGGGTCACCCATTCCCGATACTCTGAAAGAGTTGCTTGCTGAAGTGGTCATGACACTGGTGGAGGGCAGCGCAGAGATGAGTGCACTGCATGGGGCGGCATTCGAGGATGAGAACAAGAGTGATAGCCACCATGAGAATCTCCGCAAGATGCTGTTGGCAATGGCCCGAGATGTGCGCGTTGTGGTGATCAAACTGGCAGAGCAGCTGGAGAGAATGCGGGTACCCGGTGACTCTGATATGGAAAAGCGCAGAGAGGATGCGCTGCTGACTCGTAATGTTCTGGCACCACTGGCCAACCGGCTTGGCATGGG
This sequence comes from uncultured Piscirickettsiaceae bacterium, assembly GCA_964344785.1. Classification (GTDB taxonomy): domain Bacteria; phylum Pseudomonadota; class Gammaproteobacteria; genus Thiopontia. Next base: position 10,976 of record CAYFOR010000036.1, read on the forward strand.
GGCCTTGAAATGGCAACTGGAGGATATCGCCTTTCGTGTCCTTGATCCTGAGACCTATATGCAGCTATCCGAACAGGTTGAGCTGAAAAGGAGTGATCGGGACCACTACATTCAACAGTCGGTTGCGGCTATCAGGGAGGCGCTTGCGGGTGTCGGGATCGAGGGTGAGGTGAGTGGGCGGACCAAGCATCTCTACAGCATCTGGAAGAAAATGGTTCGCAAGCAGGTGAGTGTGGAGGAGCTTTATGATCTCCATGCGGTGCGCATTCTTGTAGAGACGATTGCAGATTGCTACTCGGCACTGGGGGTTGTTCACGGTCTCTGGAACCACATTCCCAAGGAGTTTGATGACTATATTGCCAGTCCCAAGGGAAACAACTACCGTTCAATCCATACCGCTGTGTATGGTCCGGAGGGGCGAGTACTGGAGGTGCAGATTCGTACCCGTGAGATGCACGAAGCGGCAGAACTGGGTGTGGCATCCCACTGGCGTTACAAGGAAGGGACTCGATACGACCCTGGTTTCGAACGCAAGATCGAGTGGCTGCGTCAACTGCTGGACTGGAAAGAGGAGCTGAGTGGTCAGGAAGGGATCTCCGAGCAGTTTCAAGATGAGATGGCAGAGGAGCAGATCTATCTGTTGACGCCTGCTGGTGAGGTGGTCGAACTGCCTGAAGGGGGGACAGCGCTTGATTTTGCCTATTCGATTCATACCGGTCTGGGGCATAGAACGCGGGGCGCGAAAGTGGATGGTGTGATCGTACCGTTACATCAGCCACTGCACTCCGGACAACGGGTCGAGATTCTGACGGTCAAGGAGGGGAGTCCCACTCGTGACTGGTTGAATCCGAATCTTGGCTATCTCAGAACATCAAGGGCACGATATCGGGTCAGGCAGTGGTTTCGTCGCCAGGATTTTGGTGAGAATGTTGCAGCCGGCCGAACCATTGTTGAACGCGAACGGGTCCGGGCCGGGGCGACAGCCATCAGCATGGATCAGCTGGTATTGCGTTTCGGGCAGAAAGACCAGGAGAGCTTTTATGCGGCTGTAGGGCAGGGAGATATTACAACTGGACAGATCGCAGGTGCATTTGAGCACTTGCGATCTCCTGAAAAGGAGAGTCAGCCACGCAAGCGCCCGCGCAAGGAGCGGGAGGCGGAGCAGACACCGGAAGAGATCACCATTCGTGGGGTCGGGAAACTGCTGACCAACATGGCCAACTGCTGCAAACCCGACTATCCCGACAGGATCATCGGATTCATCACCCGCAGCCGTGGTGTGACGATCCATCAGCAGGAGTGCCCCAATGCACTTCACTTGATCGAAACGGAGCCTGAGAGGGTGATCGAGGTCTCCTGGAGTGGAGAAGAGCTGGAACAGCGGCAGTATGCACTGAGGATCGAGGCCTATGACCGGGCTGGCCTGCTACGCGATATCACACTGCTATTGAGCAGCGAGTCGGCCAATATCGATTCGGTACAGACCACTACCGACAAGGAGAATCATATTGCCCACATCGCCTTGAATGTGGAGCTGGATACCTCCAACTCGATTGGCAGGGTACTGGATCAGTTGCTCAGGATGCGCAATATCATTACGGCCAGGGCAGATCAGCGCGGGATGTGAAACCCGGCTTTTAGATTTGGCTGTAAAAAAAATGTAAAAAAGAGTGTTTCCGGCTGGTAATAGTGATAGCTTTCTCTTACAATTGCGCGCGCTATCTGATCGGGCCAGAGTTGTATAGACCAAGCCTTACGGATAGGGTGCTTAGCTCAGCTGGGAGAGCATCGCCCTTACAAGGCGAGGGTCGCAGGTTCGATCCCTGCAGCACCCACCAAATAAATTGTTTGAAAAACAGGTTTGGAGCGGTAGTTCAGTTGGTTAGAATACCGGCCTGTCACGCCGGGGGTCGCGGGTTCGAGTCCCGTCCGCTCCGCCACTATGCAAGGGCGTGCCTGAATCAGGTACGCCCTTTTTTATTTTGATCATCGTTGGAGCTACAGGGAAGAGCCTACTATGCTACAGAAAATTCATGATCAGGCGCAGAGCTGGATTGCCTGGGTGATTGTCGGTCTGTTGATTGTCCCGTTCGCACTTTGGGGGGTTAACTCATATTTTGAAGGGGCCAGTAGTGCTGTTGTGGCTGAGGTGAATGGGACCGAGATCACGATGCGTGAGTATGAAAATTCTCTGCAGCAGCAACGTCAGAGAATGCGGGCCATTTTGGGGGATAATTACTCTCCACAGTTGCTGGAGAATCCGCAGATGCGCCGCGCGGTACTGGATGGAATGGTGGAGAATGAGTTGCTGACTCAGGCCATTCAGGAGGATGGCTATCGGGTGGGAGATGCAATCCTCTTCGGTCAACTGCAGCAGATTGATGCCTTTCAGCATGATGGTGCATTCAGCCCAGCCATCTACGAACAGGTACTGGCATCCCAGGGAATGAGCAAACCGTTCTTTGAAAACAGTATGCGTATCGACATCATGCAGTCACAACTTCGACGTGCATTTCTGGGCAGCGCCTATGTGACTGAGGATGAGCTTCGTGAGGCGGCACGCCTGCAGGAGCAACAGCGTGCGGTGCGGACGCTGACCATCCCTGCGGATCGCAAGCGACTGGCGAGTCAGAAGGTGAGTGAGGACGCGATCAATACCCATTACGAGGCCAATGGGCGCGTCTATGAGATTCCCGAGCAGCTCACCATCGAATATGTCGAACTCTCCGTGGCTCAATTGATGGATGCGGTGGTGGTGAATGACGATGAGGTCAGGAAGCTTTATGAAGAGCGTAAAGAGAATCTGATTGCAGATGAGGAACGCAGGGCAAGCCATATTCTGATTGAACTGCCGGAGGGAGCTACGGCCCAGGAGCAGGAGAAGGCAGAGGCCCGTCTTCAGGAAGTACAGCAGAAACTGGCTGAAGGTGCAGCCTTTCAGGAGTTGGCGAGAAACCATTCCGATGACTTCGGGTCGGCCAGCGAAGGAGGAAACCTTGGCTTCTTCGGTCGTGGGATCATGGTGTCCGAGTTCGAAGAGGTGGCATTCTCGATGGAGACCGGAAGCATCTCTGAGCCAGTGCGTACCCCGTTTGGGTATCATCTGATTCGTCTGGATGAGATACAGACTGCTCAGACACGCAGCTATGAAGAGGTCTATCAGGAGCTACTGGGCGAATTGAAAAGGCGGTTGGCAGAAGAACAGTACTATGAACTCTCCGAGACTATCTCCAATATTGCCTATGAGGAGCCGGATTCACTTCATGGTGTTGCCGAAACAGCCGGTGTAACGCTGAAAAAAAGCGACTGGTTTGGCCGCAACGGTGGCCAGAAGGGCATCACCAAAAAGCCGACTGTGGTACAGGCTGCATTCTCTGATCTGGTGCTGAATGAAGGCAAGAACAGTGACCCGGTTGAATTGGCGGATGATCATATCGTGATATTGCGGGTAGACGAATATCGCGCGGCCAGTCGCAAGCCGTTGGAAAGTGTGCGCAGTGAAGTGGTAGAGGGGGTGTTGTCCGAGCGTGCCCGTACGATGGCACAGGAACAGGGAAGCGGCCTGTTGCAGGGATTGCAAAGTGGAGAGCAAGACAGTCAGAAAGGGGCGACTGAACTCGGTATTGACTGGGGGGAACAGGATATGATCAAACGAACCGGTACGGCAAACATGCCGCGAGAGGTGGTCGCGCGCGCATTTCAGATGAAGTTGCCTGAACGTGAAGGTAGTGCTGCTTACGGTGGTGTGACGGCAGCCAACGGTGACTATATCCTTGTAGAGCTCTCTGCAGTGGTGGATGGTGAGCTGGAGACTTTGGATCCTCCCCAGCGGGAGGCATTACGCCGTAACCTGACAGAGGGCAATATGGAGAGCCACTATCGCAGTTATCTGAGTGGCCTTCGAGGAGAAGCGGATGTCGATATTTTTGAAGATCAGTTATAACTGCATGGTTGAGACTGAGACGAGACACTGATTGGTTGTAGTGACGACCATGGTCACTGACACAAGAGGGACAGGCTCCGCTGTACGATGAGTGTGTGTGGAGGGGATATCCCTCCACAGTGGTCACCGCTTGCTGATGGATTGTAGAAGAGCTATTTCCTGATTCCTTCAACAGAGAGAATCATCTCCACGTTCTTGGATTTCGGGCCAAGATTCTTTGTAATGCCGAAGTCGGACAAGGCAAACGTTGTGCTCCCTTGGAATCCCCGGCGATAGCCCCCCCAGGGGTCATTTCCGGCACCAATCGACTCAATTTCAATGTCGACCGTCCTGGTAACACCGTGCAGTGTCAGATTGCCTTTGAGTGTGCCTTTACCCTTCTCCCGAGGGGTATATCCTGTGCTGACAAATGTTGCCTCCGGGTACTTGCGAACATCGAGAAAATCATCGCTACGCAGATGTTTGTCTCGCTCTGCATGGTTGGAATCGACACTGCCGGTTTGGATGGTGACCTCTACTGACGCCTTCTCCGGTGCAGCTTCATCGTAGCTGAATGAGCCACTGAACTGGTTGAAGCGGCCATACAGCCAGCTATACCCCAGGTGTTGAATACGGAACTGGATAAAGGCGTGCGAGCCTTCGGTATCAATCACATAATCATCTGCCAACAGCATGGGCGAGCAGACTGCAGAGGTGGCAAGTAGTAGTGAGGCGGATAAAGTACGTAATTCCATAACATCTCTCCTGTCGTTTAAAGAAAAAATTATCGACCCAGAATACGGTTCAGTGTGTTGTCCCGGTCAAGTAAGTGGTGTTTCAAGGCAGCCGCAGCATGCAGTAGTGCCAATCCAAGCAGAGATGAGGCAACGTATAGGTGTATTCTGCCTGCAGTATCTGCCTGCTCTGGAATAGTGGTAATGGTGGATGGAATGGAAAACCAGTCAAACACGGAGATTGGGCGATGATCGGCTGTTGAGATCAGGTAGCCACTGAACATGGTCACCAACAGTAGAAGGTAGAGCAGTCGATGAACGACCCATGCAAGCTTTATTTCCCATGGTTGATGACTCGATAATGGTGCTGGTGGAGGACTGTAAAATCGCCAGCAGAGACGGAGCGTCACCAACAGAAAGAGTAGAACACCGACGCTTTTATGCCACCAGGGAGCGAGTCGGTACCAGCTATCGTAGTAGTCCAGGCCGGTCATCCACCAGCCGAACGCAAACAGCAGGAAAACAGTCACAGCTACCAGCCAGTGCATGGCAATCGAAATAACACCAAATCGGCTTGTGTTGTTCCTCAACTGCATGGTCGATCCTGGCTGCCTGTTTAATCTCGAAGCCGCCTCAGCCACGAAGCAGCAAGGGGATACTGCCAGGTCAGGCAAGGCGGGGATTACTCATACTCATTACGACAGAACAGATGTGTCCGGCAGCACTCAGCGAGTGTTTACCGGTGTGCTCTGTCTGAAAGGTTGACCTTATTCAAAAGGGTACAGCTATTTTGATGATTGTCAAAAGGATTGCGGGAGCCAGTGGTGAGTAGGAGACGGTAACGGCTCTACTCTTTACTTTGCATGAAGATATCCTGTCCGAGGCTGACACAACCGAGCGGGATGACAAACAGGGTCAGGATCGTGGATACAAATACACCGAACAGCAGGGAGATTGCCATCCCTTGAAAGATGGGGTCGGTAATGATGACCGATGCACCCAACACCAGAGCCAGTGCGGTGATCAGGATCGGGCGGGTACGTGCCTTGACAGCCATGATCACCGCCTCGACCAGTTCCTCTCCCAGATGTACCTGGTGGATGGTGAAGTCAACCAGCAGAATCGAGTTGCGGACAATGATACCGGCCAGTGCAATCCAGCCGATCATTGAGGTGGCGGTAAAATCGGCACCCATCATCCAGTGGCCGGGGACGATGCCCAGCAGCGTCAGCGGAATCGGGGCCATGATTATTGCCGGGATCATGAAGTTGCCGAATTGCCAGACCACCAGCATATAGATTGCAATCAGGGCTACAATGAAAGCGGTACCCAAATCCCGGAAGGTCTCGTAGGTAACGGTCCACTCACCACTCCACTCAAAGGCAGAGTGGCGGTCACTATCCGGGGCGGCCGTATAAGTCGGCTCCAGTTTGACCCCATCGGGTGCGGTATAGCGCTCCAGCCGTTTTTCGATATCGAGCATTGCATAGATCGGTGCCGCATAGGTACCGGTGGTATCTCCCAGCACAAACTCGACTGGACGGAGATCCTTGTGGAAGATCATCTGTTGGCGAGGCAGTCGTTCAAAGTGGCCGAGTTCAGCCAGTGGAATGGTACGGCCATCCATGGTCATGATCGGCATATTGTTCAGGTTATGCAATTCGGCACGCTTCTCCAGCGGTACCAGCAAGGTGATCCAGGTCGGCTCCTGAACGCCTGGCTGTTTCAGATCAATCACCTTGAACATCCCCATGGCCATTGCCAGATGTTGATTGATAGTGGTGACGGAGACCCCCTGACGGGCGGCTTTCTGTACATCAATCTCGAAATTCCAGTACTCGTTGGGTGCTCGAATGAAATTGTCCACGTCGGTGACCAGCGGTGAGGACTCAAACAGCCGGGTCATGTCGGCGGCGACTTTTCGACGGGTCTCTGCATCCGGTCCATGCACCTCTGCTACCAGTGTCTGCAGTACCGGGGGGCCTGGCGGCATCTCGACAACCGTCAGTGTTGCATTGACTTTCCGGGCAATCGGGCCGAGTTGTGTCCGAATGGCTTCGGCAATCTGATGACTGCTCCGTTCGCGTTCTGTTTTGTCGAGCAGTTGTATCGCGATATCGGCCTGCCAGGGCATCTCGCGCATGTAGTAGTGTCGAACCAGTCCGTTAAAGTCAAACGGCTGTGCGGTTCCGACATAGCTCTGCAGGGAGAGGATTTCGGGTACAGACTGGAGTTCCCTGGCAAGCGTTCGGGTCAGGTTGGCCGTCTCGGGCAGGGCACTTCCTTCAGGAAGGTCAATCACCAGACTGAGTGTCGGCTTGTTGTCAAACGGCAGCATTTTTACCGTGACGGTCTTGTCGTAGAACATCCACATCGAGAATGCAAAACTGGCGATCAGGAAAAGCAGAAAGCCCCAACTGCGGACTTGGCTGGTCATCAGATTGCAGAGTGCCCGGTGGAAGAAGCTGTCCAGGCCGGCGTCAAGCTTCTGTTCACGCTCTTCCATCTGTTGCAGTCGTGTCATCGGTGGCTTCATCCGTACAGAGAGCCAGGGGACGAAGATCAGTGCGGAGAAGAGTGAGAGCAGCATCGCCACGGAGCCCAGTACGGGGATCGGCTCCATGTAGGGGCCCATCATGCCGCGTACGAAACCCATCGGCACCAGTGCCGCAACAACCGTGTAGGTGGCGAGTATGGTGGGGTTGCCCACCTCACGCACCGCATCAACCGCAATTTTTGTGGTCATCTTGCCGGCCCGCAGCCAGCGCCGATAGATGTTTTCCACCACAACAATTGCATCATCCACCAGAATACCGATCGCAAAGATCAGGGCAAACAGGCTGACCCGATCAATGGTGTAGCCCAGAATCATTGCGATGAAGACGGTGGTGACCAGAATCACGGGAATGGTCACCAGTACCACGATCGATGGGGTCAGGCCAAGGCTGAGCCAGACCAACAGCGTCACTGCGGCGGTGGCGACCAGCAATTTGAACAGTAAACCGTTGACCTTGTCATTGGCCGTCTTGCCATAGTCGCGGCTGATGGTGACGTGTATGTTTTCCGGAATCTTGTACCCTTTGAGTTTTTCCAGCTCATCCAGGATGTTATTGACCACCTCAACCCCGTTGGTATTAGGTTGTTTGGCCAGAGCGATGGTGACGGCTGCGGCATCGGTAATCCCTCGTAGTGTCTCATTCGGATGGGCGGGCCCATGGCTGTGCAGTACCAGCGAACGGGTCTCTTCAGGGCCTTCAATCACATGAGCGATATCGCGTATGAAGACCGGTGATCCCAGATGTTGTCCAACCACTAGGTTTTCCACATCACTTCTACTCTGCAGGAACCCCCCTGATTTGACAAACTGGTAACGGTTGTTGAGCTCAATGGAGCCGACCGTCATGCTGCTGTTGAACCCTTGCAGGGCCATCGCGATCTGCCCGAGGCTGATGCCATAGCCTTCCAGCCGTCCTGGTTCAACCTCCACCCGAATCTGTCGCTGGCGTCCGCCGACAACGAAGCCGGTACCGGTCATCGGCAACTGTTTGAAGTGTTGCAGCAGGTCAATGGCGAGGGTCCGTAATACCTCATCATCGACTTGCTGTGACCAGAGGGTCAGCGTCAGTACCGGAACATCATCCACCTCTTTCGGTTTTACACTCGGGGTATCCACTCCGGGAGGGAGTAGAGAGAGGTTGGAAGCGATCTTGCTATGTACCTGGACCAGTGAAGGTCCCATCGGTTCGCCCACCTCGAACTCCATGGTAATCAGCCCATAGTCGTAGTCACTCATCGAATAGATGTGTTTGACGTTCGGTATTTCACTCAGCACACGCTCGAATGGGTCGATCGTTAATGCCGAAACCTCTTCGGGCGAGGCGCCCGGATGCTGGAACAGGATGTCGATCATCGGAACCGAGATCTGCGGGTCTTCCTGGCGCGGTGTGCTGAAGAGTCCGTAGATACCGATCGCCAGCATCAGAATAAAGAAAAGTGGGGAGAGTGGAGAGTGGATAAAGGCATTTGCAATCTGACCGGCCAGTCCGAGATGCTGCTCATCAAACTCTTCTTCGCTGAAGTGGGACTGATCTGCCTGTTTATGGTGGATGCGACGGCTACAGGCAATCTTGGCCTGTTGGTACGAGAACTTGAAGAAACTTTTTCCAGAGAAGTGCATGGCGCAAATTTTCGCTACAGGAGATACATCGATATACCCTCAAGTGTATTGTTGATTAATAAACAGGTCAATCATTTAACCAGGAGACCTATGCACGGAAGATGATTTTGTTTTCAAACAAGGTGAAAAGAGTTTGCGTGCAAAGGTCTTGTCACAGTAGTTAGTACTCTGACAAGGTAGAATTGACGAATACAGAACCACACACGTTGTTCAAGACAAGGCACAGCCATGCAGGCATAGCCACTCTATGTCAAATGGCTGTAACACTGTATTGGGCAATGTGTGTGGTTCCCTCCGGGCGGGTGAAAAACATCCATCTGCTACGTTGTCCTCTTTTGAATTGGCTACGGCCAGTCCTGCATTCGTCCGCCTTGCAGCTGAACGTTTTTCTCTCCGCTGTATCCGCCAATACTACCTTGTCAGAGTACTAGGCAACCTTATTGGTCAGCTCCATCATCCGATTGACATATCCCCTCTCATTTGAATCCGGCCTTCACAGCTATTCTTGTTGAATCTCCATGGAACCGTTTGTAATGTGCATTCGACAGTTGAACAAAGGAGGCTCGAAAAGGATCGGTCTTAATGGTCAGCTGTCACACTACATTTACAGTTGATTTGTGATGTGATCATCTTGGCCTGTTTTGCAACAACACGACGCCACTCGGATCGGGTCAAACCATGTTCATATGCCATGGCTCGCCACTTGGGTCCCTCCAGTTTTGCGATATGGTGGAATTCACTTCCGAACTGATCCGGTGTCCGTCTTCTGAAAAATTGTTCATAGATACAAAACCTGACGCATACCATGATGGCGACTGCGGCGGCTATGATTGAAAAAAGAACCAACGGGGACATTCTTCTCTCCTGATCTGTTTAGAGACCGATTCGAGCACCACTATTTTTCGAAAGGTGCTGCTGTCGACGGTTTCTTATATATTTATATATAACTACCGTTACTATAATACACGTATTTTTGATGTGGTCAATAGCGACCAGAGTCGCTGTGCCATCGTTTGAAAAGATAGGATTTCGACAGAAATAGCTGGGGGGGTAGTCAGAGACCCGGTGGGGTATCAGGGGTGCTGTTGCCGGATCGTTGCTGCGGCAATTACGCATTGGCCGAGTGCGATTCCCTGATCATTGGCAGGGATGATAACGGGAGAGAGGACCGAAAGCCCTTGTCGGGTCAGCTGTCTGGTGATCTCCTCCAGCAGCAGTCGGTTCTGGAAAACGCCACCGCCCAGTGCAACGGTATCGATCTGGTGTGCTTCACATAGATGGATTGCCGCTTTACAGACGGCATCACTCAACCCTTGATGAAAACGGGAGGCGATCCGTGCATGATCAGCCTTCTGATGCAAATCATGCAGTATCTCACCCCAAAGCGGTTGCCACTGTAGTTCCAGTAATCCATCATGCTCTGTAATGGCGGCTGGATAGCCCGGTTCGTTTGGAAGCGTAGCGGCGAGTGCTTCGAGCGCGATGGCTGCTTCACCTTCAAAACTCAATTGCTCACGTTGTAGCCCAATTGCGGCGGCAACGGCATCGATCAAGCGTCCGCAGGAGGAGGCCGGTGGGCTGTTGATCTGCTGTTTCACCATCTGTTGGATGGTAGTCAGCGGCTTGCAGGTCAGAAATTCTGTCAGCTCCAGGTCTGGATTGTCCGCTTGCAGTCTCTCCAATCCGATGGATGCAATCAGGTGAGCAACGGTATTGCGCCATGGTTCGCGGTTTGCACGATCTCCACCAGGCAGTGCAATGGGGGTGAATCGTCCCACTCTTCGGTAGCTGTGGTACTGGCTCAACAGGAATTCACCACCCCAGATTTCACCATCGCCAAAACCGAGACCATCCAGTGCAATCCCCAGTAGCGGAGGGGTATCCAGAGGAAGTCGGTGTTCAGCCATTACTGCCGCAATATGGGCGTGGTGATGTTGTACCGGTATCAGTCTGAGGCTGTGTTTCTGTGCCCATGTCGTACCCAGTTGTGTAGAGAGATAATTGGGGTGTTGGTCCACCGCAATGGCTTCAGGATGGTGGTCATACAGCCGCTGAAAAAGCTGGTGGGCATGTTCATACTCTTGCAGTGTGCGCTGTTCGTCGAGGTCGCCGAGATACTGTGACAGTGTCACTTTTCCATCATGCAGCAAGGCAAGGCTGTTTTTCAGCTCACCCCCCATCGCCAATATTGGGGGAGCGTGATCAAACCCGTCCGGTAGCGGACGACTGCGCGGGGCGAGGCCACGCCCGTAGCGCAGTGTACGCATCTCTTCTGCAGCCAATCTCATCACACTATCATCTACCCGATTGATGATCTCACGGTCATGAAACAGCCAGTAGTCCACGATGGCGGAGAGGTCCTTTCGTGCATCATCATGGTGGATACACTGCGGTTGACCACTGCGGTTGCCTGAGGTGAGGACGATCGGATTATGAAGCGAAGCCATCAACAGATGATGGAGTGGTGAGTAGGGGAGCATGAAGCCGATACTCTGCTGCAGCGGGGCGATGGAAGGGGCGAGCGGTTCTCCCGCTATTGGCAGAATCACGATGGGTGCGGTACGACTTTGCAGCGCCTCCGCTTCAATCGGGGTCACTCTGGCGTAGCTGGAGATCTGCTCCATGTCTTTGACCATGACCGCCAGTGCCTTGGTCGGGCGCTGTTTTCGTTGGCGCAGGGCCAATACCACATTTTCATTGGTGGCATCGCAGGCGATATGAAAGCCACCGATCCCCTTGATCGCCACAATCTTGCCAGCCTTGATCAGGCGGGCGGTCTGGGCGATGGGATCTCCAGCCAGCCGGTGTTGATCCTGGTCTTCCAGCCAGAGTTGGGGACCGCATACCGGACAGCAGTTGGGCTGGGCGTGAAAACGACGATCAGCCGGGTCTTCATACTCCCGTTGACATTGTGGGCACATGGTGAACGGAGCCATTGCGGTATTGGGGCGGTCGTAGGGGATGCGTTGAATGATCGACAACCGCGGACCGCAATGGGTACAGTTGGTAAAGGGGTAGTGGTAGCGATGGTTCTCCGGGGTATGGATATCGGTCAGACAGTCGGGGCAAGTGGCTGCATCGGCAGCGACCGCTGTCGTAACATGCCCCCCCTGGCTCTGAACAATGACAAAGTCGGTTGCAGGGTTGCCATCCAGCGGTCTGGTTTCGATCTGTTCGATCCTGGCCAGTGGCGGTGGCTCGTGTCGAAGGCGGTCGACAAAGTGGTCGATGGTGGTACGATCCCCCCATAATTCGATGGTTACGCCATCTGCGCCATTGCGTACCGAGCCGGTCAGTTCGAGCTCTCTGGCAATGCGCCAGACGGTTGGACGAAAACCAACTCCTTGTACTACGCCATTGACCTGCACGGTTACGCCAATCATCGTGTGGTCAACCGTCGATGGGTTGCCAGATTCAAGGGCGTTCGCGACTTGGGAACCTTATGGACAAAGTTGTAGCGGGCGATATGGTAGCTGGGATCAAACCCGTAAAAATTCATCTGCATCTGCTTGAGTTCGGCATCACGGTAGCTTGAGAGTGGTCGTTGTGCTTCATCCTGAACACGCTGCGACCGTTTCTCCTCCAGACGCTGTGCAAAGTTTGGTTGGTCAATCAATTGATGGGCCTGCTCGATGCAGTGTTCCAGAAACGGTTTGTGCGGCAATGGGTAGTCTGCATCCACCAGACCCAGCTCTACCGCCTCTGCAGTGCCCATCGGCAACCGGGTCTCGATCAGACGTTCGGCCTGTTCATCACCGATATGACGTGGCAGCAGATAGCTCCAGTACTCCGAACCATGGAGGTTTCCCATATCCTTGTAGTGAGGGTTGAGGATCACGCCACGCCGTGCCCAGATCAGATCTGCAGCGCGTGCCAGGAAGACCCCTCCGGCAGCGGCATTGCCCTGCAACACGCTGATTGTCAGCTGGTCGGTTGTTTCGATGATCTCCAGTGCCAGATCATCCAGTGCCTGAATATTCTCCCAGGATGCATCGGCCGGGCTTTTTGATGCCTCAATCTGATTGAGGTCCATCCCGTTGGACCAGTAGTGTGGACCACCCAGCAGCAAAATGGCCTTGATCTCCCTTCGCTGCTTGAGCTGTTGTAGCTGCTGTTGCAGGCGACGGCATCGTGCCGTGCTCATGGTGCCGTTATAGAATGGGAAGTGGAGCAGTACGATACCCTCTCTGATCTGGCACTCAATCTCACAGTATCCATTTTCGACTTCGGGCACTCCAGTGAGCAGATCGGCAAGCAGTTGCGTGGCAGGCAGCTTGAATGGGTGGGGGCCTTTCTCCTCTCTCAACTGGCCGATCCAGACACCGTGACCATCTGTGGTGGCCCTGCAGATGGCAGTGCCGCTGTGCGCCACAATCGAGCCGGGTTCACCACCCATCTCTACTGCAGGGTGGGCATCGTAGAGATGGAATTCACGGTCAGCGATGGTATCGAGCAGTCCGGGGGTACCGTCTGCTGCATGGATCTTGCTCAGCACCGTTTGCCGGTCATCCCTGATCCAGTCGATGGAGCGTTCCTGCTGACTGGGCCAGTGGTGCGCCTGATACTGTTTACTGATTGCAATTTCACATTGTGGCTGTGGAGAGAAGTCTCTATCTCCGAACTGTTCAATGGCACGGTGTACAAGCCGACTTGCGGCTTCGGTTACTTCCAGACGGTAAAGAGAGCTCTTTTCAGCCAGCCGCATTGGAAATAGCTCATAGCCCCAGACATCTCCTCCATCCATTTGGTCATTGGCCTGCAGCAGTGTGACGCCCCACTCCGTCTGCTGATTGAGGATAGCCCAGTCCAGTGCTGCAGGTCCCCGGTCACCTGGTGGACCGGGGTGGAGGATCAGACAGGGGAGTCGGCTCCAGACAGCGTGTGGAATCGGACGCTTCAGAAATGGGGCAATGATCAGATCGGGCTGGAAGAGGGTGACTGCTTCAATGGTGACCGAATCGTTGATATCAAACTCAACTGAAACCAGATGTCCCGACTGTTGCAGTTCAACGAAAAGCCGCTGGCTCAGGCTATTGAAGCTGTGGACCAGTAGTAGAATTTTCAGTGGAGGTGCAACGGACATGGAGATAGGATTGAACCGGGATGCCAGATGTTAGAACATATGCACGAAGTATGTAAATCAATAGTCTTGCCCAATATGAAATGGCCCTGAAGCGAGGCCGTCATTCCAACGTGAAGCGGCCCTG
>CAYFOR010000037.1:0-24807 GCA_964344785.1 uncultured Piscirickettsiaceae bacterium
AATAGAGGGCGCGCCTCCTTGTTTTATGGGTTATTTGGTGAATAAGGCGGGCTTATAGTAGTGCGGGTTTTTTTGAAGCCAATAATGTTTTTTCTCATGCAATGCAGGGCTCATACAACAATGTTTCCTCTGCTATCTATATTAATTTCCAGTCATCAGATCCGGCATACGATAATCAACCAACCAATGGGGATTATTATGTTCAGCTCTTTATATATGGGTCTGGCGCATACGTTTCTGAAAATTGGCCTGATTGGAGTAATTCTACTCATACTTTTGTTGCATCAAGCCTTACTTTCAACTCAGCCCCAACTATTAGTGGAGCACCCAGCGATATAACGGTAACTGAAGACATTGCCTCCAATCTCGATCTCTCTGCGATTACTACGGCAGATAGCGATGGGGACAGCCTGACCATGACCCTTACTGTTTCGGAGGGTACGCTGACTGCCAGCAGTGGTGGCAGCGTCACGGTAGGTGGCAGTGGCAGTTCAACCATGACTCTGAGTGGTACTGCCGCCAATATCAACACTTTTCTCGATACTGCCTCCAACATCCAGTACACCAGCGCCAGTGATGATAGTGGTGATAATGCGGCAACGTTGAGCGTCAAGGTCAACGATGGCACGGTAGACTCCTCCACCTCCACAGTCAATCTTGATATTACCAACGTTAACGATGCCCCCAGCTTCAGCAGTGGCGCGACTCTCTCTGCGGTCAACGAGGATGTCAGCAGTCCTTCGGGTGCCACAGTCAGTACGCTGCTGAACGGCAACTTCAGTGATAGTGCGGACAGCGACTCGTTCGCCGGTATCGCCGTCAGCGCCGACGCATCCAACGACTCCACCGAAGGAGATTGGGAGTACAGCACCGACGGTAGCACCTGGTACGATATTGGCAGTGTCACGACTGCCAGTGCATTGCTGCTTGATACCAATGCCACCCTTCGTTTTGTTCCGGTTGCCGACTACAACGGTACTCCGGGATCACTCACCGTATTCGCGGTAGATAACTCCTCGGCCACCACCTTTACCAGTGGAGCCACCCGCCAGACCTTCGACACCATGGCGGACGATGCCACCAGCAAGGTCTCCACCTCCGGTGTCAGTGTCGGCACTTCGGTGACGGCCATCAACGACGAGCCCACGCTGAGTGCCACCGGTGCCAATCCCACCTACACCGAAGATGGTAGTGGTTCAACTCTCTTTACCGGCTCTACCGTCAGTACTGTGGAGTCGGGGCAGAGTATCGCCTCGATGAAGGTGACGGTGACCAATGTGACCGACAGCACCGAATACCTGATTGTGGATGGCACCGATGTAGCATTGACCGATGGTATCAGTGGCACTTCCTCCTCCAACAGCTTTGGCTACAGCGTATCGGTCAGTGGCAGTACCGCTACAGTGACCATCACCAAGACCGATACCGCTGCCAACTACGACACCCTGATCGAAGGGTTGAAATACAAGAACAGTGCAGATGATCCCACCACCGGAAGCAGTCGTGTGGTCACCATCACCGAACTGGTGGATAGCGGCAGCAGCAGTGGCGATAACGACAACACTGCGGTGCTTTCAGTCGCATCCACAGTAACGGTTGCAGGGTTGAATGATGAGCCGACCCTGACCGCTACCGGTGCCAATCCCACCTATACCGAGGAGGGAAGTGGTTCGACCCTCTTTACCGGTGCCACCTTGAGCACCATAGAGGCAGGACAGACCCTGGAGTCGATGAAGGTAACGGTGACCAATGTCACCGACAGCACCGAATATCTGATTGTGGATGGTACTGACGTGGCGCTGACCGATGGTATCAGCGGTACCTCTTCCTCCAACAGTTTCGGTTACAGCGTTTCGGTGAGCGGTACCACCGCCACGGTAACCATTACCAAGAGTGCCAGCACCAGCGTCTACGACACGATGCTGGAGGCGCTGCAGTACAAGAACAGCGCAGAAGATCCATCGACCGGCAGCACACGGGTAATCACCATCACCGAGCTGGTTGATAGTGGTAGCAATAGTGGCTCCAATGATAGTACGGCTGCACTATCGGTTGCGTCTACGGTCACGGTAGCCCCCGCCAGTGACGCCCCGGTGGTCACAGCGGGCGCAACGCTCTCCTACACCGAGAACGGCAGTGCTGCGGCGATCGATGAGACCATCACCATCAGTGATGTGGACGACACCCAGATTGCCGGGGCCACCGTCACCATCAGTGTCGGCCTGACCAGTGGCGATACCCTAGGCTTTACTACACAGAATGGTATCAGCGGCAGCTACAACAGCAGTAGCGGCGTACTCACCTTGAGCGGCACTGCCACGGTAGCCCAGTACCAGACCGCACTACGCACCGTAACCTATAGCAGCAGTTCGGAGGATCCCATTGCAAGCAGTTCCAGCCGTACCATCAGCTGGGTGGTGACCGATGCCGACTCCGACGGCGCAGGTGTGGCGTCCAGTACCGCAGTCACCAGCACTGTCAGTATCACCGCCACCAATGATGCACCAACCTCCTCCGATAAAACGGTGAGTGTCAATGAGGACAGCAGCTATACCTTTACGGTAAGCGACTTCAACTTTAGCGATGTCGATAGTGCTGACAGTCTCTATATGATCGAAATCACCTCGGTGCCCTTTGTCGGCCGTCTGACCTTGAACGGTGCTACCGTTAGTGCCACCAACCTGATCTTCGCCTCTGACATCACTGCCGGTAAACTGAAGTTCACCCCGGCGCTGAATGCCAGTGGCAGTAGCTATGCGAGTTTCGGTTTCAAGGTGCAGGATGGTACCGAGTGGGCCAGCTCCGGCTCCACCATGACGGTCGATGTCACTGCGCAGAACGATGCACCGACCTCCAATGCCAACTCCATCACCCTGAACGAGGAGGCGACCCATACCTTCACCAGCAGCGATTTCCCCTTCAGTGATGTCGATAGCGGTGCGGCCATTGCTTCGGTGAAGATTATTGCCCTTCCCGGATCGGGTGGCACCCTGAGCCACAGTGACAGTGGTGCGGTGAGTGTCAATGACGTGATCACCATCGCCGATATCAATGCGGGTAAGCTCACCTATACCGATGCCGCCGGCTACGTGAACGGTGGTACCGATTTTATGCAATTCCAGGTGGGGGATGGCACCACCTTCAGTGATACCGAGACCATGACCATCAACATCACCCCGTCGGGTGGTAGCGAGACCATCGATCTCTCCGGCTCCTCGATCAACTGGGATCCGGTGCTGGTCGCCACCGAGTTTGACTACGATGACGATACCCAGGCCAACAAGGATGGTCTTGACCTGGTGGGGGATAACGACCACCCGATGCTCTATACCAA
The DNA here is from genome assembly GCA_964344785.1 of uncultured Piscirickettsiaceae bacterium. Lineage (GTDB taxonomy): Bacteria > Pseudomonadota > Gammaproteobacteria > Thiopontia. The sequence continues at coordinate 3,335 of CAYFOR010000037.1, forward strand.
GTACGACAGCAAGGGCGGGGGAAGTGAATCCGATGACGAGATCGGTTTCCGCATCCGCATCGGTGAAGGGAAGGACAATGTGGCCTACTTTATTGCCGTCGATGCAAACGCTGATGGCGCAATCGATCTGCTGCTGAGTGCGGACAAGAGAAATGGTGGCAAGGGGATCTCGATCTGGGAACCGGGCAGTGGGGCCAACAACTCACCGGCCACCACCAGTTTTACCGAGCCATCCAGTCAGATTACCTACGATATCAGCTCCAGTAACTACAGTTTCGATGCGGTCAATGGAACCACCGACCCTGCTGCCACCGATACCGATATGGACGACGGGCGTAGCGGTACCGACTATTTTGTCAGCTTCAAGCTCCCCTTTGCCGACTTCCAGTCAGAGATGCAGAGGATTGCCGGAATCTCGATCACCAAGGATTCCAGCATGCAGTATGCGTTGATCACCTCGACACAGGACAATGCCATCAACGGTGATATCGGCGGTACCAGCGGCAACAGCAGTAGCACCATGACCTATGCGGAGCTGGGCGTCTGGTCAGGCACTTTGACTCCATCCACACCACCGAGCGAATTCAACCCCTACAACCATGCCCCGGTGGTGGCTGATGCGATTGCTGACATCACCCTGAGTGATGGCGGTGACTGGAGCTTCCGTTTCGACTCCGATGTCTTCTATGATACCGATGGTGATACCTTGAGCTACAGTGCCAAACGGACCGATGGCTACCCACTGCCCGACTGGCTCTCGTTCGATTCATCGACCCGCACATTCAGTGGCAACCCACCGGAGAGCTTCAAGGGGCAGACCCTGTCGATCGATCTCACCGCCGATGATGGCAATGGAGGCACCGTCACCGACACCTTCACCGTCACCCTGCCGGCTGAGACCAACAATGCACCAGTACTCGACAATCCACTCTCTGACCAGACCTATGCTGGCAGTGGCGAATGGAGCTACACGGTGCCTGCCAACACCTTCTCCGACCCCGATGGAGATCCACTGACCTGGTCGGCTACCCAGGCCGATGGCACCGCACTACCGAGCTGGCTCAGTTTCAATGCACTGACCCGCACCTTCAGTGGCAACCCCCCCGGTGACACCAATGACATTTTCCTCAAGGTGACGGTCTCGGATGGTAATAGCGGGTCTGCATTCAGTACCTTCCATCTGGAGATCGATGCCGACACCACCAACGATACCCCGGTGATCTCCAATGCGATCGCCGATCAGACCTTCAGTGGAGAAGGGAACTGGATCTATCAGGTGCCCACCAATGCGATTACCGATCCCGATGGTGAAAATCTCACCTGGTCTGCAACTCAGGGGGATGACTCGGCACTGCCCGGCTGGCTCACATTCAACACCTCGACCCGCACCTTCAGTGGCAATCCACCGCACGATGCTTCCTGGCTCGATCTCAAGGTGACCGGCACCGATGGGAGCAGCGAGACGGTGAGTGATACCTTCCGCATCACCTTCACCTCGGTCAACGATACCCCGACACTTGAGAATCCGATCAGTGCGCAGAGCTTCAGTGGTACCGGGGACTGGACCTTCCAGTTCAACTCCAATGTGTTTTCCGATGTCGAGACCAATAGCGGCAGCTACAGTTCACCGGATGTAATCAGCTACACCGCAGCACTGGCCGATGGCTCCTCACTGCCCAGCTGGCTCAGCTTCACCTCCGCCACCCGCACCTTCAGCGGTAATCCATCCAATGGAGTGGGGCGTCTCGATATCCGTGTTACCGCCGACGATGGCAATGGGGCCACGGTGAGTGACACCTTTGCAGCAGTATTTAGCGGAACCAATGATGCTCCATCCAGCTCAGACAACACCGTGTCCGCCACGGAAGACACCAACTTTGTCTTCTCCACCTCCGACTTCCCGATCACCGACCTGGATAATGATGAGGTCAACAGTGTGGAGATCACTGCGCTGGAGAGCGTCGGCACCCTGCAGTTCTACAACGGCTCATCGTGGGTGGATGTGACTGCGAATCAAGAGATCTCCGCCTACGATATTGCAGCCAACTATCTGCGTTTTGTGCCGGTAGCCGATGCCAACGGCAACAGCTACGACAGCTTCTCCTACAAGGTGACCGACAGTCAGGGGATCAGTACCAGCGCCTACACCATGACCATCAACGTCACTGCGGTCAACGATACGCCGACCCTGAATGCGGTCACCACCATTACGGTGACCGATACCAGCTCGGATGACACCTACAGCGACACTGCGGCCACTCTGGTCTCCAACGATATCGACAATGACAACAGTACCCTGGTCTATTCCATCACCGGGCAGAGCAGCGAGAGCAATACCATCAGCGGTACCACCTACAACCGCAAACTGGTAGGGGGTTACGGCACTCTCTATCTCGGCAGCAGTAGTGGTGACTACCGTTATGTGGTCAATGACACGGCCGTAGAGGCACTGAAGAGCGATACCTCGGAGTACTTCACCTTCAACGTATCGGATGGCTACCTCTCTGCCTCGCGTACGTTAACGGTGAGTCTTGTGGCGGCCAATGACACACCGCAGATCAGTGCAACGTTGACCTCGAATACCTATACCGATACTGCAGCCGATGATAGCTGGAGCAGTGTAGCCGGAATACTCGGCAGCAGTGATCGGGATTTCGGAGAAACGGCGACCTACAGCATTGTCGGTCAATCCTCTGACAGCTCACAGGATGGATTCACCCACAGTCTGGCCGGCAGCTACGGTACCCTCTATCTCAACAGCAGTAGCGGTGCCTATCGCTATGACCCAACCGACAGTGCAATCGAAGCGCTGACAAGCGATGCAACCGACAGCTTCACCCTGCGAGTGACCGATGGTAGCAGTGCTAGCGATGATCAGGCACTGACCATCTCGCTGACCGCAGCCAATGATACTCCGACGCTAAGTGCCTCACTGACCCAGTCCACCTTTGTCGATACCGCTGATGATGACACCTTCAGCTCGGTCAGCGGCAGCTTGACCACAGTCGACCGCGACAGTGGTGCGAGTCAGACCTACAGCATCAGCGGTCAGAGCAGTGACACCAGTCTCAGTGGCTATACCCACAGCAAGACGGGCACCTATGGCACCCTCTACCTCAACAGCAGTAGCGGTGCCTACATCTACCAGCCCAATGATTCGGCGCTGGATGGACAGTCTGCCGGCAGCAACTCCGAGAGCTTTACGCTGAGTGTCAGTGATGGATCGCTCAGTGACAGCAAGACCCTCACCATCTATGCGGTCGGTGCCAGTGACCAGCCGGTGATTACCGAGGGGAGTGACACCGAGACAATTGCCGAGACCGATGCAGCCCTGAGTACCAGCGGTACCATGCGGGTGACCGATCTCGATTTTGCCGATGAGGTGCAGCTCACCCGAACGGTTGCCGCCAGTGGTAACCCCTCGATCACTATAAGCGACAGTGACCTGCTGGCGATGATGACGGTTACACCGACCACGGTACTGGATAATAGCAGCGATATCACCGCCCAGTTCAACTGGAGCTTCAACTCCGGTGCCACCACCTTTGATGGGCTGGATGCAGGGCGTCAGCTTATATTGACCTACACCATCACTGCGACCGATACCGGTACCCCGACCCTGACAGCTACTGATACCGTTACCATCACCATCAACGGTACCGATGATGGCCCAACCCTGGGGGCAGTCACCAGCATCAGCTACACCGATCAGGCAGGAGATGACAGCTTTGCCGAGACCAGTGGCACCCTGGATGGCGGAGATCTGGATGTCAATGCAACCCTGACCTATAGTGTATTGGGGCAATCGAGTGACACCAGTCGCAACGGCTTTACCCACAGCCGCAGCGGCACCTACGGCTCCCTCTTTCTCAACAGCAGTAACGGCAATTACCTCTACGTACCGGACAATACGGCGATTCAGGCACTGACCAGTGATAGCAGTGAGGTTTTCAGTGTACGTGTCAGTGACGGTACCGGGACGGCTGATCGTACCCTGACCATCAGTCTGACGGCGGCCAACGATACCCCGGAGCTGACCGCCAGTGTCGAGAGTGTGACCTATACGGATACCTCTGCGACTGACAGCTTTGTCACCACCAATGGCGTTTTGAGTACTACCGATCGGGATAGCGGGGCGACTCAGTCCTATAGTGTGAGTGGTGGTAGCTCTGATACTTCGGTCAATGGTTACACGCACAGCAAATCGGGAACCTACGGTACCCTCTACATCAATAGTGATAGTGGTGCCTACAGCTATATTCCGAATGACAGTGCAATCAACGGACTCTCTGCCGGTAGCAACAACGAGACCTTTACCCTGTCGGTGAGTGATGGCTCGGCCAGCGATAGTGTGACACTGACAGTCTATGCGGTCGGGATCAGCGATACTCCGATCATTACCGATGCGGCGGATACGGCCGGGCTCACAGAAACCGACAGTGGACTCACCACCAGTGGCAGTCTGACTGTATCGGATCTCGATACCAGCGACACCGTAAATCTCACCACTTCCCTGGCCGTTTCCGGTACCGGAACCACCTCGACCAGCTCCAGTGATCTGCTCAATATGCTCTCACTCTCTTCATCGAGTATCCTCTCCAATGGCAGTGATGTGGAGGCGAGTGTCGACTGGACCTTCGACAGCGGGGCAGTGGCCTTTGATGAACTGGCTGCAGGGGAGACGGTAATCCTCACCTATACGATCACTGCAGCAGATACCGGCAGTCCAAGCCTCTCCGACACCGATACCATCACCATTACCATTACCGGTACCAACGATGACCCGGTGATCAGCAATGGTGCAGACACCGCCTCAATCAGCGAAACCGATAGTGCGATTTCCGCCTCTGGAAACTTCACCGTGGTCGACAAGGATGTGACCGATGTGGTCTCTGTCCAGACCTCTCTGGTGGTGAGTGGATCCTCCAGCCTGCTCGATAGCAGCAAGCCGAGTGACAGTACCTTGCTGGGAATGCTGAGCCTGGACAGTACGCCTGTACTGAATGGCAGTAATGATACCGTCACCCTGGGGTGGACCTTTGACTCCGGTAACGAGACCTTCAACTATATCGCCACCGGCGAAACCCTGATTTTGACCTACACCATTGTGGTGAGTGATGATGACAGCTCCACCAGTAGTGATCGGACTACAGTCACCGTCACCATCACCGGTACCAATGACCGGCCCACTGCGGTGGTCGATACCGGGACTGCGGTGGAGTCGGGTGGTACCTCGAATGGTAGTGGGGGTAGTGATGCCACCGGCAACGTGCTGACCAACGATATTGAACTGGATACTGCCAATGAGGATACCTGGAGTGTTACCGCCTTCTCCTTCAGTGGAACCTCAGGGTCAGTGGGTAGCGAGCTGAGTGGTAACTACGGATCACTGACCCTCAACAGTGATGGTAGCTACACCTATGCGATCAATGAGTCTCACAGTGACGTGGAGGTACTGCGCACCGCTGCGGATACCTTGACCGAGGTCTTCAACTATACGGTACAGGATGCCGGTGGCCTCAATCACAGCAATACTCTGACCCTCACCATTGAGGGTATCAATGACCGACCCACACTGACTGGAAGTACCGTTGCCGATGATCTGAAGGTGATGGGCGCCTCTTACAGTGCGGATGCCTCGGTGCTGTTTGCCGATATCGACAGAAATGGCGAGAGCTTCACCTACAGTGCAGCCAATCTGCCACCGGGTATCACTATCGACTCCTCTACTGGTGTGCTCTCAGGGGGAGGAACCCTGCCTGGAAAATATGATGTAGTGGTAACAGCGACTGACCTGGGTGGTTTGAGTATTGATGCGGCCTCATTTGAAATTCAGGTTATTGATGCCAGCAAACCGGGGGGTAACGAAGGTGGTGATGGCGGTAGTGGCATCAACGGTGGTTCCGATGGAGGAGACGGTGATGGTGGTGGCACCGGTACCGGTATCGATGGAGATGCAGGTGGCGGAGATGGCCCAGGTGTGCCTGGCACTGGAGAAAAAGGGTTTAACAGTGAGATTCCATTGCCGGATCCAGCTTCTGATGGCAGTAACGATGGTGGGTTAGGTGGTGGACTACCTGGTGATGGAGGTACAGGCACAGGATTTGGCGGTGGTACAGGATTTGATGGCGGTACAGGTACTGGTGGCTTTGGCGGTAGTGCTGGATTCGAAGGAAATACAGATACGGGATCGGGTAGCGGCACAGATACGAGATCGGGTAGCGGCACAGGTACAGGATCGGGTAGCAGTACAGGTACGGGAACCGGTGGCGGCACCTCTACATCGGGTGGAATCAATGGAGGCACATCGGGAGGTGATGGAGGTTCGACGGGTGCTTCTGGTGGTGATACTGGAGGAGGCGAAAGTTCTACAGGTGGTGCGAATAGTGGAACCTTGGTAGGGCGTGATGGTGGAACAGCCGGAAGCGAAAACTCTGCTGGTGGAGATGGAACGGCAGGCGGTGACAAGGGTACTGCAGATGCCGCCAATGCCAATCAGGATCTTGGGGGTGAGAGTGCAACGGCGACTGAGACTGAATCTCCGGGCAGTGGTAATGATGGAGGTGGTGAGGGGAATAGCGCAGACAGTAACAGCAGTGATCCAGCCTCTGTCAGTGGGCGTGGTGACAAGCCCGGTTCCACCCAGAACGAGGTGGCGATTGACCGTATCGATGTGAAGGTCGGCAGTAATGGTCAGGTCGAGATGAGTCAGCGTGATGACAGTACCGGTGGTGGCATCAAGTCGGACATGATGATCGTGGATATCACCCAGCAAGGTGAGGTGTTGTCGATTGAAATTGCCGATTTCCAGTCCGCGGATGTGACTCAATACAGTGCTGTACTGCCGGATGGTTCACCACTGCCGGACTGGATCTCTATTGATCCACAAACCGGAGCGGTCTCCGGTACCCCTCCAGAGGGTATTGAGCAGGTTGATCTGCAGATTGTGGCACTGGAGCAGGATGGCTCGGTGCGCATGCTCGATGTGCGTATTGACCTGACAGGTGAAGAGGGGGATGTCATCACTCTGGAAAACAAATTCACCACCTTTAGCGAACAGCTTGAGCAGGCCAGTGCGGAGCGTGATGACAATCTGCTCCTTCAACTGGTTAGAAAGGCGGCTTAGCTGTCGGTTCGGATAAACCCTTTTGGATAATGAATCTATTGCAATGAGCAAAGAGCCCCCCTCAATCTGGAACAAGAGTAAATTGAGTACGGCTGTCAGTGCAGCGGTCATCAGCATGTTGCTGGGTGGCTGTGTAGTGAAGCCTGACCCGATCAACACCTTGAAAAGCCTGCAATCGGTGAAGGCCGACATGGCGGTACTGGATTCTGAAAAGCAGCAGATCAACCGGGTGATCGACCTGCATGAGGCGATTGCTCGTGCGCTGAAACATAATCGGCAGCGTCGGGTCAGCTTGATGGAGAGTGCGCTGGCGACCAACCAGTTGGAACTTTCCCACTTTGATATGCTGCCGAAACTGACTGCCAAGGCGGGTTATAGCGAGCGGGATCGCCTCAAGCTCAGTTCCAGTGGTACCTACAGTACCTCTACAGGTGAATTTACTCCGGTAGATCCCCCCTCCTATTCCGCCTCGGAGTACAAGGTGAACCATACTGCTGACCTGGAAATGACCTGGAATGTCCTCGATTTCGGGCTCTCCTATGTACGTGCCGGTCAACAGGCGGATCGCTATCTGATCTCCAGGGAGCGTGAACGCAAGGCCATTCACAATCTGATCAGCGATGTACGCAAGACCTACTGGCGTGCGGCCTCGGCACAACGCCTGTTGAAGCAGATTGGGCCGTTGATGGAACGGGTAGATCTTGCACTGACCGACTCCCGTACCATTGAGGAGCAGCGACTGCAGGCCCCGATTGACGCACTGATCTACCAGAGGGAGTTGCTCGATATTCGTCGTTCCCTGGAGTCTTTGCAAAATGACCTCAAGGACTCAACCGCCCAGCTTGCCACCTTGATGGGGATGACACCGAATGAGAAATTTGAGTTGGAGGGGATCGAGAGGAGTGGCTACAAGGTACTGGATGTTGCACTTGATGTTGAAACTCTGGAAAAGACGGCCCTGGCCAAACGTCCTGAACTGATGGAGAGCCGCTATCAGAAGCGGATCACCCATGCAGAAAGTCGTGCGGCACTGTTCTCACTGCTGCCAGGAATCGATCTCAACTATGGACTGCATCGGGATGAGAATGACTTTCTCTACTTCAATCGCTGGGCAGACTGGGGAACGAAAATCAATTTCAACCTCTTCAATCTGATCAAGCTTCCATCCATACAGCGCAAGGTAGGGAGCGACAAACAGGTGGCCGATGCCAAGCGCCTTGCCCTCTCGGCTTCCGTGATCGGTCAGGTCCATCTGGCTGCGATTGCCTATGAGCAGGCCAAGCAGGAGTTCACCACCTCCAGCGAATATCTCAGTGTTGTTCAGCGCATACACCAACACATGGCGCAGCAGCGTGAAGCGGAGCGTAGTGGAGATCTCACACTGATTCGGGAGGAACTCAACAGTGTGTTGGCCCAATTGCGAAGGGACGTATCCTATGCCAATCTGCAGAATAGTTATGGTCGAATCTTTACCACAGCAGGGCTCGATCCACTGCCAAACGAGATGAAGGATGATGAGATCGAAACCATTACTGCCGCACTCAAGGTACAGTTTGAACGCTGGAAGAATGGTGAAGTCGGGCTGGTGGCTACACCGTTGGCCAATCAGATCAATCCTTGGCATGGTCCGGGTGATCACCGGTTTGCCTTCTCCGATGAGACCTTCTCACTGGGAGGCGAGGTGGCCTATCAGGCAACCATGAGTGATGGCAGTGAACTGCCCAAGTGGATGGAGTTTGATTCAACTACCCGAACCTTCTCCGGTAACCCTCCGGCCACACTAAGCCAGCTTGATATCGAGATCAAGGCGGCCAACCAGTCGGGAGCCAGAGCAAGCGACCAGTTCACCTTGTCGTTGGAGGAGACCAATGACCCTCCAGTAGGTGATGCCGGAGAGGTTCGGGAAGTTTCGGAAGATCGGGTACTCCAGGGTAATGTCGCCTCGATGGATGCAGATGGTGATCCGTTGACGATCCGTGTTGAGGATGGCGTGGTGCTGCCACCGGGCATGATGTTGCGGGAGAGTGGAGAGTGGATGATCGATGCCCGTCATGGTGCCTATCAGCATCTGGCGGAAGGGGTACAGGAGACCCATGACATCCCGCTACAGATTACCGACCCTCATGGTGGGCGAGCCAGGGCAACCTTGCAGATCCGGGTTACCGGCAGAAACGACCAACCAGTGATTGAGAGTGTAATCAAGGAGTCCATTGCAGAGGATCAGAAAATTACCGGGCGTACCATTCAGGTCAATGATCCGGATGATGGTGATCGCTTCAGTTTCAAGATGATGAACCGGCTAGCTCCTGCCGGATTCAGTATTACCGAACAGGGGGAGTGGGCATTTGATGCCTCGGCAGAACCTTACCAGAAGCTGGCAGAAGGAGATCACCGCACTCAGTTTGTAATGCTCAAGGCCTTTGACCAGCATCGGGCCGAGTCCTCTGCACAGATCCAGATGACGGTGACCGGTGTGAATGACAAGCCAATCATATCCGAAGTTGAGGATGTGCTGATCACCTTGGACCAGAGCAACCAGTTTACAACCACGCTACCAGATCACCTCTTTACCGAACTGGAGGGAGAGAAACTGAGTTTTGATGTCCACCAAAGTGGTTTCTTTGGCCGACAGCCGCTGCCGCAGTGGTTGCAGTTTGATGCAGAGTCCCGGCAACTCTCGGTGGCGAGCGAGGCAGTAGCCGAGGGGAGACCACACAGTGTCACCCTGCTGATCACGGCTTTCGATCCACACGGTGCCAGTGAGAGCAGAAGAGTACCGGTCACCATCAACCTGCCGGTTGATGAGCCGATTGAGGAGGGTGAAGGCGGTTCCGTGGAGCAGCCGGGGGTAGAACAGATTTCTGGAATGGACAGTGATGAGGGGTGGGCCATGACGGAGGTCACAAGGCCCGCTGCTGACTGGTGGCAAAGTGAGTCAGTTCAGACTGCAGTCCTGAAACTGGACCAAGGAGTCATTGAAGAGTGAATGGAAAGACTTTCATATCAGCTGGCCTGTTGTTACTGATACCACTTTTGTCACAGGCCCAGCCGTTGGAGACCCGTGGGGTGATTCAACCCTGGCAGCAGGCCACCCTCTCTGCGGAGATTGCAGCCAAGGTGGAACGCATTCCTTTCAGGGGTGGCGAGTCCTTTCATAAAGGGGATCTGCTACTCGGTTTTGAGTGCGAGATCTTTGAAGCACAGGTTGAGAAGGTGACTGCAGAGGTGAAGGCAGCGAAGGCCAAACTCGAAAATGATAAACGGCTCGATCAGATGCGCTCAATTGGAAAGCTGGAGGTGGTACTCTCCGAGGTTTCACTGGAGCAGAGTGAGGCTGAGTTAAAGATGGCCGATTTCAACCGAAAACGCTGTGTGATCCGGGCACCCTGGGATGGTAGGGTGGTAGAGCGTCTGGTGAATGAGCAGGAGAGTGTTGAGCTCAATCAACAACTGCTCTCGATTGTCTCCAGTGAGAAGCTGGAGGTGGAGCTGGTGACTCCAGGGGACTGGCTGCAATGGCTCAAACCGCAAGCACCATTCACCATACGGATTGATGAGACCGGCCAGTTGATTGACGGCAAGGTGCTGGTATTGGGCAGTGTGGTCGATTCGACCAGTCAGACCGTGACGGTACGTGGCGAAATCGAGAACTACTCTCAGCTATTACCCGGCATGAGCGGTACGGTCATTTTCAACAGGGTGGATGAGACAGAGTATTAGGAGAGTGGCTCTAGTTGAACGCTCCACTGCTCTGGTCCGGTTCTATGAACCGACTCACCTCGGCTGTCGACCGCTACCGTGACCGGCATATCCTCTACCTCAAATTCGTAGATCGCCTCCATGCCCAATTCCTCGAATGCGAGTACTCGTGATTTCTTGATCGCCTTGGCCACCAGATAGGCGGCACCGCCGACGGCGATCAGATAGACCGATTGATGTTTTCTGATTGAATCCACGGTTGCGGGACCACGCTCTGCCTTGCCTACCATACCGATCAATCCGGTTTTTTCCAGCATCATGTCGGTAAAGCGGTCCATACGGGTCGAGGTGGTTGGGCCTGCCGGGCCGACCACCTCATCACCGACCGGATCGACCGGTCCTACATAGTAGATCATGCGGTTGGTCAGATCGACACCCTCCGGCAAGCCCTGGCCCGACTCGAAACGCTCTGCGATCCGTTGATGGGCGGCATCCCTGCCGGTCAGCAGTTTGCCGCTGAGCAGTAGCGTCTCTCCAGGTTTCCACTCATGGGTCTGCTCGGCAGTGAGGGTGTCAAGGTTGATCCGGCGGGCATCCGCAGCAGGCCTCCAGTCGATATCAGGCCACTGTTCAATGGAGGGGGGGATGAGGTTGGCCGGGCCGGAGCCATCCAGGGTGAAGTGAAGGTGGCGGGTGGCGGCACAGTTGGGGATGATGGCGACCGGCAGGGAGGCAGCGTGGGTCGGGTAGTCACGAATCTTGACATCCAGCACGGTGGTGATGCCACCAAGCCCCTGGGCACCAATCCCCAGCGCATTGACCCGTTCCAGAATCTCCAGACGCAGTGACTCGATCCGGTTCTCGGCACCACGCTGCTGCAACTGATGAATATCGACCGGTTCCATCAGTGCCTCCTTGGCCAGCAGCATCGCCTTCTCGGCGGTACCGCCGATGCCGATACCGAGTATTCCGGGTGGGCACCAGCCGGCCCCCATGGATGGGATCTGTTCGACCACCCAGTCGGCGATATCGGCACTGGGGCTGAGGTTGGCAAAACGCGCCTTGTTTTCGGAGCCCCCCCCTTTTGCGGCAAGGGTGATTTCCACTCGATTACCGGGGACAAGTTCGGTATGGACCACGGCAGGGGTATTGTCACGGCTATTCTGTCGAGCGCCTGCAGGGTCTTTCAGCACCGAGGCACGCAGTGGATTGTCCGGGTTCAGATAGGCACGGCGTACACCCTCATCCACCATCTGCTGTATGGAGAGATCACTGTTCCACTGGATGTTCATACCCACCTTGAGAAAGAGAACCACGATCCCGGTATCCTGGCAGATCGGCCGTTTTCCTAGTGCCGACATCCGGGAATTCATCAGGATCTGGGCAATGGCATCCCTGGCGGCGGGTGACTGTTCCCGCTGCCAGGCCTCTCCCATCGCCTGGATGAAGTCACTCGGATGATAGTAGGAGATAAACTGCAGGGCATCGGCGATGCTGGAGATAAAATCTTCTTGTTGAATGGTAGTATTGCTCATTGGGAACTCATCATTCAGAATGTGAACTCTCTGCCAGAATACAAATCTTCCGTGCAGGGGGCTCAATGGTGATGTTATTGGGAAATCATCATACAACATTAAATACTGTTTCTGGAGGAGTCATGTTGCGGATACCCGTATTTATCGCGCTCTTGTTGATGCTGGGTTCAGTCTCGGCAGAGATTCGCGATCCAGGGGAGCATTTTTTCGAGTCCACTTTCGGTGACTATTCCGAGGAGCTGGAGATTGCCAGAGAGGAGGGAAAACGTGCGATCTTTCTCTTCTTTGAAGAGGATGACTGCCCCTTCTGTGCACGGATGAAGGCGACCATCCTCAATCAGAGTGAGGTCCAGGACTTCTATCGCGAGCATTTCAAGATCTATCGGGTCAATATCAAGGGAGAGGTGGAAATTACCGATTTTCATGGCGAACCGATGCTGGAGAAGGTCTTTGCAGAGAAGAAGAATCGTGTCCGTGCAACCCCTCTGATGGCCTTCTATAACCTCGATGGCGAGATGGTGGTACGTTATACCGGTGCTGCATCCAGCGTTCGGGAATTCATGATGCTGGGCCAGTACACGGTCGATGAGGGCTACCGAAAGCAGTCCTTCTCCCGTTACAAGCGGATGCAGAGAAAGAAGAACCGATGAGACTTCTTCTGCTGCTGATACTGTTCGGTCCGACCCCACTGCTTGCGGAGTTCAGACCGATCCCGGAACCACTGACACTGGCGGAAGCCCTTACCTTTGCAGAATCCGATCATCCGGATCTGCAGTTGGCATCAACGATGGTAGGGCAGTCACAGGCGAGATTGGCGCAGGCACGAGATGAACAGGGGTGGCGGGTTGATCTCAACGGGAGAATCCGCTGGAAGTCGTTGCAGAACCAGCCTGGTAAAGAGTGGGACGACCATCAGCTCTCCCTCTCGGCACGCAAGCCGCTCTATGACTTTGGCCGCAGTGCGCTGACCGAATCGATTGCGGGTGAACGTGTGGCAATGGATGAGGTGGCGCTGTCGCAGACGCTATCAGACAAGAAACTGGAGATTATGGAGCGCTTCTTTGCGGTGCTGCTGGCCGATCTGCAACGCACGGTGGATGACGAGGCGATGACGATTGCCTTTTTGCGTCACCAGAAAAAGGTGGATCAGGAGATTACGGGTGACTATTCGGAGCTTGATCTGTTGCAGGATGAGTCGACCTTCGAGGATGCGCGCGTTCGCATGAAACAGAGTGAGATGGTGCAGCGGCTGACTCGCCAGCGGTTGGCGGAGGCGATGAACCGCCCCGGCGAGGTGCCATCCTCACTGATTGCACCGGCGGTGACCCCGGACCAGGTTCTGAGCAAGCTGCAGAATGTGAAGCAACTGCAGCAGCAGGCCCAACAGGACAACCCGGAGCTGCACCAGGCCAGACAGCAGGTGCGAGTGGCGGAACAGCATGTTGAGTTGGCCCGCCTGGGAGGTGCCCCCGAGATCGATGCTGCAGTGGAAGTGCTGGATCATGCGTTTGTGACCGGCTCAAAGGATCGTTGGCGGGCTTCGATCGAGTTTGCCGTTCCGTTGTGGGATGGCGGGGTTAATCGACAGGAGGTTGCCGAGTCGCGTGAAGCGTTGCGTGCTGCCCGTGCCACATTGGAGCAGTTGAAACGGACGGTTGATGACGAGGTCAGCCGGAACGTTCTGGAACTGCAGGTTCTGGAGGCGCAGTGGCGGGCCGATCAGGTGGCGATCGATTATCGTGAGGTCGAACTGGAGCGTAACCGTGCACTCTATGAGCAGGAGCAGCAGTCCAATCTCGGCGATGCACTGGTTGGGATTTCGAAGTCACACCTGCGAACTGCCGAGAGCCGTTTCAAGGCGATGTTGATTCAGGCAAGACTCAACCGGTTAATGGGCAAGGAGATTGGTATCGATGAATAGAGTCGTGTTAGGGGTGGTTGTATGGCTGGTTGCATCGGTGGCGGCGGCACAAGAAGAGGCTGTTCAACAGAGAACCGTACGGCTGGCCTTGCCACTTTCAGGCGTGGTGGAGTCGGTGCTGGTGGAGCCGGGGGCACGGGTTGAGAAGGGGCAGACATTGCTGCGGCTTGATACCAGACGTTATGAGATTCGGCTGAGGGCTGCCGAGGCCGGATTGAATGAGATCGAGGTCGATCTCGCAGAGGCAGCGCTGGAATTGAGTCGACAGCAGGAGCTTTTCGAGCGGCTGGTCACGACGGAGAGTGATCTCAATGAGGCGCAGCGTGCCGTTTCGAGGTTGAAGGCGCAGATGATCCAGCGAGAGGCGGTTCGTGACGAGGCGCTTCTGGATCTGGAGCGGACCGTGCTGAATGCACCACGGGATGGCGTGGTACTGGAGCGAAGGGTAGAGCCGGGAGAGGTGGTTTCCGATCAGGCTGCCCCACAGGTGCTGATTCTGTTGGGGGTACAGTAGGTGGTTTGCAGGCGCTGTATCGTTTCAGGACGTGTGCAGGGGGTCTATTATCGCGGTACTACTCAGCAGATAGCGAGGTCACTGGGCGTGACCGGATCGGCCATCAACCTGCCGGATGGTACCGTTGAAGTGGTGGCCTGTGGAGAGAGTCTGGCGGTTGAGAAACTGGAGCGGTGGCTCTGGCAGGGGTCGGAGTGGGCCGAGGTTTCCGATGTGCAGTGCCAGTATGTCGAGATGGAGCCTCCAACCGGTTTTGTGACTCGATAGCCGGATTGTATATCCACTTATCCGATTGGAGTTTTGCTGGGCTCTCCTTCCAGCTCACGTACCAGCCGAGGCAGCAGATAACCGGGTAACCGTTGGCGTAGCTGATGGTGAATCGTGATGGCCTGTGCTTCTTCCGTATCGAAGTGTTGCGATCCACTGACTCGATCCAGCAGATGCAGATAGTAGGGGAGTACCTGCTGCGAGAACAGCTTGTGACTGAGTTGCTCCAGAGTTTCTGCGGTGTCATTGACCCCCTTTAGCAGCACACTCTGGTTGAGCAGGGTCACTCCGTGTTGTTTGAGCTTCTCCAGTGCCGATGCCGTTGACGGATCAAGCTCGTTGGGGTGGTTGCAGTGAATCACCAGCACCATGTTCTTTGGGCTCTGCTGCAATCTCTGGAGCAGTGTGGTGGTGATCCTGGCAGGTAGCACCACCGGGAGGCGGGAGTGAATTCGAATGGTATGGATATGGGAAATGCACTCCAGCTGTGTGAGCAGGTGGTCCAGGCGTTCATCACTGAGTATCAGGGGATCACCACCGCTCAGAATCATTTCATGGATGGTCGGGCTTTCTTCCAGCCACCTTGTTACCTCCCGCAGGTTCAGATCAGTGGTCTGTTGTGGATAGGGGTAATGGCGACGAAAGCAGTACCGGCAGTGGATGGCACAGGCCGCAGTGGTAATCAACAGTGCTCGGCCATGATATTTCTGTAACAGACCACCCGCCTTCCGTGCCTTGAGGTCCCCGACCGGGTCATCACAATAGTCGACTGTTGAAGGGACACACTCTGCCCGCTGTGGAAGAATCTGCAGCAGCAACGGGTCACTGGGGTTGCCGCGCTTGATACGTTGCAGGTAGCTCTCGGTGGCCCGAATGGGAAAGTCGCGGTCACCGCCAGCCATGGTTTCGACCATATCCGGCGGGAGCTGCAGGCGCTCAGCCAGTTGCCTTGGTGTGAGTCGTGCAGCGGATAGCTCCTGTTGCCAGGAGAGCGTAGGGGTGGTGTACACAACCGATAGGGAAGCAGGTATCATACGGCGCTATTTTTCAGAACAGGTGGGCAGGATACCATGGCAACAGTAAGCACGAACGAATTCAGGAATGGCCTCAAGGTGATGATCGATGGTGACCCATGCACTATTGTCGATAATGAGATGGTCAAGCCGGGTAAAGGTCAGGCTTTCAGCCGGGTCAAGCTGAAGGCGCTGTTGACCGGTCGTACGCTGGAGCGCACCTTCAAGTCAGGGGAGTCGGTTGAGCGCGCCGATGTGCATGAAGAGGAGTACCAATACTCCTACTCTGATGGCGATCTCTACTACTTCATGCACCCGGAGAGCTTCGAGCAGATCGCGGCAGACAAGGCGGCGATGGGGGATACGGCCCAGTGGCTGAAAGGGCAGGAGATGTGTCTGCTGACCTTGTGGAATGGCAATCCGATCTCGGTTGCTGCCCCGAACTTTGTGGAGCTGCAGATTACCGAAACCGATCCGGGGCTGCGAGGGGATACCTCGGGTGGTGGCGGCAAACCGGCTACTCTGGAGACCGGTGCGGTGGTTCGTGTACCGCTGTTTGTGCCCGAAAATGAGGTGATCAAGGTGGATACCCGTACCGGGGAGTATGTCTCGCGGGTCAAGGAGTAGTTGCCGATGTCTGTGACCGAGCTGTTACGGCAGCGTGCCACGATTACTCGTGCAGTGCGCAGTTTTTTTGAGTCACGTGACGTGCTGGAGGTGCAGACACCGCTATTGGCTACCTCGGCCAACACCGACCCCCACGTCGACCCGTTCGTAACCCACACCCAGGGTCGGGACAATGAAGGGCCTCAACCGCTCTATCTGCAGACCTCACCCGAATTTTTCATGAAACGGTTGCTGGCAGCGGGAAGTGGTCCAATCTATCAGCTGACACCGGCCTTTCGGGCCGGGGAGATTGGCCCGATCCACAATCCCGAGTTCCTGATGCTGGAGTGGTACCGCCCCGGCTTTACCATGGAGGCGTTGATGGATGAGGTTGAGGAGTTGGTCTCCGATTTTGTTGATCTGCCCTCGATCGAGCGGTTGACGGTTGCAGAGGCCTTTCGTCAGGTGACCGGCGTTGTGGATCTCTACGCCACAACCGCAGAACAGTTGCAGTCGGTTGCCATTGCAATGGGGCTACCCTCGGCGGCAGAGATGGATCTCGATTGGGATGGTTGGGTCGATTACTTTATCGTGGTCACGATTCTGCCACAGTTTGCGCATGCGGCACTCTTTCTCACCCACTATCCGGCATCACAAGCGGCGTTGGCCAGAATCAGCCCGGATGATCCCAATGTGGCGGAGCGCTTCGAACTGATTCTCAATGGTATCGAGATCGCCAACGGTTTTCGCGAACTGACCGATTCCGAGGAGCAGCGTAACCGTTTCCAGAAAGAACAGGCGGTGCGTGCTGCAGAAGGACTTGATCCGATTCCGATGGATGAACAGTTGCTGGCAGCACTGGAGAGTGGATTGCCGGACTGTTCCGGAGTGGCGATCGGTCTGGATCGGCTGATGATGCTCTCCATGGGGAAAGAGCAGATTGATGAAGTGCTTCCATTTGACATTAATAAAGTTTAATTGTTTTTAAACAATATATTATGTAACGTATGTAATGTAATTAATGGTGTTTTTCGGGGGAGTGGGAACTGAGATTACGCAGTTCTACGTATTGTCTGATGACAAAAATAGGATAAAACTTAGGGGACACGCAACATTCACGGAGGTGAGAAGATGTCCCTATTTCCACGTATTGGTTTAACGGATCGACTGCAGGATGAGGCAAAAAAGAGGGCGGTCAAGGCAATCGGTGGCATCTCTCATGAGTGTGGAATCGGCTGGAAGGTGGGGGTTACCAGGAATTTCATCCGTGCAATGGCCAAGCATGGAGGCTATGCGCCTTTGGGTATGTCCCGGACACACTATTGAGTAATTGTTGTTAAATAACAATTTCTTGCTGTTATAGTTTTATCTGATTTATTTGTTGTGGATAGGGCGGGGCTGTATAGCCCGCTGCGTTGCAAAGTATTGGTCTACACCGGTGATGCCATGTGGGTCGATTCAGTATTCCATCTCCATGTTCTACCAAATGGTGCTGGAATAGCAGCAGTATCCGCTGGGTCACTGGAGATACTGCGAAAGTAGTTCTATGCATGAACCGCCTCATCCACGGCATTGCTGATCCAGGCATTGATACTCTGCCCACTCTGGGCAGCCTTCACGGCTACTTCAGAGTGCAGTTCTGGCGTTAGGCGAAGTTGTAGCTTGCCGGAATACTGTTTTCTGGGTTCAATATTGCGCTCTTCGCAGATCTTCAGGTATTCCTGGATTACAATCTCAAACTGCTCTTTCAAAGCTGCTACGTTCTCACCGTAGAACACGTGGGGGGAGGAGTTGATTACGGTGCCGCACAATAGCCCGGTATCGGTATCGATCTCTACTGTTGCAATGAATCCATCGTATCGGATCGTGTTGCTCATGGTTTTACTCCGTTGGACTCCAGAAATTTTCGAAGTGCAGCAACCGCACCCTTGTCCATGCTTGGGGATGGATGAGGTCTGTGCTGGATTTGAATATCGTCATTCAGAAAAATGGCAACCAGTGACCCTTCTCTCTCCTCAAATTCAGCACCGATATTCTCAAGCATGGTGATCACGTCCTTCCACTTTACATTGCTGCTGACAGGATGTTTGAAAATCAGTTGCAGGGTCTTCCTGTGCTTTGCTTTCATGAATATAATGATACTATTTTTTAGTATCATATCAAGAAAGAATGATGCTAAAGGACAGTGTCATTTCGGCTGTTTCTTACTTCAGTTCTACTGCTTGCTGCATGAATCAACTGACACTACCTGAAATGGTAGAATCGAACCTGTGAAACCATTCGAGATGATGACATTGCAGAAGTGGTCCGGGTCGAGAGTGCTTTGGACTGTACTGACTGCCCTGTTTTCGGGGTACTTGAATATCGTAATGGCCAGCGATGAGGTGGCTGATCCGACCAAACCGTTGGAGCCGGTACGACTTCAGCTAAAATGGCTCCATCAGTTCCAGTTTGCAGGCTATTACGCTGCGATCGAGCAGGGTTACTATGAGGAAGAAGGGCTGGATGTGACGTTGTTGGAGCATCCGATGGAGCGCTCTCCACTGGATGTACTGCTGGCAAGGGAGGCGGATTATGTGGTGATGGGCAGCGACCTGCTGGTGGCCCGTGCTGAAGGCAAGCCCCTGGTGGCGCTTGCGGCAATCACCCAGCATGACCCGTTGGCGCTACTGGTGACCAAAGCGTCTGGAATCGACGGGGCGGAAGATCTTCGTGGCAAGCGGCTCATGCTGGACTACGGAGCCCATGATGCCTCAATACTGGCGATGCTCAAGAAGGTGGGGCTGACAACGGATGACTATCTGTTGCAGCAGACCAGTTATGATCCACTGGACCTGCTGGACGGCAAAACGGATGCGTTCAATGCCTATATTACGGATCAGGGGTTTCTGTTGGATGAGCAGGGAGTTGAAAACCATTACATTCATCCTGGCCGCTACGGTATCGATTTTTATAGTGATATTCTGACCACGACGGAACAGGAGATCGCCCAAAACCCCGATCGGGTGGCCCGCTTTCGTCAAGCAAGCCTGAAGGGGTGGACCTATGCGATGTCCAATAGTGAAGCGGTTATTGATCTGATTTTGAAGAAATACAACAGCCAGAAGCGCAGCCGGGCACATCTGCAGTATGAGGCGTCTCAAATGAGAGAGATGGTACAACCACTGCTGGTTGAGTTGGGGTACATGCACCATGAACGCTGGACGCATATCCGGGACACCTTTGCCGGCCTGGGGTTTCTGAAAGGGTCGGTTGACATTGACAGTATCCTCTATCAGGGGCAAATGGATGACTCTCGGGATATTCTCGACAGGTATCTGTTGCCTGTGCTGCTGCTGGTTCTCCTTTTGTCGATTGCAGTCATACTGGTCATACTCTGGAATCGCAATCTTCGGCGTCAGGTTGCCTTCAGAACAGAAGAGCTGGTGGAGTCGAACAGACAGATCGAGTGCATCATGCAGTCGATCAATGAAGGACTGGTGGTAGTGGACCGACAACAGAGAGTGGTACGCGTCAACCAAAAACTGGAGCGGATGGTCGGCACCACTCATCAGGAGATGATCGGGAAGCCCTTGTCGAGATTGTTCGTCAAAGGCAATGAACATGCTCTTTTCGACGTACGGAGGACATTGATCGGAACGGATGGCGACCTGATACCGGTACAGGTCAGCGTTGCACTCCTCCGTTCAGAGGGGGCGGAGGCCGATGGCGGTTACGGTTCAGCGCTATTGATCCATGATCTTCGAGATCAGGCCAGAGTCGAAACCCAGGAGCAACTGGCACTGTTTCAGGCCGGAGTATTCGAGATGACCACCGCTGTATTGCACAGTATTGGCAATGTAGTTACCGGGATGGGTGGATGTGCAATCCGGCTGAACCAGAATCAGCGGCGTGTAGAGAAATTGACTGCGGCATTGGGCCGGTATTTCGAGGAGAGCGAGGCGGAGAGTGATGATTGTGATACGCGTCTTGATCGACAGCGTAAAATTCTCAAGGGCGTCTGGCAGGCATTGAACCGGTTGGAGGAGCGTTTACAGCAACATGAACCCCTTCCCCGGTTGGAGCATGGGATTCAGCATGTTGCAGAGGTAATCGCCGCCCATCTGAGCGCATCACGTCCAATCATCCACCCGACACGTTTTTCGGTCGATTTGATGGTTGATGATGTGGAAAATCTGATTCTGGACCGGTTGAACAAGCATCACGTCAAACTGGTGAGGCAGTTGGACCCGGCATTGGATTCGCTGTTTCTGCCACGCAATCTGTTGCTGCAGATTCTGTTGTCTCTGACCCAAAACAGCCTTGAGGCAATCATTGAGGAGGTGCAGGCAAATGGTCAGCTTGCAGGTGGCATCATGCTGCAGACGGCCTTGCAATCCACCGGCTCTTTCAGACTGACCGTTTCGGACAATGGTTGTGGTTATGATCCGGATCGACTCGGTGAGATCTTTCAGAGTGGTTACACCACCAAACAGAGTGGCAGTGGTAACGGCCTCTATACCGTTGCTGCTTTTGTCAGCAGCATGGGAGGAGAAATTGAAGCGGAAAGTGAAGGTTGGCATCAGGGGATGCGTATGGTGATTACACTTCCTGCCAACATCGATGGTGAGCAGACAGGTACATGAGTAGCGATATTAAAATAGTGGTTGCAGATGATGATCTGGACGTCCTGGGACTCTATCGAACCATCTTCAGTGTGCCGGAGGATGGAGACGACGCCATTGAAGATGTATTGAGTGACACTGGTGTCCCAACGTTTAATCGAATAAATTCAATTGGTTATTGATGACGT
>CAYFOR010000038.1:0-24103 GCA_964344785.1 uncultured Piscirickettsiaceae bacterium
AGTGTTTTATGCAGTCAAATGAGTTTTTGGCCTGTAACGTTGGGACACCAGTGAAACAGAGTAAGAATTTTTATGAAATTAGCAGATCTGAAAATTTCGCAGAAGATCACAATATTTGTTGCACTGGTAACACTATTCATCTTTTCTGCATTCATCGTCATTTCAACAAAAGGTAACACGGTCTCCCAATCCATTGCTCTGGCACAGCAGCAAAGTGTCCCCTTTGCCTTGATTGCAAAAGAGATGGAGAAAAATGTAGTCGAAGTGCAGCAATGGTTAACTGATATTTCAGCTACACGGGCTCAGGATGGACTCAATGATGGGTTTGATGAGGCGGGAAAGGCCAGAGAGAAGTTCCTTCAAGGCTTGAATAAATTTCGTGATTGGTACTTGAGTAGTAATCAGGATCAAAATCTGGATAGCCTGAACAGACTCGAGCGCTCGTTTGAAGACTGGTATCAGACGGGGAAAAGAATGGCGCAGGGATATATTGATGGCGGACCTGCGGTTGGTAATCAATTAATGGGTGAGTTTGATGAGGTCGCGCTGCAGCTGAGTGAACAGCTGGAGGCGTTTGTAGATGAGTCAATGGAAGAGTCCAATCGAGTGCTTGCACTATCCAACGAATCAATACAGTCCATGATTATTACCGTGATTATTGTCTTCATCGGAATGCTGGGTTTCATCATCTTCATGTCGGCCATGATGGGTAGGCAGCTCATCGGACTGGCAACAAAATTAAGTGAGTCGATGACGACGATCATGGAAACAGGTGATTTTCACAATCGGGTTGAAGTGTCTGGAAAAGATGAATTTGCCGAGATGGGAGAGATATTCAACAGACTTCTCGAGAATATAGAGAGGGCACTCAACGACACCAATTCTGTTATGGATGCCATTGCCAAAGGAGATTTTAAAAAGCGAATAGCTTTTAATCTACAAGGAGAATTTGCTCGTTTGGAGCAGGGGGTTAACGCATCCGCAGACAGTATTGAGAAGACAATGAATACACTCTCCAATGTCATGGAAGGCTTGGGTAAAGGTGACCTCAGCGTGCGGATGAATGATGATGTAGAAGAGGTTTTTCGTAACCAGGTTAACGGTGCGATGGAGAGAGTCGATGATGTAATACAGCAGGTGGAATCTCTGGTAAACGAGGCCGTTTCAGGTGACCTCTCCAATCGGATCGATCCTTCAGATTTTGAAGGTTTCATGAAACGGATCGCGGAGGCTATCAACAACTTGATGGATTCATTCGATGGCGTGCTGTTACAGACTCGCATGGTGATAGGGCAGGTTAATGACTCGGTAGGGCAGGTCCGAATGAGTAGTCAGGATCTTGCATCGAGTATGGAGGAGCAGTCCTCTGCAATTGAAGAGGTCAGTACCAGCCTGGAAGAGACGGATAGCCAGGTACGTTCCAATGCACAAAATGCCAATGTGGCCAATCAATTGGTACAGGAGACAAGTACCGTTGCAGACCAGGGGCAGGTCAAGATGCGTGAGATGATCCGATCGATGGGGGATATCTCCGGCTCCTCCCAGGAGATTGGAAAAATCATCAAGGTGATCGATGAGATCGCCTTTCAGACCAACTTGCTGGCCTTGAATGCTGCAGTCGAGGCTGCCCGTGCGGGCAAGTATGGAAAAGGGTTTGCTGTGGTCGCCCAAGAGGTGCGTGAACTGGCTGGACGCAGTGCTGAAGCGGCAAAAGAGACTGCAGAATTGATTGAGAAATCGACTCACCAGGTCTCCGATGGCGTGAAGATCGCTGATGCTACGGCAGAGGCGCTGGAAGGGATTGTCGAGAATGTGATCAAGGTGCGTGATCTGGTTGCAGAGATCTCGACTGCCAGTGATGAACAGACCAAGGGGATCACACAGATCAACACGGCGATTTCACAGGTCAGTGAAGGGGCGCAGTCGGGTAGTCAGCAGAGTATGGAGATGGCAAATGCGGGAGACCAACTGTCCAGTCTGACGGACCAATTGAACTCGGAGGTTTCTCGTTTCAAATTGAAAGAGGAGGAGTATGTTGCTGATCCGGTAAATACAGTGCGTGTTGCAAGGCCACAAAATCCAACAGAAGGTGCAGCTGCTACAACATCGGCATCAACAGGATCCCGGCCGCATGAAGTATTGTCGCTTGATCAAGATGAAAGAGACTTCGGAGACTTCTGATTGTTCGATGAAGCCTCTCGATGGATGGCTGCGACAAAGACCGGATCGTTCAGATGAAGTGAAGGATCAACTTATTGATCGCATCTGAATTTCTACAGATCCTGCTTTCTTCCCGATCTGGCGCAGGGTTACCTCAGTAGATTGCCGATACGCTCCATCGCCTTCTCCAGGTTCTCCATACTGGTGGCAAACGATATTCTCATATAACCCTCCATGCCGAAGGCGGAGCCGGGTACGACGGCCACTTCCGCCTCGTTGAGCAGCAGCGTGGCAAACTCGGTGTCATTACCGATCTCCGGCATCCGGTCAATCACCTCCTGTACCTTGGCAAAGGTGTAGAAGGCGCCATCAGAGGGCAGGGCGCTGATTCCTGTGATTCCGTTCAACTGTTCCACGACAAAGTGGTTACGGTCACGGAAGGCCACATTCATTGTCTCGATACAGCCCTGGTCTCCCGCCAGTGCCGCTTCCGCTGCAACCTGTGCAATGGAGGTGGGGTTTGATGTGCTCTGTGACTGCACCTTTTTCATGGCCGAGATGACCGATTTGGGGCCACCTGCATAGCCGATCCGCCATCCCGTCATCGAGTAGGCCTTGGAGACACCGTTCATCAGTACGGTACGATCCTGGAGTTCCGGTGCCACCATCAGCAGGTTGTTGAATGGGATATCACTGAGCAGAATGTGTTCGTAGATATCATCCGAGGCGATGAATACGTCAGGATGACGCTTGAGTACATCCGCCAGTGCTACCAGCTCATCACGGGTATACATCACGCTGGTGGGATTGGAGGGGGTGTTGTGGACAAACAGCCGGGTTTTGGGAGTGATGGCTGCCTCAAGCTGCTCTGCCGTAAGCTTGAATGACTGCTCGATTCCGGCAGAGACAATCACCGGCGTTCCATCGGCCAGCATCACCATGTCCGGGTAGGAGACCCAGTAGGGGGCGGGGATGATGACCTCATCCCCAGGCTCCAGCAGGGCCTGACAGAGGTTGTAGAAGACCTGCTTGCCACCACAGCTTGCCATTACCTGGTCGGCTGAATACTCGACGCCGTTGTCACGCTGAAACTTGTCGATGATCGCCTGTTTGAGCGATGCGGTGCCATCTACTGCGGTATATTTGGTAAAGCCGTCCTGAATCGCCTGGATTGCGGCCTGCTTGATATGTTCCGGGGTATCAAAGTCGGGCTCACCGGCACCGAGACCAATGATATCTTTCCCCTCACTTCTCAGTTGTGCCGCCAGTGCGGTGACCGCCAGTGTTGGGGAGGGTTTGACCCGCTGTACCCGGCTTGAAAGTGAAATCGCCAAGTAGATACTCCTGAAATTCCATAACCAAATAAAGACGCGATACTATACTGTACAACTTCCATGGTTACCATCTATCCGGCCCAATGAGCGAGCGACGTTTTCAACTGGTTTCAGCGTACCAACCAGCCGGGGATCAGCCGGATGCCATTCGTGATCTTGTTGATGGACTGGGGGATGGCCTGGCCCATCAGGTGCTGCTGGGTGTGACCGGATCGGGAAAGACCTACACGATTGCCAATGTGATCGAGCAGGTACAGCGGCCGACCGTATTGATGGCCCACAACAAGACTCTGGCAGCGCAGCTCTATGGCGAAATGAAGGCCTTTTTTCCACACAATTCGGTTGAGTATTTCGTCTCCTACTACGACTACTATCAGCCGGAGGCCTATGTGCCGACCACCGACACCTTTATCGAGAAGGATGCATCGATCAATGACCACATCGAGCAGATGCGGCTCTCTGCGACCAAGGCGCTGCTAGAGCGACAGGATTCGATTATTGTGGCAACCGTCTCGGCGATCTATGGTCTGGGAGACCCGGAGCACTATCTGGGGATGGTGCTGCACCTCTCCAGGGGAGAGCTGATTGATCGTCAGTTCATTCTGCGGCGTCTGGCAGAGCTGCAGTACAGTCGAAACGATGCGGTGCTGCAGCGTGGTACCTTTCGGGTGCGGGGGGAGATCATCGATATCTTTCCGGCGGACTCCGAGCGTGATGCGATCCGGATCGAGCTGTTTGATGAGGAGGTCGAGGGGATCTCGCAGTTTGATCCACTGACCGGTGAGGTGTTGCATAAGCTGCCGAGGGTCACGATCTATCCCAAGAGCCACTATGTCACGCCGCGTCAGACCATTCTTGATGCGATCGAGCAGATCAAGGAGGAGTTGAAGGAGCGACTGGAGCAGTTGCGCAGTGACAACAAGCTGGTCGAGGCGCAGCGTCTGGAACAGCGGGTCAAATATGATGTCGAGATGATGCTGGAATTGGGTTACTGCTCGGGGATTGAAAACTACTCCCGCTACCTCTCTGGCCGGGCGCCAGGTGAGTCACCGCCGACACTGATGGACTATCTTCCGGACAATGCACTGCTGGTGGTCGATGAGAGCCATGTGACCATTCCGCAGATTGGCGGGATGTATCGCGGGGATCGCTCTCGCAAGGAGACACTGGTGGCGTATGGCTTTCGCCTGCCTTCGGCACTGGACAATCGTCCGCTGCAGTTTGAGGAGTTCGAGCGCCTGTCGCCGCAGATGATCCACGTCTCTGCAACACCGGGTGGTTATGAGCTTGAGCATGCCGATCACGAGGTGGTGGAACAGGTGGTGCGTCCAACCGGGCTGCTGGACCCGGAGGTGGAGGTGCGTCCGGCAATGACCCAGGTAGATGACCTGCTCAGTGAGATCCACCTTCGGGTGGAGCAGGATGAACGGGTGCTGGTCACTACATTGACCAAACGGATGGCGGAGGATCTGACCGACTATCTGGATGAACATGGCGTCCGGGTGCGCTATCTCCACTCCGATATCGATACGGTGGAGCGGGTGGAGATCATTCGTGAACTACGGCTGGGTGAGTTCGATGTGCTGGTCGGTATCAATCTGTTGCGGGAAGGGCTTGATATGCCCGAGGTCTCACTGGTCGCCATCCTGGATGCCGACAAGGAGGGTTTCCTCCGTTCCGACCGTTCACTGATTCAGACCATTGGTCGTGCTGCACGAAATGCCAACGGCAGGGCCATTCTCTACGGTGAGGTGGTGACCGGGTCGATGCAGCGGGCGATCGACGAGACCGAACGACGGCGCAACAAACAGCAGCTTCATAACCAGAAAAACGGGATCACCCCGGAGACGATCCGCAAGGCGGTTCCCAATATTCTTGAGGTGGTGCCTGGCAGGGGGGCTGGAAAACAGCGCGGCAAGGTTGCCGAGGCCCCTGCACTCTATGGTGGAGAGGACCCGAAGATGATCGAGAAGGAGATCGATCAACTGGAGAAGCGGATGTATGCCCATGCCCGTGATCTGGAGTTCGAGCAGGCGGCACAGCTGCGAGATCAGGTCGAGATACTGCGTCAGCGACTGGTTGCGCTCTGAGTATGGTCGGACCCTCAGCTCCCGGATGAGAGTACTTCGAACAGCCGCTTGATGACTCCACGCGCCTCGGCCTGAAACAGTATCAGGTCACTCTCAAACCGTATATCCGGGGGGAGGTCGTCCTGCTGCTCCTCACGGAGGTGATCAATCACTTCAAGTGGCTTGATTCGGCGCAGCACCATGTCCTGATCCAGAATGAAGGAGAGGCGGTCCTCCCAGCTCAGTGCGAGCTGGACCACCTGGCTCTGATGTTCGAGCTGCTTGCGGATGGAGCCCTGGGTAATATCCATCCGCTTGCAGCGAATGGTCCCCCCAGGTTCACCCTGTTCGCGGATCTCGCATTCATCATCAATGGTGAAGCCGCCTGGTGGTGTACCGTGAAAAAGCCAGTAACTCATGGCAGCGGCCGGAGAGGATTCGGTGTCCGGATTGGTCAGGTTCAGTGATCCCAATGTCTCACGCAGCAGTACCGTCAACTCCTCTGCTTTGGAGCGGCTGGCGGTATCCACCAGCAGCCAGCCGTTTTCCGGGTCGATCATTGCGTAGGTGGTACGTGAACGGGTGAAGGCGCGAGGCAACAGCTCAACCGTGATCTCGTCGCGCAGTCGCTGTTTCTCCTTCTGACGTACATCCCGTGCCTCACTCCGCTCGATTTCGGCAATCCGCTCCTCCAGTTGTTCACGTACGACGGTTGCCGGAAGGATCTTCTCAACCTTTTTCATGGCAATCAGCAGACACCCCTCTACAGCAAAAGTGAGTGCACTGCCTTCCGGATAGGGGGATGCCCAGCCTGTGGTTGACATCTCCAGGGGACCACATTTCCGGCTGGTGCGCTCCTCCATCTTCTGTTGCAGGGATTCGGGCGAGACCCGGAATGGATCGGTCAATTGAAACAGGGTGATATTTTTAAACCACATAAGAGAGCTCTGTGCGCAGTGGATGAAAAAGGGCCGGTTGAATGAATCAACCGGCCCTTGATCAGATTGTGTATTGGACGGGCTTAGTTGCCTGGTGCAGCAGGTGCCGGTGCCCGGGTTGCCTCAGGTGCATAGTAGTTGGGACGTGGCGCTGGGGCATAGGGTGCAGGTGCGTAAGGCATCTGCATTTGAGGTTGAGGGTATGGCATCGGGCCGTAACCACCATAGCCATAACGTGGGCCATATCCATAACCACCACCATAACGTCGCCAATCGTCATCATCGTCGTCATCCCACTCATCCATCATCTCTTCCATCCAGTACATGGGGGTCCACTCCGGCCAGTCATTGTCGTCGTAACCGTACCAGTCATCGTCATTGCCAAACCAGCCAGCATTGGAGGTGGTTGAGATCATCATTGCAGTAGCGATCGCTGCAGCGCTTAAGGTTTTTTTCATTGCTTCTGTTACCTCAGTGTGGGGTGGATGGAGTGGCCTTGCCGTAAGGAGCATTTTTGATGGATTCGGGTGTGGTGTCAAGTGATTCTCTCGGCTCTTGAGTCAGGAGTTGAAAACCCGAATGATCCCTGATGGTATGGGGGTAGGGAAGATGATCTGTTATGCATTGATATAGAGTTACTTATCACCCCTTTTTAGACGGTTGAATGGCAAACGGATCAGCCCGTGGTTGTGATGAAAACCGGATTGATTTCGCGAATGAATTGTATCCTGACGTGGGTAATGGTAGTTTCTCTGTTCCGGGCTGTTGAATGGCCCACAACTGATAAAAAGACCATGGTGGAACTGGAGCATGATGACTAAGACCAAATCGATTTCACTCTCTCTGCTGGCGGGTGCAGTGATGGTTACAACCTCTGTACAGGCATTCAATTTTGATGATATGAGAGGCCCTTTCAAGGGGGATAATTGGGGAGGGATGCCGGATGGTCCCAGCAGCATGAACTGGGGTGGCCCCAGCTCTTGGGGAATGCCCAATAACTGGAACATGGGAAACCGTGGTGGAAACTGGGGCGGGAATAATGGATGGGGACCCAATGGCTGGGGTGGGCCGTGGGGAGGTAATAATAATCGCTGGGGTGGTGGGCCATCTGGATGGAACATGCCCTGGGGTGGGAACAATGGTTGGGGTAACAGTGGCTGGAACAGACCGTGGGGAGGTAATTCGATGCCCTGGGGAGGTGGTGGTGCAGCCCCTTGGGGCGGCAATGCAACCCCTTGGGGGGGATGGAGTGCTCCCCAGACAAGGGGCGGTTATGGCCCACGTAAGCTTCAGCCTCTGAAGCCGCTGAAGGATCTCCCCCCTCTGGAGGACCTTCCACCGCTGGAGGATCGTTACCCGTCCCGTCCTGCCGAAGAGCAGGGTACAGAGGCAGCCGTACAGGAGGGTGGTTCCGGGCAGCAATAGTTCGGAATGGTGCTTTAGCTGTCAACCTCTGTAGAGAGAGAAGGCCACTGCGGATGTAGTGGCCTTTCTTTATGGTCGATACACCGGATGCGATGCTATCGGTAACTTCTCATCTGGCCTACAACGACCCCCTGAATCTCCACCTGATTCGGGTTGTAGTGCATAGGGGGCATGGCGGCGTTGGCAGGGTGCAGGACAACCTCATCGGGGCGCTGTTCGATGGTTTTCAGGGTTGCCTCCTCTCCGTTGATCAGTGCCACCACAATCTCACCATCGCGGGCACTGCTGGACTGCTCGATCACGACATGGTCACCGTCCAGAATCCCGGCCTCGATCATGGAGTCTCCCTCTACCTGCAGTACAAAGCAGCGATTTGGGGTTCGCAACTGGCTTGGCACTTCGAGCGGCTCACTGTTCTCAATGGCCTCGATCGGGATACCGGCTGCAACACGACCCACAAAAGGGAGTGTGTTTTCGGTGGCCGCTCTCTCTTTTGGTTGTTTCAGTCGAATACCGCGATGCAGCCCTTCGATCGGCTCAAGCAGATTGGCATCGATCAGCGCATGGATATGTTTGTGCAGTGATCCCCGTGACTTGAGCCCGAGGTGGTGGCACAGCTGGTCCAGAGTAGGGGGGTGTTCACGAAAGGTGTCCTGATGATCCACCAGGTATTGATACACCTCACGCTGTTTTCGGGTTAATGCTTCTCTCATGTTATTTTCCGGCAGTTGCCTAAAAAGATCTTCCGTTCTCTTCTTGTTCTGTTATCATAACCGGTAAAAGTATCCGGGAACAAGGGGGGAAGTGAAGTGATGAATTACGACAATGTCGAGTTGATGATTCCGAAAGGGGAGCGCCCGGTATGGGGAGCACATCTTCAGGAGGTCTCTTTTATCGAGGAGGGACTGGTGGAGATACCGCTGCTGGGGCGGGTTACCGCTGGCCTGCCGATTGAGGCGGTCGAGGTTCAGGAGACGGTCTCCGTACTTGCCGATATGGTTCGCAAGGACACCTATGCGCTGCGTGTGGTGGGGGACTCCATGATTGAGGATAATATTCTGGATGGGGACCTGATTGTGGTTGAGCGACGTCAGAGCGCTGCCAATGGAGAGTCGGTGGTGGCCATGATCAATGATCAGGAGGTAACCCTCAAGAAGCTCTATATCGAGCAGCACGGTGTTCGGTTGCAGCCGGCAAATCGGGAGATGGCACCCATCCTGCTGCGAAATGAGGATGTCAAGATCCTTGGAATTGTCACTGCAGTGATTCGACAACCCGTTACTTAGGCGTCGTCGAGTTGTCGACACCTCCTTAACCGCTGGGCCACATTCAGTTCACCATGGATATGATCAATATCAGAGCACAATCTGCTGCTTAACTGCCGTGGCTCAATTTCCTGCCCCTTTTCTGATTTTTAGGCGATTGTCGGAGAAAAATATACCAGATTGCGCCGGATTTTCGTTCATATGCAAGGCGTGATCACAGGCGCATAGTAAGCCATGTAACTGTGGTCGTAACGCAGCAGACGGGCGAAAAGAGCAGCAAGGTGGTATTTTTTTTCCAGAAATCGCCTTATCCCCACATTTTTCTAATAGACTCTGGCCTTACTTGGAACAGGGAGCAGTGTAGGCGCATGAACCGGGATACAATTGAACAGAGTTTTGTGCGGTATTCCGGGTGGCTGATTCGATGGAAATGGGGCCTGTTACCTGTTGTCCTGCTGCTGACCGGCCTGTTGCTGAGCAACCTCCCCAAGGTGACCATTGACACCTCCAATGAGGGGTTTCTGAGGGCAGACGATCCGATTTTGCTCGAATACAACCGTTTTCGGGAACAGTTCGGTCGGGAGGAGGTCGTGCTGATTGCGATCCGTCCCCCCGATCTTTTCGAACAGCCCTTTCTGGATAAGCTGACACGTTTTCATCGTGATCTGGAGGCCGAGGTGCCTCATCTGGATGAGGTTACCAGTCTGGTCAATGTCCGCTATACCGTGGGCAAGGAGACTGAGCTGCTGGTGGAAGACCTGTTGCAGGCCTTTCCCGACAGTGATGAAGGCCGGGCTGCACTGAAGGAGGCCGCAAGCAGCCACCCCTTTTACCAGGACTTGCTGATTTCGGCCAATGGCGGCATCACCACCGTGGTGATCGAGACCCGTGCCTTCTCGGACGATGTGGAGGAGGACCCGCTGACCGCCGGTTTCGATGATGAAGCGGATGTTGAACAGGCGACGCCCCGTACCTATCTGACCGATGAGGAGAACGGTGAGGTGGTTGCAGCGGTCATGCGTCTGGTTGAACAGTACCAGGCCGATGACTTCCCGATGGAGGTTGCAGGCTCTCCGGTGGTGATGGAGGTGCTGAAAAAGGCGATGCAGTCCGACATGCGCAAGTTCACGCTCACCATGGTTGGCATCATCTTCCTGTTTCTGTTTATCCTGTTCCGTCGCTTTTCCGGTGTCCTGACTCCGCTGCTGGTGGTAATCCTTTCGCTATTCGCCACCATTGCGACCATGGCCGTCTCTGGTGTCCCGCTAAAGCTGCCCACCCAGATTCTGCCCTCCTTCGTGCTGGCGGTCGGAGTTGGGGATTCGGTTCACATCCTGTCGGTTTTCTACCGAAGGTATGACCTGACCGGTGACAAGAACGAGGCCATCCAATATGCGCTTGGACACTCCGGATTGGCCGTGCTGATGACCAGTCTGACCACAGCAGCCGGACTGCTTTCGTTCTCCACGGCCGAGTTGGGTGCGGTTGCCGAACTGGGTCTGTTTGGTGGGGTCGGCGTGCTGTTTGCGATGATCTATTCCCTGATACTGTTACCGCTGCTATTGGCAGTGCTGCCGGTCTTTCAACGTCGTACGCTGGAGCAGGCGGATGAGGACGGCAATACCAGCGGGCAGCCACTGGATCGGTTGCTGGACGGGTTTATCCACTTTTCGACCCGCCATGCCAATACCGTCGTCTTTTTCTCGGCACTGCTGTTGGTCATCGCCGTCGCGGGGATCACCCAACTGGTGTTCAAGCATGATGTGATGAAGTGGCTCCCTGAGGAGATGCCGATTCGTGTCGCTACCGAACATCTGGATCGTGACCTGAGTGGAACGATCACGGTCGAGGCGCTGATTGACAGCGGAAAACCGGAAGGGCTCTACACCCCGGAACTGATCGGTGCCATGGCCGGGTTGCAGGATAGTCTGACCCATCTGGGGCAGGATGAGGAGATGCTGGCAACCGGAAAGCGGATTTCGGTCATTGATGTATTGCGGGAGACCAACCAGGCACTCAATGAGAATCGTGCAGAATATTATCGGGTTCCGGATAACCGGCAACTGGTAGCACAGGAGATGCTGCTGTTTGAAAACAGCGGGTCGGATGATCTGGAAAACCTGGTCGACTCCCAGTTGCAAACGGCCCGGATGACCATTCGTCTGCCCTGGCGGGATGCCGCCAGCTACACCGTGCTGGTGGATGAGGTACAGCAGCGTATTGAAGAGGCCGTGGATGGGCTGGCAACGGTCAGTGTCACCGGTCTGATGATGATCTTTGCACGGACACTCGATGCGATGATGATCAGTATGGCGCAGAGCTACACCATCGCTGCCTTTGTGATCACCGGAATGATGATTCTGCTGGTTGGACATATGCGCCTCGGGCTGATCAGCATGATCCCGAACCTGCTGCCGATCATTACGGTGTTGGGGGTGATGGGAATCCTGGGATTGCCGCTGGATGCCTTCACCATGCTGATCGGCAGTATCGCGTTGGGGCTGGCGGTTGATGATACCGTCCATTTCATGCATAACTTTCAGCGTTACTACCGATTGAGCGGGGGGGATACACTGGAGGCCATTACCCATACGATACACACAGCCGGCCGGGCCATGGTGGTGACGACGATCGTGCTGAGTCTGGGCTTTTTCATCTTCATGGCCTCCGACATGAACAATCTGCTCAATTTTGGTGGGCTGACCGGGTTGGCGATCATATTGGCGCTGTTTGCCGATCTGATGCTGGCCCCCGCCCTGATGACACTGGTCTTTGGAGTCCGTGAAAAATCATGACGAATCATCGAATCACGTTTGGTCTGCTTTCTCTATTGCTGTTTTCCACTGCTTCGGCAGAGATGGATGGACGATCCATCATGGATGCCGTCAATGCCCGGGATGATGGGGATAATGCGGTCATGGAGATGGAGATGCGGCTGATTGACCGGCACGGAAAGGAGCGGGTTCGCCAGATGAGGCGTTGGGCACAGGATCGCGGTCCCGACAGCTACAGCCTGCTCTTCTTCCGCTCTCCGACGGATGTCAGGAATACCGGCTTTCTGACCTACGATTATGATGCCTCCGGCAGAGATGATGACCAGTGGCTCTACCTCCCGGCCCTGAAGAAGACCAAGCGGATTGCCAATGATGACAAGAGCGGGAGCTTCATGGGGTCCGATTTCAACTACTCCGACATGACCGATCCCGATCTGGATGACTATGACTTCACGTTGATGAAAGAGACACAGGTACGTGGTCACAAGGTGTGGCAGATCAAGGCGGTGCCCAGAAGTGACGAGGTGATTCGGGAGACCGGTTACAAGCAAGCCGTACTCTTTGTACGACAGGATAACCATGTTGTGGTCCGAGCGGTTCGCTGGCTGGAGAAGCGGGGATACCTGCGTTATCTGGATGTGAAGCGGCTGGAACAGATTGACGGCATCTGGACCCCGCTGGAGACCACCATGACCACCAAACAGGGTAAGAAGGTTGACCACAAGACCGTCATCCGCTACAGCGATGTCCGTTATGGTGCCGATCTCGATCAGCAGATGTTCACCGTGCGCAGACTGGAGAAGGGCGTAGAGTGACCTCCCTGCGAGTGGCCTCGTTGTGGCTGCTGTCCAGTTCGCTCCTTTCCGCCATGGAGATGGAAGAACTTTCGCTCGATGAGGCGCTGGATGGCTTCGAACTGGAAGTAGAAGACCCTATCGCTGGCTCATTGGACCCGCTCTCCGTTGACGGGGCACTGGAGGGGTTTGATGAAGAGGCTTCGGATGCGTTTGAGGTCCCCCAACTTACAGAGACTCAATCTACATCAGACATGATTGAAGAAGAGAGCAAACTGGCCATCCGCGGCCACTGGCTCAATGGTCTTTCATGGAATATGGGACATGCAGAACCTGCAGAGGGTGAACCGGACTATCACGGACTCTCCAGACTCTCATCCAAGCTCTGGCTGGAGGCGGAGTACCCACTCGGAGATGGCTGGCATCTGCATGGCGACGGCTATGTACGACGTGATTTTTCCTATCAGCTGAACGGGGCTCCCAACTACTCCGCAGCGGTACTGGATCGCTATCAGCAGGATTGGGAGATTGGTGAGTTGTGGGTGCGGGGCTCTCCGAATGAGAGTCTGGATCTGAAGGTGGGGCGACAGATTGTGGTTTGGGGACAGTCCGACTATCTGCGGGTCAACGATACCGTCAATCCAATCGATCTGCGGGAGCCTGGACTGGGTGAGATCGAGACGCTGCGCCGCCCACTGGCAATGTTGCGTGCAGACTATTTTCAGGGGCCGTGGCGAATGACCGGATTGCTGATTCCAGAGCAGCGTCACAATCTGTCCCCACCGTGCGGTAGTGACTTCTCGCTGGCCGGGACACTCAATGATGCCGACTGCAGGGCTGTCGCCGTCAGAGAGGAGTTTCCCGATAACGGTTTGACTGATGCAGAATGGGGGGTGTCGGCCATGGGGCGTTTTTCCGGCTGGGATCTCTCGTTCTACCGCGCCTGGTTGAACCACGACACACCCTATCGGGATGGCGATATCCTGCGCTATTCCAGGATTGATCAATGGGGCGCGGCACTGAAT
The DNA here is from genome assembly GCA_964344785.1 of uncultured Piscirickettsiaceae bacterium. Taxonomy (GTDB): domain Bacteria; phylum Pseudomonadota; class Gammaproteobacteria; genus Thiopontia. Next base: position 13,785 of record CAYFOR010000038.1, read on the forward strand.
GTGGCCCAGGGGAACTGGTTATGGAAAGGGGAGGTTGCCTACCTGGACGGACTGGACTATACCGCAGTACGCAACCGTGACCGACTGGATCTGTTGTTGGGAGGAGAGTACCGGGGATTTCGGGATGTGACTCTGACACTGGAGACTGTCCGGCGTGAGATCGGGGACTATATTTCCCAGCTTGAGGCGGCACCGGACTACCAGCAACAGAAGAGCTGGCAGACGGTGTTGGCCTATCAGCATGATTTCAGCAACGATACGGTGCATCTGAAGGGAGTGGTATCGCGTAGTGGGGCCGGTCTGGATGAGGGGGGCTATAACCGGCTCTCTCTTGAATACGAGCTGGATGACTTCTGGTCTTTTCTGGGTGGTGGAATCTGGTATCAGTCGGCACCGTTGCCACAGGACTGGGGAGATAACGACCGCCTCTATCTGGAGGTCAGGCGGGACTTTTAAGGGCTATGTGAAAAATATGGTTGAAAATCGTCAAATTGCCCACCTATCCAAAAATGGTGCAGTGGTTGGAATGAACGACTGGACCAGACTCAGAAGAGACTCTGGGCACTGGTCAGTGGTAGGGTGGTGGATCTGACAAGCAAGAGACTCTGACCTGCACTGTGAGCATTCCTTGCAATCGCTCCAGAGGAGACGCTTGATTGGCTGTTTGCTATGATTCCCTAAAGACTCAAACCGGACATGTGGTTTGGCTGGTACAATGATTCTGCTACCATTCCCAAATGACAACAAGCAGTCTCTGATAGCAGTAATCTAGTGGCTTTTCTCTGCTGCTAGTTTGTGTATAGACCATCTCCCCTTGTTTCTTTTTTTGGCGAAACGCGCCTCCTTTAACTTTTTCTTGATAAATATACTTAGCAAGCTAATAATATTCTCATTCAATTAGCAAGCTAAGTATTAAGGAAAAAGTTATGAATAGAGCAATTGTGAAGAAAATCCATCCCGTAACAGGCGGTCTGGCAATGTTGATGATCAGTGGTTTGTTGATTTCAACGATCATTGTGGAGTTGAGTGGTGATCCGCTTGAAATTGCTGAGTTGAAAGAGTCCATTCTGTTCTGCGTTGTTTTTGGTCTGATTCCACTGATGATGATCACAGGAATCTCAGGGAATAAGTTGGGAGCGATCTCAGAGAAGGCCAAGCGTATGAAGCGAATTGCCATCAATGGACTGCTGGTATTGATCCCCAGCGCAGTGGTTTTATGGAAGTTGTCGGCTGCGGGTGATTTTGGCACGCTCTTCATGGCTGTACAGGGGGTTGAGATCGTGGCTGGTATACTCAACCTCTACTGGATGGGTCTCAACATGAGAGATGGTATGAGGATTAAAAGAGCCTCTCAGGCAATGGAGTTAAAGGGTGAAGTTTGAGCGGGAACAATCTGCGGGTTATGTGATCAATCTTCTGGCTCGCCGTTACGCTAGGGCATTACAGCGTAGGATCGAGCCAGAGGGTTGTACCATTGGACAGTTCCCTTTTTTATTGCTGCTGTGGGAAGAGGATGAACTTTCACCGAGTGAAATTAGTCGCCGTATCGATATCGAGCAAGCCACAGTAACCAACACCCTGAAGCGAATGGAACGTGATGGATTGATTGAGCGGCGTAGTGATCCGAATGACGGGCGTAGAGCAGTGGTTGTGATTACAGAGAAGGGAACGTCACTACGCGACATACTTCTTAATCATGCTATGGCGGTCAACAATCTTGCAGCAACTGATATAGACCCTGAAAAGATGGAAGTATTTATGGAGGTTGCGGCGAAGATGAACCTTAATCTCGAATAGCAAAGGCAGAAGAGATTGATGTCTGCAATGGGTCTATTGCCCGAGCTAGTAATCCCACAAATTGAGCAACGCTGTGGGTCTGTTGTGTGTATGGAGCGGCCTCTTGGGGTTGCTACTCCAACCACGTATTGCACAAAACAGGGTGATCTCAGGTTCGGTGCTGCATCTCGATTTCAACGAGGTTTTGCACATAGCCCTTTTAAGAATGGTTTGAACAATGGGATTGCGGGGAAATCTGCTGGTGTTACATTCGATTACAAACTCGAAGATTGCAGACATCTTCCAGTTACATGGATGGCGTACAATCGAAGACTCCTGAAACGTCGGAAGAGTAATCAAGGGGGAACCAATGGAAAATACCGTCACTGTCGCCAATATCATGTGTGGTGGTTGTGCCGACACGATCAGGGACAATCTGTCACAGATGGATGGTGTGTATCAGGTCAGTGTCGATGTGGAAGAGAAGCGTGTGACCATGGAGCTGGATGAGGAGAGGATGGCAGAGGTCCGCAACAAATTGTCCGAACTGGGATATCCGGTGCAGGAGTAGCCGTGGCAACCAGCAAGCTGGATCACCTGTTCGTAGTGGATGATGATCCGGAGATTCGCCGTCTGCTGAAGACCTATCTGGAGAAGGCCGGTTACAGGGTAGAGGTTGCAGCAGATGGCAGACAGATGTTTGCTGAGCTGGAGCGGATGCCCTTTGATCTGATCATTCTCGATTTGATGCTGCCGGGGGAAGACGGGCTCTCACTGCTGAGAAGGCTGCGGGTCAGCTCCAATATTCCCGTGGTGATGCTGACCGCCATGGGAGAGGAGAGTGACCGCATTCTGGGGCTGGAGATGGGAGCGGATGACTACCTTCCGAAGCCGTTCAATCCCCGTGAGTTGCTGGCAAGAATCAAGAGTGTTCTGCGCAGAACCGCTACACTTCCCGATGAGTCACTGTCGGAAGGGACGCAGGCCCATTTTCTGGGATGGATGCTGGATCTGGAGCAACGCCATCTCGTTTCGCCGGATCAGGTTGTCATCCCGTTGAGTGGTGGAGAGTTCCGACTGCTGCGGGTATTTGTCGAGCACAGCGGACGGGTATTGAGTCGTGATCAGTTGCTGGAGTTTACACAGGGGCGAGAATCGAACCCTTTCGATCGGAGCATCGATGTACTGGTGGGGCGCATCCGAAAGCGCCTGAATGAAGACTCCAGGAATCCGCAGATACTGCATACCGTGCGAGGTGAAGGGTATCTGTTCTCATCGGAAGTCGAGTTCAGAAGATGAAGGTCCGTCTCTTCCCCAGCTCTCTCTATGGGCGTCTGTTGCTGATCCTGTTGGTAGGACTGATGGTGCCCCAACTGCTCAGTGCGTTGGTCCATCTCTATGACCGGGATACGGTGCTGCATCAGGCCATGGGATTGGAGAGTGCGGAAAGAATCAGCTCCATTGTGAGCCTGATTGAGGCTACAGCCGTCAACAAGCGCCAGGAAGTGGTCAAGGCGCTCAGTGGTTATCCATTGGAGATTGAATTGAGTGGTACCAGAGAGGAGACCGGACACTCGGTATCGGTTGGTCAGGATGGGGATCATGAGCAGATGGTTGAACTGTTTCAGGGGTACCTTCAGCAGAAACTGCCGATTGGGCATGAGGCCTATGTGGAGGTTGTGGAATCAGCGCGGATGCCTCAATGGGTGGAAGCGGTGAATTCTCCACTGCAGATGCAGGCCATGCACCAGCAGATCAAATCCTTTCATGTACAGGTTCGTCTGAAGGATGGGGCCTGGCTTGATTTCCACTATTTTCTACCCAAGAAGATCTTTGCCTGGCCGGTACGGATGGTGGTGGCACTGACACTGCTGATGGTAGCGGTACTATTCCTGACCTGGATTGCAGTGCGCTGGGTGACAAGGCCGCTTTCAACACTGGCGAATGCGGCAGAATCCCTTGGGCGGGACATACGGCATCCACCATTGGCCGTAGAGGGGCCGACTGAAGTTCGACAGGCAGCGGAGGCATTTAATACCATGCAACAGCGATTGAGTCGCTACATTGGAGATCGGGCACGGATTCTTGCTGCTGTCTCACATGACCTGAAAACACCGGTAACCCGACTCAGACTGCGTACGGAGCTGATGGAAGACGAGAAGCTGCGCAGTGAAATCGAGACAGACCTGAACCATATGGAAGAGATGGTGCGCGCCACCCTCGACTTCATGAAGGGGACGGAGAGTCAGGAAAAAAGACAGAAAATGGATCTGCAGGCACTGCTGGAGAGCATGCAGGAGGACCTCTATCCGTTAGGTATTAAGTTTGATCTGCAGGGGGTGATTGATACCCCTGTCAGCGTACAGCCACATACCATCAAGCGCTGCCTGACCAATCTGCTGGAGAATGCATTCCGTTACGGTAATGGAAAGATCGAGGTACGGCTGGAGATTCGGAGTGAGTCGGTGAGCGTCGTGATCCACAATGGAGGCTCTGCCATTCCGGAACCGGAGTTGACGAAAATCTTTGACCCGTTCTATCGGATCGAGCACTCCAGAAACCGGGACTCCGGCGGTGCTGGGCTAGGATTGAGTATTGCACGCAATATTGCGCATGCCCATGGTGGTGAGCTTCGGATCGAGAATGCGCCTCAGGGTGGGGTATCGGCCATTCTGGACTTTCCCCGCTGAAACTGTCCTCTTGAGATCAATATCATCGGGGTAGCGGAGTGTATTTCCATGGCCCTCATTATCAGCTATTGAGATCCTGCTTCTTCTGCAGATAGGTGTCACGATCAATCTGTCCGCTGGCATAACTTTCATCGAGGATATCCAGTGCACTTTTTTCACTGGGTTGGGGCGGTGTGGAGGATGCCTTGCGATCTGTAATCAACCAGATGATCAGGCCAAGAATAATCATCCAGAACAGTCCGCCAAATCCACCACCAATCATCATCGTCTCCATGATGCTATCTCCTTATTTCGGGGGCCGGTTACAGCAGGGAGCGGGGCGTGCCCGAGCATTCTCTCTACCAATCTGGTCACTGTACTGATGGAACCTGCCCACCCATCTGGAGCAGAATCCCTGTTGAACCACAACACCTGCATCAGCAAGATTCTGCACAATGGTTTGATAATCTGTGGTACGGATATCGTAGATTACCGTGATCCGCTTCCCATTGTGACTCCACTGAATTGAAGCAGCCCCGGGAAGTATGCTGATCCGTTGCGAGGACTCCGTCACACGGAATCGGCGTTTGACCTGCCATGCATGTTGAATCTTGTTCATATCCTGATCATAGGCAGATGAAATGAGTTTTCCTCTCCTTTTTTGTAATTCAATGTAAACCGGCGGAGTGTGGTTACATTGAGTTACAAAAAGGCCGATTCGAGACATTGTAGATTTACAGTTGGCCTCTATAGTGAGTTGTATTGAAGTGGTGGAATAACCAACTGACAGCCCTGTTATTGTGCAAAACAGTTCGGCTAGCCCATGTCTTGCGTCTTGTCCTGATTCCAATGGATCATTGGAGGATATATATGATGAGTATTAAATTAGCGTTGGGGTTATCTGCGATGTCTCTGCAACAGAAAAGGCCTGGGGGGACTTTCACACCGATCAGCAGCTTTGGGAAATGGTTGCATTCTTGCAGCAGGTAGAAGGTATGGATGAACACGAGTACAAGGTATTGGTCGGTGAAGGTGGTCACACTCATGCCGGTGATACTGAAGACGGTCATGGTCATGACCACGGTCAGCATTAGCTGCTCATGATTTTTTCAGGAAAAATGAAAAACTGTAAAGCCATCATGCTCTCTCTGCTGATGGTTGGGGTTCTATTCAGTGGTTCACTTCATGCACATGGTGATTATGACCGTGGCGAACGAGTGGCCATCGTATCTCCACAAAATGGTGCAGTGATAAGCAGTCCTGTGCAGGTTCGGTTGATGGCATATGGAGTCAAGATTGCACCTGCAGGGGTGGATAAACACAATGCAGGCCATTTTCATTTGATGGTGGATGTCGATGCTGATTCTCATCTGGATGAACCCATGCAGGAAGATGAGCAGCATATCCGGCTGTCCAATGGTGAAACAGAAATCATACTGGAACTGCCTGCGGGAAAGCATACATTGCAGGCGGTGGTGGCGGATGAAGAGCATACCCATTTTGAAAACCTGGTTTCACCCAAGATCACGTTCACGGTTTCCAGTGAAAAAAGAGACCATTGAAGACTATTGCCGTCACAGTGCTGATTACCCTGATTGCAACAGGTTGCGATGCATTCGACCCTGAACAGGTCAGAACCCGCAACTTCTTGCCTGCGGCAGATTACCGACCCGATATCGATCAGGGGCAGGTTCAATATCAGGAGATCTGTGCCCGCTGTCACGGTGTTGACCTGCATGGCAGCGGTGAGGGGCCTCCGTTGCTGGATCAGACCTATGCACCCTCTCATCATGCAGACCTCTCGTTCTACCACGCGGTCAAAAACGGGGTTCGGCAACACCATTGGCAGTTTGGAGATATGCCGCTATTGACAGGCATTACACCTGAACAGGTCAGCGATATTGTGACCTTTGTTCGTCAACGCCAGCAATTGGCTGGTATTTATTAATCATGAAAGGAGAAGGGTAAGATGTTCGATTTTCTCAAACGGATTTTGATGGTGTTAACCATTGGCTCAGTGGGAGCAGTGCCTGCGGTTTCTGCAGTGACCACGGATAATGGTGTTCGGGTCCCCTTTAAAGAGGGAGTCGGGATGAATCTGTTCAAGAAAAACTGCATGCAGTGCCATGGGGAGTGGGCTGGAGGGACAGAACAGGGGCCGCCGTTGATCCATGATTTCTACAAGCCCTCCCATCATGGGGACGGCACTTTCTATAACGCGGCGTTCAATGGGGTCAAGGCACACCACTGGCGCTTTGGCGATATGCCTCCGGTTGCGGGTATCAAAGAGCGGGATGTCAGCAAGATCATCTCCTTTGTACGGTGGCTGCAACAGGCAAACGGGCTCTATTAGGAGGGTCGTTGAATGAATCGGTGGATGGTTACAGGGGGAGCGGTTATGGTCTTGTTGGCCGCACTATTCGTGGTACAGTCGATGGAGGTTGGCAACCATGTCGAGGGGCGCTGGTATAGTGAAGAGCAGGTGGCAAGAGGTGCGCCACTCTATCAGACGAACTGTGCCGGTTGTCATGGGCCGGATGCGGCTGCAACACCGGACTGGAGGGTGATGAATGAACAGGGATACTATCCGCCTCCTCCACTCAATGGGACGGCCCATGCCTGGCACCACCCAATGCAGGTATTGCGTAAGACCGTGCAGGAGGGGGGGATACCACTGGGTGGGCAGATGCCGTCGTTCGGGGATCAGTTGAATGATGAGGAGATTGATGACATTCTGGCCTGGATACAGTCCCACTGGTCCGATGAGATCTATCAACGGTGGCGTGGGCGAAATGGATAGAGAGATACGGCTATCCATCTCCGGCATGGCCTGTGCCGGGTGTGTTTCTGCAGTGGAAGAGACACTGCAATCGGTGGACGGCGTCACTGCCGCCACGGTCAATCTGGGAGAGCGTAGCGCCACTGTGACGGGGGATGCCACGGTTGAGGCATTGGTCGAAGCGGTTGTTGCGGCCGGTTATCAAGCCGCAGAGCTGGTTACGGCGGAGGATAACGAGAAGAAGGCGCAACAGGAGCAGGAAGAGTACAACCGGCTGCTGTGGCGTACAGCGGTTGCCGGTGTCATTGGGGCAATCCTGTTTGTTGTGGGTATGGGAGGGTTCCTTCCACCCCCCGAGGAGGGCAAGCTGGTCTGGATGGGGATCAGCCTGATAACCTTGCTGGTCCTGATTTCTGTCGGGGGGCACTTCTTTCAGGGGGCATGGAGCAGTCTGCGTAATCGTCGCGGCAATATGGATACCCTGATTGCAATGGGAACCGGTACCGCCTGGCTCTATTCAACCGCCGTTGTACTGTCTCCGGAGATGGTGCCCTCACTGGCACGGCACGCCTATTTCGAGGCGGCGGTCATTATTGTTGCACTGGTATCACTGGGGTCTGCACTGGAGATGCGTGCGCGTGGAAAAACCTCGGCAGCGATCCGGAAACTGATCGGATTGCAGCCCAAACAGGCTCATGTGATTCGAAATGGTACGGAGTTGGATATCCCGCTGGAGCAGGTCGGACTCGATGAAACCTTGCGCATCCGCCCCGGTGAGAACATCCCGCTGGATGGTGTGGTGCTGGAGGGAGATACCTTTGTGGATGAGTCGATGCTGACGGGAGAGTTCATGCCCATCCGCAAGCGCAATGGATCGGAAGTGGTGGGTGGAACGATGAACGGTTCCGGTTCAATATTGATGAAGACAACGCGCATCGGCAGAGAGACCGTGCTGGCTCAGATCATCGCGCTGGTGCGCAAGGCCCAATCCAGCAAGCCGGAAATCGGGAGATTGGTGGATCGGGTTGCTGCGATCTTTGTGCCGGTTGTGGTTGTGATTGCACTGATCAGTTTTGTTCTCTGGTTCTGGTTGGGGCCTGCTCCTCAATTGAGTTATGCCGTCGTGGCCGCAATGACCGTTTTGGTGATTGCCTGTCCCTGTGCGCTGGGGCTGGCAACGCCCATTTCCATCATGGTGGGGGTAGGCCGTGCGGCAGGGATGGGCATTCTGATTCGAAACGGAGAGGCCTTGCAGCAGTCGGAAACCGTAACTACCGTCGTATTCGACAAGACCGGTACCCTGACGGAAGGGCGTCCCAGTGTGGTGTCGGTCACGCCTGTACCCGGCTATGATGAGGAGACCGTATTGCAGCTTGCCGCATCCATTGAGCAGCAGTCCGAACATCCATTGGCAACGGCGATTGTTGATGAGGCCGGACAACGCGGTCTGCCGATTGCAAAGTGTGACCATTTCGAGAGTGAATCCGGTTGTGGCGTTCGTGGATGGGTTGGAGAGCAGCTGGTGTTGATCGGCAGCGCTGCCTGGATGGAGCAGGAGCAGATCGATCTGACGGCACACCATGAGAAGATTCAGCAGTATGCCAGTGAAGGGGTGACCCCCGTCTGCATTGCGGTGGATCACCAATGCATTGGTGTTGCAGGGATTACCGACCCGGTCAAAGCCGATGCAAGAGAGACCATCTCACGCCTGCACTCGATTGGGTTGAATGTAGTGATGTTGACCGGGGATCATCAAGGTACTGCGAAGATGGTTGCTGAATCTCTGGGTATTGAGCGAGTTGTGGCGGAGGTATTGCCTTCTGATAAGGCAGACCAGGTCATACAACTTCAGGCTGCTGGAGAGCGGGTATTGATGGTGGGGGACGGCATCAATGATGCACCGGCATTGGCACAGGCCGATGTGGGGCTGGCCATCGGAACCGGAACCGATATTGCGATCGAGTCAGCCGACATCACCTTGATGCGCGATGCCCTGGGTGGAGTTGTGGATACGATCCTGCTCTCCAGAGCGACGATGCGCAATATCCGACAGAATCTGTTTGGGGCATTTGTCTACAACTCGTTGGGAATACCCATTGCAGCCGGTGCGCTGTTCCCGTTGTTCGGTGTACTGTTGAGCCCCGTGGTTGCAGCAGCAGCGATGAGCATGAGTTCGGTGACGGTGGTCACCAATGCTTTAAGGCTGAGAAAGATGACCTTGTAGCAATCCAATCACCAAAACCCAATATCCGATATTGTCGGAGTACTATGGTGGTTCCTACTTGTTGGTAATGGTCAGGCCATAGAGCACCCAGTTCTGCATGCCGCCTCGAAAATAGTATAGCTTGTCGGCGGGGTAGCCCTCGTTGAGCAGCCCCTGAATGGCTGCCGGAGATTGTCCACACCACCAGCCATTGCACCAGAGGATGAGCGCCTTGGCATTACTGAAATCCCACGTTCCATCCTCTTTCTCGGTGACATCAAACTTTGAGAAGGCGTCGGCGATGGTCAGGTCATTCCCGCCCAGCTGTCTGTTCAACTCGCTATAGGGGATATTGATTGAACCGGGGATGGTGCCCTTTTCATACCAGTTTGGGGTACGGGCATCAATAATGGCACCGGCCTCGACTGCCAGTTCATTGCGCATGAAGTCGATGACCTGGTTGATACTCACTGTCTGTACACCTGGCGCTGCTGAGATCGGCTGTACACAGAATGGTGGGCAGTTACGATCCGTCCGGGCCCAGTCGTGGCCGACAGCGGCATCCGGGGTCTGGTTGCGTTCAATCACCATCTCCTCGCCGTTGTGTTCAACGGTGATCGAGGGTGTTGAGGGAGTAATGTTGATGTGGTCTGCAGAAACCGCCGGTAGCCATGGCGTAACCGTTAAAACGAGCAGTAGCGGCAGCATCTGTTTTTTCAGGGATATCACGTTTCTTACTCCTGTGATGGATGGTTATCTTGGTACTCTAACATGTTCTGTTATTCAGAATGATTTGTATTTGACAGGTCAGTCAGCCACCCTGTTGTGTGGTATGACCCTAGTCTATTCCAATCCATAAATGGCCCTGAACAGAGAGGGTAAGAGTGAGTTC
>CAYFOR010000039.1:0-23131 GCA_964344785.1 uncultured Piscirickettsiaceae bacterium
ACGACTCTGATATACAGCTCCCTTCGGTTACCTTTTTCTATGAGTCAACGCGTGACACAACGCCCTCTACCCAAACTATCGAAACCGTTCTATCCTATAAAAAGAGATCAAACAGAGAACATGTAGCGTGAGCAATTTTCATCAAGGCCATTCAGACAAACCCACAACGACCCAATTCTGGGATCGCGTGATCCTGCTGGTTGATATGGATGCCTTCTTTGCCGCTGTAGAACAGCGAGACCACCCAAAGTGGAGAAAAAAACCGATCTGTATCACCAACGGAAGCCAGGGTAGCACCATCATCACTGCCAGCTACGAGGCTCGATCCTGTGGGGTCAAGACCGGCATGCGGCTGAGAGAGGCCAAAAGATACTGTCCAGAACTGATCCGCATCCCCTCACATCCGGAGCGTTACGTCGAGGTCTCAATGGCCATCATGGAGGCACTGCACAACATCACCCCGGATATTGAGGTGTTCTCCGTCGACGAAGCCTTTCTGGATGCAAGCGGGGTACAACAGTTGTGGGGCACCCCCTACCAGATCGCAAGGATGACCAAAAAAACGGTACTGGATGCCTCCGGATTGTATTGCTCAGTTGGTGTCAGCGGAGACAAGACAACTGCCAAATTCGCCGCCAAACAGAGCAAACCCGATGGGCTGACGGTCATCCCTCCCTGGGAGGCCGAGAAGCGGCTGAAAGATGCCCCGGTCACCGCATTGTGTGGCATCAATAAGGGCATTGGAGGATTTCTTGCCCAGTATGGAGTAAGGCGATGTGGTGATATGAAGAACATTCCCATGTCCGTGCTCTCCAGGCGCTTCGGCAACCTCGGAAAACGGATCTGGCTGATGGCACAGGGCCGAGACCCTGAACCGCTGATTCGACATATTGCCGCCCCCAAATCGATCGGTCACGGCAAGGTGATCCCCCCCAACACCACCGACAGGGATACCGTGCTGACCTACCTGCGTCATATGAGTGAGAAGGTCGGATCCCGCTTGAGAAAACATCGAATGGTCGCCGGACACTACTTTGTCGGACTCAAGACCAATATAGGCTGGCTATCCGAAAAAACACGCATCTCCCCCACTGCCGATGGAAGGTTGATCTATCAGCTCTCCTGCAACACCTTGGGCCACATCTGGCACGGTGAGGGGGTTCACCAGGTACAGATCACTGCACTCGACCCGATGGAGTTGCGCTACCGACAGCTTGATCTATTTGCCCAGCCGGTTGAAAGAGAGAATCCGGCCAATGAAGTCACCGACCAGATCAACCAGCGCTTTGGTGAATTCACCATTGCACCGGCCACCCTGCTCAAACGCTCCTCCATGCCCAACGTGATCTCTCCGGCCTGGAAGCCGTCAGGGCACAGAAAAACCATCTGACCCGGCTATTGAAAACCACCCGGACATCCCCATATTGGTGATGACAATGGCGATAACGCAGTGTTGCAGGGATGGCAATTGCACCCTGAAGACTGCAGCAGTACCGGGTTGACGGCTCTTTTGCGCAACTTCGGCACACATTGTCTTTTTATTACGTATTGCTTTGATATAAGGAGAATATGTCATGAACAGAATAGACTTTACCCCACTCTACCGCAGCAGCATCGGCTTTGACCGCCTGGCTACCCTGTTGGATCAGGCGATGAGTACCGAGAATCACTCCTCCGGTGGTTACCCCCCCTACGACATCGAGATGCTGGACGAAAACCGCTACGACATCACACTCGCCGTTGCCGGTTTCAGGGATAGCGACATCCATATTCAGGTTGAAAAGGGGGTGCTGACCGTCAACGGGAAGAAGAGTACCGACAAGACACGCCAATTCCTCTACAACGGGATTGCCCAGCGCGAGTTCGAGCGCAAGTTCAACCTTGCCGACTATGTAGAGGTAACCGGCGCCGAACTGCGTGACGGGTTGCTCAAGATCAACCTGAAAAAAGAGATCCCAGAGGCGATGAAGCCCAGAACCATTGCGATCAACACCGATAGCAACAGTGTGCTGGAACACCAGGAAAGCAGGAAGAAGGCGGCAGCCTAGTACTCCGATCTGCAGTGGGGGCACCCGCCCCCACTTGGCAAACATCTTTAACCGCTACCTGGGTGATCCATCGGTATACCCATGGTACTACAGCTTTTCCATCTGCCAGCCATGCCCCGAATCACGCAGTTTCACCACGCCAGCCTGATCGTCCAGTCGACCGCCCGATCACTGGAGTTCTATGTCGGGCTGCTCGGACTCAAACTGGATCAGAACCGCCCCGATCTGGGATACCCTGGTGCCTGGCTGTCGGTTGGCGAGCAGCAGATTCATCTGCTGGAACTGCCCAACCCCGACCCCTTGGAGAATCGTCCCGAACATGGTGGGCGGGATCGCCATCTGGCATTCCAGATCACCGATCTGGAGGGGCTGATCGAGAAATTGGAGGCACACAACATTCCCTATACCCAGAGCAAATCGGGGCGCAAGGCACTGTTCTGTCGTGATCCCGACCAGAATGCACTGGAGTTTATCGAGGCATGAAGGCGAACCGCTTGACCCGATAGCCCGCCCGCTTGGAGCGGGTCATGTTCAGGCCATCATCGCCGCTTTGGCGGCATCAGATCGGTAATGGTTCCGTCGGCCATCTCGGCCGCGAAGCAGAGCGTCTCTGAAAGGGTTGGATGGGGGTGTATGGTCAATCCAATGTCTTCCATATCCGAGCCCATCTCGATGCCCAGCACCGCCTCGGCAATCAGCTCACCGGCATTGGTACCGACCATCGCTGCACCGATCAGGCGCCCCGTCTCCTTGTCGAACAGCGCCTTGGTCATTCCCTCATCCCGTCCGATACTGAGACTGCGACCACTCGCCGCCCAGGGGAATGCCCCTTTGACATAATCGACCCCCTGCGCCTTGGCCTCGGTCTCGGTCAATCCGGCCCACGCCACCTCCGGGTCGGTATAGGCAACCGATGGGATGGTCAACGGTTCAAACACCGACTTGTGCCCCGCAATCACCTCTGCCGCCACCTTGGCCTCATGGGTCGCCTTATGGGCCAGCATCGGCTGACCTACAATGTCGCCAATGGCGAAGATGTGGGGCACGTTGGTTCTCATCTGTGAATCGGTCGGGATAAAACCACGCTCATCGACATTCACCCCGGTGGTTTCGGCACCGATCAGGCTGCCATTGGGAGCACGCCCGACAGAGACCAGCACCGCATCAAAGGTATCCTCATCCGGTGCCTTGTCTCCCTCAAAGCCGACCCGAATCCCCGCCTCTTCTGCCGCCATACTGGCAACCCGGGTCTTCAGATAGATATTTTCATAACGCTTGCCAATCCGCTTCTGCAATGGACGCACCACATCCTTGTCGGCCCCTGGAATCAGTGAATCCTGAAGCTCCACCACCGTGATCTTCGAACCCAGCGCCTGATAGACCGTGGCCATCTCCAGACCGATGATGCCACCCCCGACAATCAGCAGTCGTTCCGGCACCTCTTTCAGGCGCAGTGCATCGGTCGAATCCCATACCCGCGGATCATCATGCGGGAAGACCGGAATCTCCACCGAACGGGAGCCTGCCGCAATGATCGCATGCCGAAAGGCGATGCTCTTTTCACCTTCTGCCGCCTCTACGGTAAGAGTATGGGGCGAGGTGAAACGTCCCTCACCAGTCACCACCTGCACCTTGCGCTGTTTCGCCAGTGTCCCCAAGCCACCTGTCAAACGGCTGACCACACCCTCCTTCCAGCCTCGGATGGCATCAATATCGATCTCGGGCTGACTGAAACGAACTCCATGGTCCGCCATCGAGCCAGCCTCATTGATCACCTGAGCGGTATGCAGTAGCGCCTTGGAGGGGATACAGCCCACATTGAGGCAGACGCCACCAATCGAGGCGTGACGCTCCACCATCACCACCTGCTTACCCAGGTCTGCTGCACGAAAGGCGGCCGTGTAACCACCAGGCCCTGACCCCAGTACCAGCACTTCGGTTTCAATATCGGCTGCAGGAAGTTCGGACACGCTGGGTGCCGCCGCCGCTGACGGCCCCTTGGCAGCCTCCGGTTTCTCTTCTGTCGATGACACTTCGGCTGCATCCAGCATCAGGATCGGACTCCCCTCCGAAACCTTGTCCCCGACTGCAATTCGGAGTTCCTGTACCACCCCTGCCACCGGTGAAGGAATCTCCATCGCCGCCTTGTCACTCTCCAATGTAACCAGTGAGTCATCCTCGGCTACGGTGTCGCCGACCTTGACCAGCACCTCGATCACCCCCACCCCCTCGAACTCCCCGATATCGGGAACCTTAATCTCAATTGTCATCAGAGCAGTACCTTTACAAATTGGCTCAACAGCTGGCTTAGACGGGTCACGAAGCGGGCACCATCGGCGCCATCAATCACCCGATGGTCATACGAGAGTGCCAGCGGCAGCATCAGTCGTGGCTCGAAATCGGCACCATTCCAGATCGGCTTCATCTGCGAGCGGGCGATCCCGAGAATGGCCACCTCCGGTGCATTCACAATCGGGGTGAACTGGGTGCCTCCAATACCGCCCAGGCTGGAGATCGAGAAGGTGCCACCCTGCAGATCAGCCGAGCCGAGCTTCCCTTCCCGCGCCCGTTGGCTGACCGCCATCAGCTCTTCGGCCAGCTCATAGACGCTCTTCCGGTCCACATCACGGATCACCGGCACCATCAGTCCATTGGGGGTATCCACCGCAACACCGATATTGTAGAACTGCTTCATCACAAGCTGTTCATGTTCCAGGTCGAGTGAGGCGTTGAACTTCGGAAACTCCTTGAGGACCGCCACCACCACCTTCATGATAAATACCAGTGGTGTCAGACGTACCCCACGCTTCTCGGCATCCTCCCTGGCCGACTTGCGGAACGCCTCCATCTCGGTGATATCAGCCTCATCAAACTGGGTCACATGGGGAATATTGAGCCAGCAGGCATGCAGATGCTTGCCGGAAATCTTCTGGATTCGCGACAGCGGCTGTTGATCAATTTCACCAAATTTGGAGAAATCGGGCAGTGGAATCGTTGGAATCCCCCCACCGGTTGCAGCCCCACCACTGCCTGAGAGGGTGGATTTCACATACTGCTTCACATCCTGCTTGAGAATGCGCCCCTTCGGCCCACTCCCGCCAACTCTCGACAGATCCACCCCAAGTTCACGGGCAAAGCGGCGAATGGCGGGGGAGGCATGCGCCTTTCTTCCTGCAGTTGAATGCGCAGCCGCTTCACTGGTACTACCCGCTGCACTACTGCTGGTCGTTTCCGGCTTTGCCGGTGGAGGAGGTGGCGGAGCACTCTCCCGAGGCTCATCTGCTACTGCCTTGTCGGATACCGTACCGGCTTCACTGCTTGCTTCGCCTGTCGTTTCCAGTACCAGGATCTCTCCCCCCTCAGAGACCTTGTCGCCCACTGAAAGCTTGAGTTCCTTGACGGTTCCACTGGATGGAGAGGGGATCTCCATCGTCGCCTTGTCACTCTCCAGCGCAATCAACGAATCTTCTGCCTGTACCTGGTCTCCAGCAGAGACCAGCACCTCAATCACCTCGACCTCCTCGAAATCCCCAATATCGGGGACGGTAACCGTAGTTACTGTTGTCATATTCACTCTCTCCCTACTGGGTTACCGGGTTGGGGCGTTCTGGATCGATACCGTAACGGTTGATCGCATCGGTCACCATGGCAAACTCGATATCCCCTTCGTCGGCCAGCGCCTTCAGTGCAGCCACGACCACATGACGACGATCCACCTCAAAGAAGTCTCTCAACTTCTCCCGGGTATCACTGCGCCCGAACCCGTCGGTACCCAATGTCTCATAACGGCCAGGAATGGCATCACGAATCTGTTCCGGATAGAGACGGATGTAGTCGGTCGATGCAATGAACGGCCCCTTCACCTCCTCCAGGCATTCGCTGACATAGCTCTGACGTGGCGCATCGTGTGGATGGAGCCGGTTCCAGCGGGCCACTTCCTGGTGGTCGCGTGCCAGCTCATTGAAGCTGGTGACACTCCAGACATCGGCACTGACATGCCAGTCATTCAGCAACATCTCGGCCGCTGCCTCCACCTCACGCAGGATTGCACCACTGCCCAGCAGTTGAACATGCTGCCCATTGGCACCGGTCGAGCTGAGCTTGTAGATGCCACGCACAATCCCCTCTTCCACCCCTTCCGGCATATCGGGATGGCTGTAGTTCTCGTTCATTACCGCAATGTAGTAGAAGATGTTCTCCTGCTCCTGGTACATCCTGCGCAGCCCGTCCTGGATGATCACCGCCAGCTCATAGCTGTAGGTCGGATCATAGGAGACACAGTTGGGGATGGTCGCGGCAAAGATATGGCTATGACCATCCTGATGCTGCAAGCCTTCACCATTGAGTGTGGTGCGCCCTGCGGTTCCTCCCATCAGAAAGCCACGTGCCTGGATGTCCCCGGCTGCCCAGGCGAGATCACCAATACGCTGGAAGCCGAACATCGAGTAGTAGATATAGAACGGCACCATGTTGATACCGTGGTTGCTGTAGGCA
This sequence comes from uncultured Piscirickettsiaceae bacterium, assembly GCA_964344785.1. GTDB lineage: Bacteria > Pseudomonadota > Gammaproteobacteria > Thiopontia. The sequence continues at coordinate 6,543 of CAYFOR010000039.1, forward strand.
GTTCCCGCAGCGATCCACTCCGCCATCGAACCGGCCTCGTTGATCCCCTCCTGAAGGATCTGTCCACTGTAGTCCTCGCGATACCACATCACCTTGCCGGAGTCCTCCGGCTCATAGAGCTGGCCGGATGAAGAGTAGATCCCGAGCTGTCGGAACATCCCCTCCATACCGAAGGTTCGGGCCTCATCCGGTACGATCGGCACAACGTGTTTTCCGATCTCCTTGTCCTTCGCCAGCATCGACAACATGCGAACAAATACCATCGTGGTCGAGAGCTGACGATCACCACTCCCCTTCAACAGCGCATCCAGACTCTCCAGTGTCGGCACGTTCAGAGCGGGTGCCGCCTCACGTCGCTCGGGGAGGAAGCCTCCCAGCGACTTGCGGCGCTCCATCAGATAGTTGTGCTCCTCACTCCCCTGTTCGGGGCGAATGAACGGGATCTCTTCGAGGTGTTCATCAGAGACCGGAATCTGGAAACGGTCACGAAAACGACGCATATGCTCCACACCCATCTTCTTCTGCGAGTGGGTCGCATTCTGTCCCTCACCGGCCTCGCCCATGCCATAACCCTTGATGGTCTTGGCCAGAATAACCGTAGGCTGTCCCTTGTGTTCAACCGCCTCCTTGTAAGCCGCATAGATCTTGCGTGGATCATGGCCGCCACGGGAGAGCTTCCAGATATCCTGATCGGTCATATCCGATACCAGCTCCAGCAGCTCGGGATATTTGCCAAAGAAGTGGTCGCGCACATAGGCTCCATCCTTTGACTTGTAGTTCTGATACTCGCCATCGACCACCTCTTCCATGCGCTTCAGCAACAGACCGGTCTTGTCCTTGGCCAGCAGCACATCCCACTCCGAGCCCCAGATCACCTTGATCACGTTCCACCCGGCACCACGGAACAGTGCCTCCAGTTCCTGAATGATCTTGCCGTTACCACGCACCGGCCCATCCAGCCGCTGCAGGTTACAGTTGATCACAAAGGTGAGGTTGTCCAGTTTCTCACGCCCGGCGAGGCTGATCCCGCTGGTCGACTCCGGCTCATCCATCTCGCCATCCCCGAGGAAGGCCCAGACCCGACGCGCTTCGGTCTGTGCCATCTCACGGTGGTCCAGATACTTCATGAAACGGGCCTGATAGACTGCCTGCAGCGGCCCAAGCCCCATCGAGACCGTAGGAAACTGCCAGAAATCACGCATCAGCCATGGATGTGGATAGGATGAGATTCCATTGCCATCCGACTCAAACCGGAAGTTTTCCAGCTGTGCTTCACTGATTCTCCCCTCCAGAAAGGCACGAGAGTAGACCCCTGGTGAGGAGTGGCCCTGAAAGAAGATCAGGTCACCCCCATCCTCATGGTCATTGCCATGGAAGAAGTGGTTGAAGCCGACATCATAGAGTGTGGCAGAGGAGGCAAAGCTGGCAATATGACCACCCACACTGCCCGGCTTGTGGTTGGCCTTGACCACCATCGCCATCGCATTCCAGCGGATGTAGGCTCGCAGCCTGTGTTCCATCGACTGATCACCGGGAAGCCGCTGCTGCTGATTCACCGGTATTGTATTCACGTAGGCGGTATTGGAGCTGTAGGGAAGACGGACACCGGAGCGGCGGGCGCGATCAATCATCCGCCCGATCAGAAAATGGGCACGATCCCCTCCTTCATGCTCAATCACTGCCTCCAGTGCATCCAGCCACTCCTGGGTCTCTTGTGGGTCGTTATCAATTCTTTCACTCATAGGGTTCAATCACTCCGCGTGCAACAAGGCACGCTTTATTATCAGGCCAAAACGGGGTAATGACCGAAAAAACAGGTGAGCAATGATCCTTGCTTACCCCGGAGAGGTCAAGCGATGTTCAGTGGTGGCAATAGGACTCCCTGCCCGTACACAGTATAATTTCATTCATGCTGCTTCCACCTCCCAGGCTCTTTATCCTGCTCCTTGTTGCCCTGACAGGGGTGCTTCCGATAGCGGACAGCCGGGGCAGTGAGACCGAAACACTGTTGACCATTGAACAGCTGCAATCGAAAAGAGGTGAGATTGACGCCTCAGAGGGAGAAGGTGAGGTGACCCGATCCCGCCTGCTGGATCTGCTGGAGCAGGCCATCGAGGCACAAAAAACGGCAGAACAGACCACCCTCCAGATCGAACAGTTGAGAGAGCAGATCGAGCAGGCACCCACGCGCCTCAAATCGATTCAGGACGAGTTGGGACAGCCCCCCCTTCCACTATCACCACCAGACCCTGCCAGCAACATCCATCAACTCACTGCTGAAATTGGCCTGCTGGAGACCCGATTGAGGGAGGAGCAGGCGCAGCTGAACCATTTCAAGAGTGAAGCCAACCAGCTATTCGAGATCACCTCCAGTCAGCTAACTGCCGAACACCGCAAGGCGCTACAGGAGCTTGAGGCAGACCTCAAACAACCCTCTGCAGCAGAGGAGCCACTGCAGCTGCGTGAAATTCACCGTCAGGCACTCATGGCACGGCATCACCTCCGCCAGCAACAACTCACACTCCAGCAGACCAGGACTGACCACCAGGAGCTGCTCAACAACTGGATGCGCAGCGAAGTCGATCTCGCCGAACGCAACCTGCAACCCCTGATGGAACTGCTGGAGAAGAGTCGCAAACTGCTGAATGAGAAGCGCGAACAGGCCGCTCGTGAAGCCCGCAAGGCTGCCGAGCAAGAGCGCCTCGACAGTGTGGGATTGCCGACTCCGATCCAGGCCATTGCCCAGCAGAATGTTCAGATCAGTGATGAGATGGAACGGATTACCCAGAAGAACTCCCAGGTCGTGGAGCAGCTTCAGCAGAGCAGACAGCAACTCTCCCAATTGAAGAGTGAGATTGCAGAGACCCGCAGGCGGGCGGCACTGATTGGTTCCAGTGAATCCGTTGGCCGCATGCTGCATAAACGGAAACAGGAGCTCCCCTCCCTGGAGCAATATCGCCGCAGTGCAGCCGAGATAACCACCGAGATCGACCGTGCCACCAACCGTATTGTCGATATCGATGAGATGCAACGTGATCTGAAAGATCTTGAGGAGACACTCTCTGAACTGATGGCGCTGTCCGCTACCGAGATTGATGCACTGCTCGCAGGCGATCTCGAATTTCGCCCACTGATCACCACGGCCGTTCAGGGCAAGGCACGTCAGCTACTGTTGACCCAGCGGGAACACACACTGCAACTCTATACACTCTACAGCCACTATATCAGCCAGCTCACCTCGCTCTATGTGGAAGAGCGACAACTGGTCGAAGAGTCAGAACAGTTTATCCGTTACATCAATGAACGGCTGATCTGGATTCGCAACATTCCTCCCCCATCCCTCTCCGACCTTCCCACCACGGTAGCCATGATCGGCTGGCTGTTCTCACCCACCTCCTGGGCCACTGCTACAGATGATCTGCTGAACGGATATGGCACAACCCCGGCCGCTACACTGCTGTTAATGGTCGGCATACTGCTATGGCTCTCCAGAACACTGTTACTGCGTGAGCTGGAGTCACTGGCCAGTCGTGCTCACAGGCTGCTCGACAACAGCAACCGGATCACCCTGCAGGCACTGCTCCATACCCTGCTACTCTCCATGCCGCTCCCGACCCTGCTCTATACTGCTCACTGGGCGCTCCACAGCAACCCTGCTGCAACCTCTTTCAGCATCGCATTGGGCAATGCACTGCCCGCCATCTCCATACTCTTGCTCACCACCACCTTTTTTCGCTACAGCAGCCGCGAACATGGTCTGGGAACGGTCCACTTTCAGTGGCCTGCTGAGCTGCGAAGACCATTCCTTCTTCATCTGAATCTGTTCAACCTGATTGTGCTTCCAGCACTCTTCATCGCCATGATCGCCAGTGAGAGCGGTCAGGAGCCGCAACTGGTTGGTATCGGACGCCCCGCATTTCTTGTCGGAATGGGAGCGATGCTGCTGCTCTCCTATCAACTGCTCAAACCCTCCGCTGTGGTCCAGTGTCACCCCAGGATATGCAACAACCCTCAAGCGATCCAGCGCATTCACTGGATCTGGCTTCCCACACTGGTGCTCCTGCCGCTATTGACCATCGTCACCTCGATATCCGGCCATCACCACTCCGCAGTGTTGATCGCCGACCATCTATTGACGACGGCTCTGTTTTTCTCCGTTGTATTCCTGCTGAAAGAGGGGACCACCCGCTCCCTGCAGATGGCCGATCGCCGCCTGCGTTATGAAGAGGCGGTGAAGCGGCGCGAGGAGCTCCGACAACAGCGTGAAATGGAGTTCGACGATTCCGAGCAGGATGATGCAGCTACCACAGCAGAGTTTGTAGAGGTTCAACCGGAGGCGATCAACATTCAGGAGTTGAGCGACCAGGCAAATCGACTGCTATACACCGCCCTCTTTCTGTTGACCGCAATCGGATTATGGATGATCTGGTCTGATCTGATCCCGGTGCTGGAGCCGCTTGAATCTGTCACACTGCCACTGAATACCACCGAGCTGATTGATGGGATCGAGAAGATTCGCCCCATCACCCTGGTTGATCTGATCATTGGGGCCTTTTTTGTCACCATCACCTTCATCCTGGCGCGCAATCTTCCAGGTCTTCTGGAGATCATTCTGCTACAGCGCCTGCCGCTTGATCTCGGTGCCCGTTATGCCATTCGTACGCTGACCCAATATACCATCGTCGCATTCGGCATCATCGCTGCGCTGAATGCAGTCGGCGCCCAGTGGTCCAGTGTCCAGTGGCTGGTAGCTGCGCTCGGTGTCGGTCTCGGTTTCGGCCTGCAGGAGATCGTGGCCAACTTTGTCAGTGGCATCATCCTGCTGTTCGAGCGGCCCATCCGGGTAGGCGACACCATAACTGCTGCCGGCACCACCGGTGTAGTGGTCCGCATCCGCATCCGTGCCACCACGATTCGAACCTTCGACCGCCAGGAGCTGGTAATCCCGAACAAGGAGTTCATCACCGGACAGCTGTTGAACTGGACGCTGAGTGACCAGCTCAACCGCTTGATCATCCCGGTGGGTATTGCCTATGGCAATGACGCCGAACTGGCTTCCAGACTGATGGTTGAGGCCGCAAGGGAGCATCCCCACGTCATCGATGATCCAGAGCCCTCCACCTCCTTTGACGAGTTTGGAGACAATGCACTCATCCTGAAGTTGCGCTGTTTCCTCGACTCCATCGACCATCGCCTGTCAACCACGACCGCTCTTCATCACGCCATCAACCGCAAGCTCAATGAGGCTGGGCTGGTAATGGCCTTCCCGCAGCGTGACATTCACTTCGATAACGAACACCCTCTGGAGATCAAGATCCGACAATGAGCCACTCATCCATTTCCCTGACCCTGCCTGACGACTGGCATCTCCACCTGCGTGATGGAGACGCGATGTCTACGATCGTTCATGACAGTGCCGCCCGTTTTGGCCGCGCCATCATCATGCCCAATCTGGTACCTCCGGTCACCACAGTGGATGCCGCTCTGCAGTATCGCCAACGCATTCTCGATGCACTACCGCATGAGAGCCCCTTTCAACCGCTGATGACACTCTATCTGACCGACCGGACCCCCCCCTCCGAGATTGAAAAGGTGGCTGAAAGTGAGTGGGTGGCTGCCGTCAAACTCTATCCGGCAGGGGCAACCACCAACTCAGACTCGGGAGTCACCAATCTGGAGGGCATCGAAGATACCCTGAAGACAATGGCAGATTGTGGGGTGCCACTGTTGGTCCATGGAGAGGTGACCACCCCCGAGGTGGATCTGTTTGATCGTGAGGCACGCTTTATCGAAGAGAAATTGATCCCGTTACTGCAGCGAAATCCGGAGCTGAGGCTGGTCCTTGAGCACCTGACCACCGAACAGGGGGTTGAGTTCGTCACCCAGGCTCCGGAAACCGTGGCAGCCACCATCACTGCACACCACCTGCTGCTCAACCGTAACGCCATGTTTCAAGGCGGTATGCGCCCCCACCACTACTGCCTGCCTGTACTCAAGCGGGAGCAGCACCGCCTGGCATTGATCAATGCAGCCACCAGTGGCAACCCCAAATTTTTCCTCGGAACCGACAGCGCACCACACCCGCGCCACGCCAAGGAGAGCGGATGCGGCTGTGCCGGCATCTACACGGCTCATGCTGCGCTGGAACTCTATGCAGAGGCCTTTGAGGCGGTGGACGCACTCGACAGACTGGAGGGGTTTGCCAGCCACCACGGAGCGGATTTCTACCGACTACCGAGAAACAGCACCCTGGTCACTCTGGAAAGAGAGCCGTGGACGGTACCCAGCGAGATTTCGTTTGGGGACCATCCACTGGTCCCGTTCAGGGCCGGGGAAGTGGTGCACTGGCGCCTGAAGCGATGATCCACCGAAACCAGTTGGACAGGGCTACTCTTCCTTGAGGTGCCCCTTGTAGGCCATGTCCTCTACCAGAATATGGTTGTTCCACCACTCCAGCAGGAAGCCAATCAGCTCTTTCTGATTCTCTGTATCCGAGACCCCTTCAGACATCAGCTGCAACACCTTGTCGGTATAGAGGCTATGGGAACTCTGTTGCGCCTTGATATCGGGATAGTCTGAACGGGAGAGATAGATCTCCTCAAAATAGAAGTGCTGCTGTCCCACTTCATAGAGCCGCATCAACATGGACATCACATCCTTGGCCAACCCACTGTCTGCCAGGTCGCCACCATTCAGACGCTCCACGATCTGGTTAATCAGATGCAGGATATGTTGGTGCTGCCGGTCTAGCTCCGAATGCCCGACACTATATTCATCCGTCCACTCAATTTTCTTAAAATCCATAATAACAATATCTCCTAATGGTGTATCTATTCAGGGGTGAGATGAATAGCTACCTAATGACTACGACAGGAGAGCCGGTACTTATCCGGCAACCGTCTCTTGCCTGGTGGAAGTCCGAAGTGCGACAACTCGCATAATGCATTGCGATAGACACTACGCTTGAAATAGACCACATCACCAATCGGCTCCCAGTAATCGATCCAGCGCCAAGCATCAAATTCGGGGTGGTCTACCTGATTCAGCTTGACCTCCGAGTCATGGGCCAGCAGCCGCATCAGAAACCACTTCTGTTTCTGACCGATGCAAACCGGTTCCGGTCCACCACGGATACAGCGCTTGGGCAGCCGATATTTCAACCACCCTCGAGTCTGCCCCAGCATCTCTACCTGCTCCGGCAGCAGGCCGATCTCTTCATAGAGCTCACGGTAGGCCGCCTCCTCCGGTGTCTCATCATCATCAATACCCCCTTGAGGAAACTGCCACCCATCCTGGCCAATACGCCGAGCCCAAAACAGCTTCCCCGCACCGTTGATGACGACAATGCCCACATTGGGGCGATAACCATTTTCGTCAATCACAGCAAAACACCTTCAACTTATTCTTTTTTGGGTGCCTCTAGCAACAGCCACACAGGTTCGATCATTGATATGCTGCAGCGGGCACACACTTTCTTCTATTCACAATAGCCCCGAGTCTACCACAGAAAGAATGCCACAATTGGCTAAGGTACAATAAACAGTCTGCCGTCCGTTTTTTCTACATGGAGCCAACATGGCACTAACCCTATTTGATCTCGACAACACATTGATTGGTGGCGACAGTGACCACCTCTGGGGAGAGTTTCTGGTTCGTCATGGCCATGTTGAGGAGACCTTCTACCGAAGGGAAAATGATCGGTTTTATGCTGAGTATCAACGTGGAGTCCTGAACATCCATGAGTGGCTGGAGTTCCAGCTAAAGCCGCTCACCGGACAGTCCATGAGCATACTGAAGCAGTGGCATCGACAATTCATGGAGGAGGATATTGAGCCCATCCTGCTGCCAAAGGCGTTTGAGCTGATCGAACACCATCGGAATCGTGGAGATCAATTGCTCATCGTCACCGCCACAAACCGTTTTATTACTGCACCGATTGCCAACCGTTTAGCGATTCCTGAGTTGATTGCCACCGAACCGGAGATGATTAATGATCAATTCAGCGGCAAGACCGTCGGCACGCCATCCTATCAGCAGGGAAAGATCAGCCGCCTGGAGGAGTGGCTCAAGGAGCACTCTGTATCACTTGCGGACAGCACCTTCTACAGTGACTCACATAATGACCTGCCGCTGCTTGAATATGTTGAACACCCCGTCGCGGTTGACCCGGATGCGACCTTGCGCGAGATGGCCTCAGCCCGAGGGTGGCCAATTCTTTCACTGCGATGAGTAGCAGCCAGAGAAGGCGACTGCAGCGTACTGCCATCTGGTTGACTACACCACGACTGTGGCGCTTCCTGATATTCTGCATCGGAGCGCTGGCAGTGGGTGTTGTTATTGCTCTGTATGCCATTCTCGTAACGAAAGTCGAAGAGGCCTTCCGCCATCTGGTGGTCCTCTCTCCCTATCTTCCGCTACTGGTTACCCCTGTAGGCCTTGTCACCGCTTCTCTGGCTGCCCGTCGCTACTTCCCCAATACGCAGGGCAGTGGCATTCCGCAGACTATTGCGGCCCTCAAGCTCTCTACCCATGAGGCCCGTCATCAGCTCCTCTCCCTGAGAATTGCCGCAGGCAAAACCATCATGACACTGTGGGCCCTACTCTGTGGTGCCTCTGTCGGCAGCGGTGGGCCCGCCGTCCATATCGGCGCCTCCATTCTCTACTCCATGAACCGTTATGCCCACTTCGACAGACAAGCGCTGCAGCGTGGCCTGATTCTAGCTGGTGGCGCTGCAGGTGTCGCTGCAGTATTCAATGCCCCGCTGGCAGGCATTGTATTTGCCATTGAAGAGCTGAGCCGCTCCTTCAGAGAGCGCTCTAGTGCCACTGTTCTGTTGGCCGTTCTGATCGCAGGAGTGATCGCTGTCGCCATCGTTGGTGAGCAGAGCTTTTTTGGAGAGAGTGACGCCACCCTGCCGTTGAATCTCGGTAGCTTCAGCGTAATGATCACTTGCGGGTTACTGGGCGGCGCGATTGGAGGGCTCTTTTCCTCCGGCCTGATCCAGGGCACCCGTGCGATCGCGCCTGTTCTGCTGCGCCGTCCCGTGCTGGTACCCGCCCTCTGCGGCCTTGCATTGGCAGTTACCGGGCTGCTTTCCGGCTCTGCCAGCTATGGCACCGGTTTTCATGAGGTAGAAGCGATCCTCAATGGTGAGGTTGAAGGTAGCCCTCTCTATCCACTACTGAAAATGGGTGCCACCCTCTCCTCTTTCTTCAGTGGGATTCCCGGCGGCCTCTTTTCCCCCTCGCTGGCTACCGGGGCCGGACTTGGTGCTGTAGTGGCACAGTGGTTTGATCCCACCCTATTCTCCGCTACCATCCTTCTGGGGATGGTCGGCTACTTTACGGGTGTGGTACAGACACCGATCACCGCATTCGTGATCGTGATGGAGATGACCAGCAGCCAGCAGATGATTCTGCCGTTGATGGTTACCGCATTCATCGCCTATAGAACCTCCCGTCTGTTCTGCCCGAAACCCGTCTACCTCGCTCTTGCAACACCATTTCTAAACCGATAGAACCATGAATCGATCCCACCTGCGTATCATCCAGCCCCTTGTCCTTCTCCTTATTGTCGGCCTCTTCTATATGCAGTTTCAGCATAGCTTCGTTACCGCCAAAGTGATCCACCTGCTGGCACTGATCTCCTGGTTCGCCGGTCTCTTCTACCTGCCGAGAATCTATGTCTACCATGCCATGAACGAATCCAGTGATGTGAATGAGACCTTCAAGGTGATGGAGTACAAGCTCTTCTACTACATCATGAACCCTGCCATGGTGCTTACCCTGCTCACTGGCGTGTGGATGATTGACCTATGGCAGTGGACGCTCCCCCTCTGGCTGATCCTGAAGCTGACCCTAGTACTACTGTTGCTGTTCTTCCACTACTACTGCTACCACTTTTTGCAACGATTCCGTCTTGGAGAGAATGAAAAAGACCATAAGTTTTATCGTTTTTTCAATGAAATACCCACCCTCATCCTGATTGCAATTGTCACTCTCGTGGTTGCCAAGCCCTTTATGTAACCTCCCTCACACGCAACCGATAACCTGTTGCCCAGCCTAATCTCTTCTTGATCAAAGACCCTCCTGAGCCTATAATTCCCGACAGTTTTAATAGGTTATTTTTTCATTCATTCAAGGAGCGCACCCATGAACCCATTACAGAGCCGTATTGGAACCGTAATCGCCGGCATCATTCTGGCACTTGTCTTTGTTGTCTTGCTGAAGTCTCCCAATGCAGATGGGGTGGTTGCCTATGCAGTCAACCCACTGGAGATCAATGTCTGGTTCCATGCCGTGGTTGGCATCGCCTGGGTTGGCCTGCTCTACTATTTCAATGCGATACAAATGCCTGCAGTGGCTGCGGCTGTAGCCGATGGTGACCCCGGCCCTGCGGCAATCAACAAGTATGTTGCACCGCGGGCACTATTCTGGTTTCGCTGGGCGTCGGTACTCACCTGGCTCTCCGGTGCCGGTGCATTGGGCCATATGGGTGGATTGGTTGGCGCATTCACCTTTGCCGACGGCTGGGAGGTGATCGGTATGGGAGCCTGGCTGGGCACGATCATGCTGATCAATGTATGGCTGGTGATCTGGCCCAACCAGCAGAAAATTCTTGGCATGAAAGAGGCCAGTGATGAAGAGATCTCCCAAGCCAAGAAAGTTGCACTGCTGGCCTCCCGCACAAACACGGCACTCTCTTTCCCAATGCTGATGGGAATGACCGCTTTTGGGCACGGACTGCCATTCTGAAGTCATCACCTGCCCACACAAACAGAAAGGCCCGATTTTTTCGGGCCTTTCTGTTTGTAACTGATAAGGTGATGAAAATATCCTACCTCCGCTTCTCCGAATCTTCCATCACCTTCCACAACAGAATCGGGCACTCTCTCAGCAGATTACCAGGGATCAGGTACAGCTCGCTATCCTCCAGCGCCCGGAAACGGAGCTCCCCCTGCCCCTCACTCTCTTCAATCGATACACCCTCTCCAAAAAAGTCCGCACTACCCAGAACATGCTGCTCATCCTGAGCTGAAACCATTTTTCCGGTATTGACAATATATAGCGCATCCTTGTCATTGGAGACCTCCTCACCAGCCACAACAGAGAGAATTTCAATGGCATGAACCAGCCGGTTCTTCAAGGCATAGGAGATCGCCTCGCTGAACAACGGCATCCGGTTCAGCAGCTCACGCCGCTCCTCCAGCAGATTCATCTCGCTTAGAAGATTATTTTGCTGAATAAAGACGGTAAACAGCGAGCTGGGGATTCGTAGCGCCTGAACAAAGTTGGTACTGCGGTAGGTGTAGATGGAGGGTACCCGGTTCAACCCGGAAACCTCACCGATAATGGTCCCCGCATACAGCTCGCAGTTGACTCCCTCTGCAACGTTCATCATCTCCACGTTGCCGGTCAGGGTCAGGTAGATTTCGTTGTTGATCTGCCCCTCCTTCAGCATGATGGACTCTGGGTTGAACAGCTCCACCTTGTTATTGAGCAGAATCCGCATGTAGTAGTCGGAGGCTGAAGGGAAATAGGAGCGCAAATACTCGATCGCATAACGCCACGAGTAGTTCTGATAGATTGGAATCAGATCATCCACAGCCCCAAACGGTGCCCCCGAGCCAATCTCTTTCTGGCGCGCAGTATAGGGAGCCGCAGAGTGAGAGAGAATGATCCTGTCCGAATCGTCGTTGACAAAATCCTCGATATCCCCATGGATCATGCCTCCGCCGATATCCACCTTCTTGGTATTGGCCGGTTCCAGATAATCCGCCTTGATCTTCTCGATCGTTCTGGCCTTGAGACCCAGCCGCTCCTCTGTCTCCAGCATGCCGTCAATCACACTGAATGAGGCAATATCCGCATAGTGGGCATAGGTGTGATAACCATCTTCCCATAGCGAGCGAAAACGCAGGATGGTGGTCTCCACTGGATGGGGAGAGAAGATCGGTCGCACCTCCAGCCCATCCACATTGTTCCAGACATCAAGCTCGAGATCATTGATGCTGAAGCACTTCTCAAAGAACGACTCCTCAACCGACAGTAGTGCACAGAGCTTCTTGGTGACCGATGCACGCACCAACGGTGTGGCGTAGTATTGAATCCGGTGTCCGGAACGGGCCAGTGTCGCCAACCCGCCAAAATGGTCGTCGTGGCAATGGGTATGAAACAGGCCGTGAATTTCATTCAGGCTGATTCCCAGTGCACAGAGGTTTTCATGTACATTGGGCCCCACATCGATCATGTAAACCTTCCCCTGAAACATCAGGATCGAGGACATGCTGGGGCGCTGTGGATCCCAGCCATCTCCCTGACCGGAGTGGAGCACTGAAAAATAGCCCCGTCGGACATCATGGAAATCGAGTGGATACGGAACCTGATACCCCTCTCCTTCAGGCAGATTGAGATCCGTCTGGACAGCCTCACCCTTGTATGAGAGCTCGTAGACATTCAGACCAACCCGCTTGATCATGACGCCATCTCTGATCTCGACAGCATCACCATCCTCTACCACAAGCTGCTCCAGCAGGTCTTCAGTCTTCTGAATTCTGCCAAAGGCGAAGCGGAGCTTCATCGCCATCATCTCATCGGCCATCTCTTCATCAATGCCGGTTGCCACGATCTCTTCCTTGGAGACCAGGCCGTAGTTCCCGCGATAGATATACTCCATCTGGGCCTCCACCTGATCACGGGTACCGATGAGCAGTGGCTTCTGGCCGGTATTGTTGGGGTGGTTGGGAATGATCATCCCCTGACGATAGAGCATCTGCAGCACCGGGAATTCTGCCAGATTGGAGAACTCTCCATTTTGCAGCAACACGTCGGATAACAGAATCGCATTGGGGCCCAACTCATACTTCACCCCGTCACGCTCGGTAAAGACGATCAAACCCCGCTTCATCAGATGTTTGACGCTATCAGCCGGGCAACCACATAGCACGCGCAGATCAACCTCCGGCACCTCGATCCAGCTAATGCCCGGTGCGACCTCAATCTTTCTGATCATGTGCATGATTCTGTATCCCTCTTTAGCGGTGTGGCGCTAGTACTACAGTACTACTTTATTATCATTATCGTTATGAACCAAACACTGCGAGCATACCATAAGATAGTTCGATAAGTATCCATGACTTCTGCTATTTTTTTCAATACTTGCGAAAGCTGTAACATCCGTTACAATAATTCCTCAATTGATCGGCAGCATCATTTTGAGGCTGCCGTTTTTGTTTTTTGGATGTTGAGTTTTTGCAGTAATGAGCGACACAATTATGCCCACCTATGGGCGTCTGCCGGTCTCTTTCGTCAAGGGCAGAGGGGCCTGGCTGGAAGATGAAACGGGCCAACGGTATCTTGATGCAATCAGCGGGATTGCCGTGTGCGGACTGGGCCACTGCCATCCTGCCGTTACCCAGGCAGTCTGTGATCAGGCCGAAACCCTGGTTCACACCTCCAACCTCTACGGCATCCCCCATCAGCGGCAGCTCGCTGATCGGCTTTGTGAAATATCCGGTATGGAGAACGTCTTTTTCGCAAACTCCGGTGCCGAAGCCAATGAGGCTGCAATCAAACTGGCCCGACTCCATGGCCATGGAAGAGGGATCGACAACCCATCCATCATTGTCGTCAACAACAGCTTCCATGGACGCACGCTGGCTACACTGAGTGCAACAGGAAACCGCAAGGTACAGGCAGGGTTCGAACCGCTGGTATCCGGATTTATTCGTGCCCCATACAGCGATATTGATGCACTTCACGAGATCGCATCCACCTCGAAAGAGGTCACCGCTGTCCTGGTTGAACCCATTCAGGGAGAAGGAGGCATCCAGGTGCCGGACCAGGATTACCTCAACAGTATCCGTACCCTTTGTGATCAACAGGGGTGGCTGATGATTCTGGACGAGATTCAAAGCGGCATGGGGCGGACCGGTACCTGGTTTGGCTTCCAGCACCATGCAATCACACCCGATGTGATGACCCTTGCCAAAGGGCTCGGCAATGGCCTGCCAATCGGTGCCTGCCTGACCCGTGGTAAGGCCGCCACATTGATGAAGCCGGGGATGCATGGCTCCACCTTTGGTGGAAATCCACTGGTAACCCGTACCGCCTTGGCTGTCATCGATACCATTGAAACGGATGGACTGCTTGAGCGCGCCCAGACATTGGGCACAATGATTCGTAGCAATCTGACACAGCGACTGCAGAACAACCCTGCCGTAACCGAGATTCGCGGCCAGGGACTGATGATTGGTATCGAACTGGAGCGACCATGTGGTTCGCTGGTCAGTCGGGCACTGGATAAAGGACTACTGATCAATGTCACTGCAGAACGTGTCGTACGGCTACTGCCACCGATGATTTTGAGTGATGATGAGGCTCAGGAGATCGTAAACCGGCTCAGCGACCTCATTGAACAGTGGAGTGAAGAGGGGCCGGACCGATGAGCGTACGCCACTTTCTCACCCTTCTCGATCTCAGCAGTGAGGAGCTTGAGCATCTCATCCACAGGGCGATCGAACTGAAGCAGATGCGCGTCGATGGCACACCTTATGAGCCACTGAAGGGCCAGGTGATGGGTATGATCTTTGAAAAGTCATCAACTCGTACCCGGGTCTCTTTTGAAACCGGCATGGCCCAATTCGGTGGCAGCTCAATCTTTTTATCTCCCAGAGATACCCAGCTTGGACGCGGCGAACCTATTGAAGACAGCGCAAGGGTACTCTCCAGTATGGTCGATGTGGTGATGATTCGCACCTTTGCCCATGAAGATATCGAGCGCTTTGCACACTACAGCTCCGTCCCCGTAATCAACGCACTGACAGACAACTTCCATCCATGTCAGCTATTGGCAGATATGCAGGCCTACCAGGAGCATCGGGGTTCTATCCGGGGAAAACGGGTTGCATGGATCGGGGACGGAAACAACATGTGTCATTCGTACATGAACGCCGCACTTCGATTCGGTTTCCACCTCAACATCGCAACCCCAGAGGGATATACCCCCAACCCAAAACAGATTGCGGCCACCCAATCGTGCATCAGCCTGATGCGCGACCCTGTTGAAGCGGTGCGTGGTGCCGATCTGGTCGTCACCGATGTGTGGGCCAGTATGGGGCAAGAGTCGGAAAGCAGCGCACGCAATGCAGTCTTCCAGCCTTATCAGGTCAACGATGCATTAATGGCAGAGGCAGCTGATGATGCACTGTTCATGCACTGCCTGCCCGCCCACCGTGGTGAAGAGGTGACAACAGAGGTCATTGATGGCCCACAGAGCGTAGTCTGGGATGAAGCCGAAAATCGGCTGCACGCCCAGAAGGCACTGCTTGAGTTTCTACTGAGGCGTGACAGGCCATAACCATCACACTCCCTACCTCCCCATCAGTTGCGCACAGCACAGCCAACTGGAGTTGGCCATTATGCGCCGACAAGTGATGCAGTTGCAGTGGTCCGACCCTGCAGGAAAAGTCGAGCAGGCAACTATGACCCCCAAAGACCTGGTCACTCGCAAGGATGGAGAGTACCTGATTGCAACAAACTCTCTTCAGGAGACCTTTCATATCCGGCTCGACAGGATCGTATTCCAGCCTGCCGCCCCCCACTCTGGACCCCCTTGAAACATTTGGAAACATTTCGTAACACTCAACCAATAACCATTTTTCTATAATGGTTGGATGAACCGCTCCGAACACCTGCTGGTCGTTGATGATGACATTGAGATACGTGAACTGTTGCAGCACTATCTGAGTTGCAACGGCTTTCCCAATGTCTCCACTGCATCCAATGTCCGGCAGGCAAGAGAACTGCTCGAACACCATCCAATTGCACTGATCATTCTTGATATCATGCTGCCTGGAGAGGATGGCTTCTCTTTTCTTGAGTCACTGCGCAAAACCAGTACGCTGCCCGTACTGATGCTCTCTGCCCGTACCGAGACCAGTGACCGGGTTCACGGACTGCAGTTGGGTGCGGATGACTATATTCCGAAACCGTTTGAACCGGACGAGCTGCTGGCACGCGTCCATGCCATCCTCCGTCGCACTCCGATCCATAACGACAAGCCTCGCTCGATCCACTTCGCCGGACTGACCCTGATCATGCCGGAACGGACATTGGTACGAAAGGATGGGCAACGACTATCACTCACCAGCTCGGAATACAATATCCTGGCAGCTTTCCTTGACAACCCCAATCGTCCGTTGAGCCGTGATGAACTGTCTGCCAATGGCCACGGAAAGAAATCCGTGGTCTCTACACGTGCGGTGGATGTACAGATCAGCCGTCTTCGCAGCCGATTGGGGGACCATGCAGGCAATATCATCCAGACCGTTCGCAACGAAGGCTACATCCTGTTGGCCAAGACTACAGCGACAGAGGCGATCTCGGAAGAGTAGGAGTTCCCCACCGCTTCAATACCCAACGTGCCAAGGCGATTGCTGAAAAAAAACATATCAGATTGCGCCGGATTTTCCGTTCGTATGCAAGGCACGATCACAGGCACATGGCAAGGCAGTATGTTTTTTTCTGGAAATCGCCTAATTCTACTTTGTCAGATTACCCAAGACCTGCCATCTGATCGTCAACCAACT
>CAYFOR010000040.1:0-23106 GCA_964344785.1 uncultured Piscirickettsiaceae bacterium
TAGAGGGCGCGCCTCCTTGTTTTATGGGTTATTTGGTGAATAAGGCGGGTTAATACATCTGATTTAGTTACAGAAAAATCGAAGCGTAGAGTTTCCCATGGAGGATTTCATGAAGGAGGTAAAGAGAGAAGATTTCGATTCGATTCGATGGATACCCTCAGGTATGTGTACCCGAGCGCGATAAGGTGTTTCTCTGATGTAGATGAAGAGACGTTTCTTGACGAGGCGGAAGCATGGATCATGGATCGGTGGCAAAGTGGTTCAGATTTATCAACATGGGAAAACGAACCAAGGAAATATAAATTCGAACGGACTAACTATAATCTGTACAGTCATAGTCACGGTTCTATGCCAACGATGGAACGGCATAGCTACTATCTGGAGTGGCACGCGATGTGGTGTAGCATCGGTTCTTTAATGGCTGAAAAATCGTTGGCGGAAGCTGAATATGATGATGATGATTACGGAACATTAAATGGTTTTTTGAGGCAGGAGGGATTAACTCAACCGTCACACTGGGCGAGTGATCTTCGATGCCCGACACCGCTGGAAAATCGATTTCACAAATCTCCTTCCGTTGAGGTAAAGAACTGGATCTCCGAAATTAAGGCTGATGATTTTGAGCTAGAGCTTGGTTTATCCTCTAATGAGAATAATCTGACTGTTGATGCTTATCATAGTATTCGCACCAGCAACCATCGCTCTAACGTTACAATATCATCTTCTCTGGTTAATCCTGATACGGGCCTGTCCTTGGTTAGGGCTCTTCAAACATCTGGCGACTCTCATGATTATCGTCTGCCACCCGCGAATAATGAATTTGAAATAAACGATGGGCCATATCTATTACGTGGCTGGATCAGTGAGTATTCTAGTGATTCACGGTTGGATAAGAAAGACACGTTTAATCATGGTGTTCGTATGATTGAAAGTATGCCTTCTGAAGAAGTCGTTGATATTCTAGGGTTGCGTCAGCCCAATAGTTATCCGGTTAGCTGGATTGATGCCAGTGGCATAGATAGAGTATTTGTTTATGAAACATGGGGTGACGTAAGAGATGATTCCAGGCAAAAGGAATATATATTTGGTGAAGATGTTATTTCTGATGGGTATCGTCTGAAGATTTCATCGAGTTACCTTAAAAAATACCTAAGCGAAGTTGATTTAGATTTGATTATTGAAGTCGAAATAACACGAAGAGCAAGTAAAGATGGAATTACAGAGTATAACGAAGACCCCGAAAAAGAAGCGCGGTACGCAAGACTCTATCTTCTCAGAAGAACTGGAGAAATCCTTACCACTGAAGGATGTGTTGGTACTTGGACACCATCTGGCGACTGAGCTGGGTTTTTCAGATAGTTGTGACACTCTCGGGAAATGGATGTCGCATCACTTAGCAGAAGTGATGGGCCGGGCTGAGCAGGAGAATAGCCCTGAAAAGAAAGAAGAATACCAGCAACAAGCTGTTGAGTTAATTCTGAAAGTATGGAAACACCGAAGCTCTTTAAATGGAGATGTTTACCCATTGACCAGATTCAACGGCATTATCGATTCCTTGAGCATACTTTCACCTGAAGCGAATGTATGGGAGAGAAATAGGCTTGGGAAGTACGAGTCCTTGGCCGCAGATTCATTCACGATGATTGTAAACCTGTATAGAGCGCTACATTTCGTTGAGTTTGTATCATTAAAGTCAGTTAGAGATAAACAAGTGCCTTCTTCTGTAATGACTGATGATGAGCAAAAAATATACGAATTTTTGGTTTCGTGGGCTGAAGAAGAAATGAACTTTCGTTCTGATAACAAATTATCTATTGAAAAAGGTGAAGTTCAGCATGCGCTAAAATTTCTAGGTAACTATATTGGTGATTTATGTGGGAAGTTGAATTCACTTAAAAGTGAACTATCTCAATAATGGCGCATTTAATTGCTCTATACAGAAGTTGATTTTTTTCTATATGTGCAGAGTTTGAGTCAACTTTAAGAGCCGTATAACAATCATCTTTACATAAAAGCGCAAGTGGAGAAGAATCCGATGTTTGTCTCGGTGATGCTTTTGAACTTGCCCCAGGTCACGATACATGGGTAAATGTTCAACCTTGTGTTGCTTTAGCTTCGGCAGCAATAAAAAGCATGAAATGGAGAATGGCAGCTAACATGCGGTGTCAGTGATGGTACCCAGCTGGTTACAGTTACTGATAATCAGAGCCTGTTCCCGATTTGATTGCACTACCGAATAAAGAAACAGTAAGCGTCCGTTTAGTGTTGGATATGTAAGCCCATTTGAAGGGCTGCAATGATCCAATCTGACACTGTATGTCAGATCAAGTCTGGATTTCTGCACATAATAAGGCCACTGCCAAAGTGGTCAACCGTTAGAAATCACTGAATCCATCATCCCCATCCTCTTTGGGGACACTCGTCTTGTCTGGTATCTCAGGTTCTGTGGTCTCTACAGTTCCATTTTTTACTGCGGTAGTAACGGCACTGATGTCAAAAAAGCGCATCAATTCCACCAGTTTTCTCGCCTGCTGATCCAGCTGGCTACTGGCTGCCGCACTCTCTTCAACCATGGCACTGTTCTGCTGGTTGACCCCTTCAAGCTCACTGATCGCAGTATTCACCTGTTGGATGCTCAGGCTCTGCTCATTACTGGAGGTGCTGATCTCCTTAATAATGTTGTTGACCTTCTGTACCGCAGTCTGAATCCTGGTCAGGGCGGTACCGGCATTGCCAACCAGTTCGGCCCCTTCATTGACCCGATGGGAACTCTCCTCGATGAGCGCAGAAATATCCTTGGCCGCTGCGGCTGAACGTTGTGCCAGTGTGCGCACTTCACCGGCAACAACCGCAAAACCGCGTCCCTGTTCACCGGCACGCGCTGCCTCGACTGCGGCATTGAGTGCCAGCAGATTGGTCTGAAACGCAATTCCATCTATCAATGAGATGATCTCGGTAATCTTGTCACTCGACTCCTTGATGCGGGCCACCGCTTCGACCGCCTGATCAACCACTTCCGAACCTTCGGCCGCCTCGGAATGTGCATCGGCAGAGAGCTGGTTGGCCACTCCGGCATTCTCCGCATTATGTTGAACCGTTGCGGTCATCTCCTCCATACTGGCCGCCGTCTCCTCCAGGCTGGCCGCCTGTTGTGCTGTTCTCCGAGCGAGCTGGTCACTGCTGGTGTTGACCTCTTTCGCATTGGAGCCTACCTGTTCTGAACTGATATTGACCTGAGACACAATGCGGTGGAGCTGTTCGGTTGACTCATTGAGAGAGCCCTTCAAGTCACCCAAACGGCCATAATATTGACCCTCAACTCTCTTCGAGAGATTACCGGAAGCAATCGCATCGGCCACCTTGCCCGCCTCATCCAGGGCATGCTGGATATTCTGCAGCGACTGATTGACCCCCTGCTTCAGATTGTCGAGGTCACCGCGCAGATCGGATTGAACACGCTGTGTAAAGTCCCCCCTGGAGGCTGCCGCCATCGCCTGGTTGATCTCGTTGATGGCCGCCTCCATGGTCTCCATGGTCTCGGTCAACAGTTCACGAAAGCCCTCCTCCATATCCTCACTATCCAGACGATAGGAGAATTCACCGTTTGTGATCGCATGCATCACTTCAGTCAGCCCCTGCATGGTTCGCTCAACACTCTCTGCCGAGTTGTTGACCCCCTCTTTGAGGGTGGTGAGATCCCCCTTGAAATCGGCATCAATGCGGCTGCTGAACACTCCATGCGCAACATCACCTACCACCCGATTACTCTCGTTGATTGCAGCCTGCAGGTTCTCCAGCAACTCGTTGACAGCCCTTCCCATCCGCCCAATCTCATTCCGTGAACTGCTGGAATTCGAGCGTAGTGAGAAATCACCTCTGGAGGTGATATTCTGAAAGAGGACCGAAAGCTCCTTGAGCGGAACTGTGATCGACTTTGAAATCAGGGTGCTGATTACCATCGAGAGAATCAGTACCAGCAGGATGGTCCAGATGGCCTGTACCTGGATGGATGAGGCTGTCTCCTCTGCCATTGCCTGCGCCTGCTTCATCTCTTCATTGGCGATCACTTCGGTCTTCTCGACCAGTGCGATCAACGCTCCACCAACTTCGACCGCCTTTCTGTTCAACACATCGATCTCTGCCTCCAGAACCAACCCCGCCTTGTAGAACTGCATCAGAATGGTATTCCCCATCTGGAACAGCTGGTCATGGATGATATTGAGCTGCACAACCTGTACCTTGATCTCGGGGATATCCACCGGTGGCACCGCAAAGCCATCAACCGTCCCGCCATCACTGAGTGGTTTGACCAACCCGTCAAACTCCTCCAGCGTACGTTTGTACTCCGCCTCAATGGCATCCAGTTGTGCAAGATCCGCCTGAACGTATTTCTCCACCACAACTCGGCTGTTGGCCACCGCCAGTGCGATCTGCTTGGAGAGATTGAGCCAGATGCTCTCACGATAGAGAATCTCTTCCGCACTGGCGCCCTCTTCGATTTTCTTTGCAATCAGCTGTTTAAAGAGGACATCCAGCTTGTCAGAGACCTCCATGATCTGTCTAACACCAACATCCATGGTGGTCTTGGCAATACTCTTTTTGGAGACACTCTGAAGAATCTGCAACTGCTTTTCATAAACGGCCTGAACCCGTGGGGAAAATTCATTCTGATACAGTGCGGCACTCTGCTCAATCAGTCCACGGATCTCCGGATGGTCGGTCGCATCAACCGTCTCCGAGCCGTTCAGGATCTCCTGCGAGTAGCGGGAAAATTTTTCATTGGCTCTGATAACGGCCTGCTGCAGCGGTTCCAGATCAGCCTCCGTCGGAGCATTCATGAACTCCATGATCATCCGCATGGAGGTGTGTGTAGACACTTCCATATTGGTGACCGCATTGACCAGAGGGGATGCCGACGCAGCAACCTGCGAGGCCTGGTTGATCTGATTGAGACCGCCATGGTTCATCATGCCATTGGCCAGTATCAACAACGTCACCGCACCAAACCCGCCAAAAAGCTTGGCCTTGATCTTCATCTGGTACAGCCACTGCATCATGACGGGAACTCCCTTTCCTTAACTAAGTAGAGTGATATGGCAAGACATATCATCTAGTATGGTTCGACATAACCTGTTTTCAATAGAATTGACCCCTTATTCTATGCGAGAATAACTTGAAAGAGTAATAATAAATTTTATATCAAGACTTTTGTACAGAAGATGATTCTGCCTTCAGACAAAGCACATATTCAACATGGGAATTGGCACATGCAAAGAGGCGGTTTATTGATGACCGCTGTTTGCGGTACACAGAGTACCCATGAAGGATATCGATATAAATAACTGATTGAGTATGTTTTTAATGCAGCATGAAAGCAAAATCGCTTTTGTGCAAAGGCCTCAGCCTGGTCGACCGTCGACCCTGGGCCGGATCAGCATCGGAGCAAATCGGAGCAGAAACAGCAGAAAGGCCCCCACCCAAAGGAGCTGAGAAATCAGCATGAGGCTCATTTGATAGGTCGGTAGAACCATCGGCAACAGAACACGTACGGCGGTACCGATGGTCATCAAAGCAAACATCCAGTGAAGCCCCTCCGGTGGATCAAACACATTCCTCCCGGTGTGCCCCAGGGTGACCCGCGCCATCATTCCGATCGTGACGGTACCGATCGCACCATAGGTGAATGCGTGTAGCGCCACCATTGGAGAGACCAGTCCTGTGACTGAAAGGGCCTTGAACAGAAAACCCGCAATCAGCCAGCCATAGCCGACCATCAGTACCCACAGCAGTGAATTGTTCCAGATTTGCGGTGTATACCAATTGATGAACCGAACCGTATGAATCACCACCAGACTAGCAGCCAACAGTGCGATGGCTACGCCATGTGAAGCAAACAGATCGACGATTGCCAGCGTCAAAAACAGCACCAGGCTGGACAGATCCAGAAATTTCGAGTTTTTCAGTACCACGGGGTGGTCCGGATTGCTCACGGCAATCCCCCGTTCGATGAAAAATGGGAACACTCGCCTGCCCAATGTCAGGATCAATGCAAGAATCAGATAGATGCCGCCATACAGGCCAATCCGCTCTCCATGTTCAATCACATCGAACAGCCCCAGATAGAAAGTAAGATTACAGAGAAAGATCAACCCCAGCTTTGAGGTAAAGATGCGAATCTGATCCCACTGCCTGGCTTTGTAGAGTGGGCAGGTCACCGCAATGGTTAGTGCCAGCAGGAACAGCAGGTCAAACAGGGCCGTTACCATCAATGGAACAACCGAAATCCATGGTAGCACCCGTGCCAACAGCCAGCCAAGTGCAAGAATGACCAACGGACGGTTTCGCAGGGTCTGCACCCCGGTCCAGTTCATGGTTGCGGTCAACAGGAAGCCGGCAACGACGGCCATCGCATAGCCAAATACCATCTCATGACCGTGCCACCAGAACGGATTTTGCCACAGATGAATCATCTCTGGTCGTACCTGCAGATTATAGATCAGCAGCCAGACCAGAACGGCGATCACCCCATAACCGGCCGCCCCCAGAAAAAATGGGCGAAAACCGAGCTGAAACAGTGCAAATGGCGGCGGTCTGTCTGCCGGTGTTTCAATGTTGAGAATCATGCTTTATCCGTTATTCACATTTCCCAGCCAGCTATTCAGGGCTGTCCGCTGTGTCTCTGTCATCGGTTCTGCAATCTGCAGATAGACGGTATCCGATGGTGGTGGCCGCAGTGACATACTGACTTCCATCAATTCGTCACGTCGAAAAAGATGCACCGTAACCTGGTCCTCTGGGGGGCTGCGCAGGATCTCTTTTACGCGACTATCATCGGCCTGTATTTGATCCAGGGCAATGATCTGATCACCCGCAGCAATACCGGCTTGTTGAGCGGGTCCGCCATCAACAACAGCCGTCACCTTGAGGCCGCTATCGGCCCCTTTGAAAGCCATGCCCAACCAGCTTGTGGGAAGTTTTTCAGATGCCGTCCCACCCTTGTCGCTACCAGAACTTGCCGCACGGTTGCAGAGCTGTATACCAAAGGGCTCCAGCAACTGCGCCACATCCAGAGCGTTGGTGGAATAGAGTGCCTCCTGCAGAAACGGGATATCCCCCCCTGCCGTCTGATGGCAGAGCTGCTCGATGGTATCCTCATCGGTTCCAACTCCACTCTTGCCATATTGTTGCCAGAGCTGTTGCATCACCTGCTGTAGTGACTGCTGGTGGGCACTCTGCTGACGAATATGGAGATCGATCATCAACGCGATAACCGCACCCTTTGTGTAGTAGCTGACAATGGCATTTCCGGCATTCTCATCCTGCTTGTAGAATTTGGTCCACGCCTCCAGGCTGGAATCGGTAACAGATTGATGGCGCTCACCACCACTGCGCTGCAGCCGGGTCAGCATCTGCCCGAGCAGTTCCAGATAGCTCTCTCTTGAAATCAGCCCGGATCGAACCAGAGCCAGATCATCATAGTAGGAGGTGATCCCTTCATAGGCCCATAGCTGTCGGGTATAACTCTCCGCAGCCAGCCGGTAGGGGGTAAAAACGGCTGGTTTGATCCGTTTTACATTCCAGAGATGGAAATATTCATGACTGCAGAGACCCAGAAATTTCCGATAGCCTTCACTGACCTCTTCTTCACCTGCCCGTGGCAGGTCGCCACGACTGCAGATCAATGCCGTACTGTCGCGGTGCTCCAGCCCACCATACCCCTCTCCTACCACTGTTGTCAGAAAGAGAAAACGCTCCAGTGGCGGCCGATCCTCACCAAAAAAGCGGCAGTGCAACTCACAAACCTGTTGTAGATCACCAGCGATACGCTGCAGATCGGCTTCATGCCGACCCGTTACTATCAATGCATGCGGCACCCCAAGAACATCAAATGATGCCTGTTCAAAGGTACCCATTTCGACAGGATGGTCGATCAGAGTCTGATAGCTGTCACACTGATAGTCGCCCCAGCCATCCTCATCCACATCCAGTACCGGAAGGGTTGTTGCCACACACCACTGTAGCTGTGAAGGCGTCAAGAGAGAAACCTTGTGGGGCTGTGCTTGCTGTCCTTCAGCCATCAGAAAGAGGCTGGTGCCATTAAAAAAGCCGTGTGTCTGGTCGAGATGGGCACTTCGTACCGAGAGGTCCCATGCATAGACCCGATACTGTACGGTTAAAGGGCCGTTGCAGGGCTCACAGCGCCAACACTGCTTGTCCAGCTTTTCCGCATGAACCGGCTTCCCATCGGTACTGGCCTGTAGCCACAGAATATTACGGGCAAAATCCCGAATCATGTAACTGCCGGGAATCCACGCCGGCAGAGAGAACTGCTGGCCTGCCGGGTTCGGCTTCTCTATGGTGCAGGTGACTTCAAAGTGATGGGCATTGGGATCAATCGGGGTAACGCTATAGTGAATCATTCAACCTCATCGAGCGCTTTGTTCTTCTTGATCAGTGCATAGGCAGAATGGTTATGAATCGACTCGAAATTCTCCGCCTCCAGCACATAGGAGTCGATACGGTCATCCTGATTGAGCCGGTTGGCTACATCACGTACCAGGTCTTCAACAAATTTGGGATTGTCGTAGGCCTTTTCAGTGACATATTTCTCATCAGGCCGCTTGAGCAGACCATAGACCTCACAGGAGGCCTCCTGCTCCACCAGATCGATAATGTCCTCGATCCAGATAAAGCCAGCGGTTCTCGCATTGACAGTGATATGGGAGCGCTGATTATGGGCACCATAGTCCGAGATCTCCTTGGAACAGGGGCAGAGACTGGTCGCCGGCACCAGTACCTTTACATTGAGCTTGGGTACCCCATCGACAATCTTGCCGATAAAAGTGACCTGATAGTCGATCAGACTCTCAATCTCGCTGATCGGGGCCTTTTTATTGACGAAAAAAGGGAAGGACATCTCGATCTGACCCGACTCTGCCTCCAGGAGTTCCACCACCTCTCCCAGCATCTCGCGGAAGGTATCGACCGTGATCTCATAGTCATGCTGGTTGAGAATACTGACAAAGCGGGACATATGGGTCCCCTTGAAGTGCTTGGGCAGGCTCACATACATGTTGAAGGTGGCGACCGTATGCTGCTCCTTGCCGGTGCGGTCCTTGATCACCACCGGATGACGGATATCCTTGATCCCTACCTTGTCAATCGGAATCTGACGGGTGTCGACGCTGCTTTGTACGTCGGCCATACTGTTATCGCTCATTATGGGCACTTCCTTTTTACTACAATTCTGAATAACGGGCAGAGGCCCGCTCGGTCTCCCAGACCGTTACCGCATCAACCCGCACCCGCTCATCATTGAGCTTGCCGGAGATCTCCTGAAACAGGGTCTGGGCAATCCGCTCTGCTGTGGGGTTGATGCGATCAAATGGCTCCAGCTCATTGAGATAACGATGATCCAGACGATCCGTCACCTCTTTGGTAACAGCCTTCACAATCTTGAAGTCCACCACCATCCCGAGCTCATCCAGCTCGTCGGCACTGACCTCTACCTCCACCTTCCAGTTATGACCATGCAGGCGTTGGCAGTCACCCGGATAGTCCCGAAGGCTATGGGCTGCCGCAAATTCACTGATTGTTCGTAGGCTAAACCGGCTGGACATTACAAGAATAGGGATTACAAGGCAAAAAACTTATTAATACAGTCAAGTATACCACTGGCATCCAATTGGTATAAACGCAATAGTGTATCCCGATCCCCCTGTTCAACGAAATGGTTGGGCAATCCAAGATTCAAAATCGGCAGGTTACAGTGGATCGAGTGCAGGTACTCATTGACTGCACTGCCTGCACCACCAGCGATCACATTCTCTTCCAGTGTAACCAGCTGTTGGTGACTATCGATCATCTGCTGCAGCAGGAGATGGTCAAGCGGTGCAACAAAACGCATATCGACCACGGTGGCATCAATCTGCTCTGCAACCTCCATCGCGGTATTCAGAAGTGTACCAAAGACCAGCAGTGCAAGCCCACTCCCCTGACGACGGATCACTCCTCTGCCCAACTCAACCGACTCAATGGATTGTGGAGTGTCCGGTGTGGTATCCCGGGGATAACGCACCACCGCAGGGCCACTCAACTGCATGCCACTCTCCAGCATTCGCTGACACTCATCCCCACTAGAAGGGGTCATGATCACCAGATCCGGGATGGCCCGCAAGAAACTGAGGTCAAATGCACCGGTGTGGGTCGGACCGTCCGCGCCAACCAGCCCGGCACGATCGATCGCAAACAGTACAGGCAACCCCTGTAACGCCACATCATGGATCAGTTGATCATAGCCACGTTGCAGAAAGGTAGAGTAGATGGCAACTACCGGATGGAGCCCTTCGGTGGCCAGCCCTCCGGCCAGGGTGATTGCGTGCTGCTCGGCAATACCGACATCGATACAGCGCTCTGGAAACTGCTCGGCAAACGGGACCAATCCGGAACCGCTCATCATTGCCGGGGTTATTGCAACCAACTGCGGATAACGTGCAACAGCACTGCAGATCCAGTCACCAAATACCTCTGTGTAGGTCGGCTGCTTGCACACCGGCTTCGGTGCAATACTGCCGATGCCATGGTACTTGAAAGGGTCCTCTTCTGCCTCCGTATGCCCCCGCCCTTTCTGGGTGATGATATGGAGAAACTGTGGCCCGTTCAGGGTGTGCAAAGTACGTAGTGCTCGTACCAGTGTACCGAGATCATGCCCATCGATCGGTCCCACATAGTTGAAACCAAGCTCTTCAAACAGGGTTCCAGGGACCACCATTCCCTTCATGTGCTCCTCTGCCCTGCGGGCCAGGTTCCAGGCACCCGGCAGATTGCTCAATACCTTTCTGCTGGTCTCCCGCATATGGCTATAGGTGGAGCTTGTGAGGATGCGCCCCAGATAGCGAGATAGTCCACCTACATTTTCAGAGATCGACATCTCATTATCGTTCAGCACGACCAGCAGATCGGCATTGGACTCCCCTGCATGGTTGAGGGCCTCAAAGGCCATACCGCCTGTCAGCGCTCCATCCCCAATGACTGCGACTGTTTTACGCTCTTCATTCAGCTGCTTGGAGGCAATCGCCATCCCCAATGCTGCACTGATCGAGGTACTGGAGTGACCCGCACCAAAGGGATCGTAGGGGCTTTCACTCCGTTTGGTAAACCCTGAAATGCCTCCCTGCTGACGCAAAGTTCTCATCTGCTCCTTGCGCCCGGTCAAAATCTTGTGTGGATAGCACTGGTGGCCCACATCCCACACCAGCCGATCCTCCGGGGTGTCATAGATATAGTGCAGCGCAATCGCCAGCTCCACCACGCCAAGGCTTGAAGCGAGATGACCACCGGTACGCTCCACGGAGTGGACCATGAAATCACGGAGCTGCTGCGCCAATTCCGGCAGCTCGTCAGAGTGAAGCTGACGCAGCTGCTCAGGCCCGGTGATCCGGTCCAGCAACGGAGTATTGGGGGGCGGTGTATTCATATCGTTAGTGGTTGCGCTGAATGATGAAATCGGCAATCTCTGCCAATGCGCCACTGCCACTTCCCAACTGGGTCAGACACTCCCGTACCTGTTGATGGTACTGTTGCAACCGCTGTTTTGCCCCATCAACCCCATAAAGGCTTACGAACGTGGTCTTCCCCTGAGCAATATCCGAGCCTTGGGGCTTTCCGATGACACTGCTCTCCCCTTCCACATCGAGAATATCATCCTGCACCTGAAAGGCCAGCCCGATGGTATCGGCAAAGATATGGAGCAGACCGAGTGTCTCCAAATCAGGTTTCGCCGGTGCGGCCCCCATCAATATGCTTGCACGGATCAGGGCTCCGGTTTTCTTCTGGTGCATGTTGATGAGTGAATCACCATCCAGTGACTGCTGCTCCGCCTCCAGATCCATCATCTGACCACCCACCATGCCATCAACACCACTGGCCTGGGCCAGACTCAAGATCCACTGCAATCGAATCTCGTCAGGAACTGCTGCACCAGCCAGTGCCTCGAAGGCCAACGTCTGCAGGCCATCACCAGCAAGTATCGCTGTCGCATCATCAAAGGCCTTGTGGCAGGTAGGGCGACCTCGACGCAGATCGTCATCATCCATCGCCGGCAGGTCATCATGAATCAGTGAATAGGTATGGACCATCTCGACTGCGACCGCAGCCGCGTCTACCTGCTCCGGGTTGAGTGCAAACAGCTCTGCAGCGGCATAGACCAGCATGGGCCGAACCCGCTTGCCTCCACCCAGGAGGCAGTAATGGATCGCCTGATGGAGCCGCTCAGGAGGATGCTCACCACTTGGCAGGTACCGTTGAATTTCTCTGTCAACCCGTTGCTGCCACGATAAAAAACGGGCATTCATGGAGCTTCGTATGGCCTCAGCCCCTCCTGGGTGAGAATCTCTACCTTCTGTTCTGCCTCTGTCAATGCCTTCTGACAACCACGAATCAGTTGAATCCCCTGTTCAAATTTCTGCAGTGAACTCTCCAGAGAAAGCGAACCACTCTCCATCTCCTCTACCAGTTGCTCCAGATCCGTGAGACTCTGCTCAAAATCAAAGCGCTTTTCACTATCGGTGCTGGTTGGTTTTTTACGGGCAGCCATAATTGGAGGATAGGGGTTGGGTTGAACAACCGATTCATTGGATAATAGAGGGATGAAGTGGACAATTATACCGACTCTATTGATCTTTTTCTGCCCGCAAGCGCTACAGGCTGCCCCATGGTGGGACAGTGCCGGTAATAATGAATGGTATGAAGAGCCGGAGCCATGGAAGGAGGCCACGGTCACCATACCCGACTACCCGGATGCGGATGATC
Source organism: uncultured Piscirickettsiaceae bacterium (assembly GCA_964344785.1). GTDB lineage: Bacteria > Pseudomonadota > Gammaproteobacteria > Thiopontia. Next base: position 12,811 of record CAYFOR010000040.1, read on the forward strand.
TGCTGGAGTTCCATGTTGACAATCCGGCTACCCGTAACCATACCTATCTGCTGGACCCGAAATCACTTTCGATCGGTGAAGATTACGTGATTCGTTATTCGGTCGTGGTGAAAACCAATAGTGGTGCCTCCAATGTCTTTTATGATGGCATGCGCTGCATCACTGTAGAGTACAAAAACTATGCCTTTGGAGTGGGTGGAACATTCATCGAAAATCAAAGTGCCGAGTGGAAAAAGATCAAGGGAGGGGACTTTTATCGAAAGGCGCTATTGCGCGGTATTCTGTGTGACCAACTCACAGATGCCCCCATTCCGGTGGAACAGATCATTAACCAGCTGAAGTACCCCTGAGTCTTGAATCTAAATCCTGCATCCCCTCGCACCTGCACTGTACAACCTCTTGATCCGCATAGCGATATTTGATCCCTTGGGTATATCAATAAGTATACCGCGCGGTCACAAATTCACTCTGCGAATCAATATGCTGCACATTTCAGACACGATTGCTTGCAGGATTTAGATTGAATCTTTTTCCCCAACAGCAGGAAAAATGATTCAAATCAAAATCTACTCCTGTACACTCTGCGCGTTTGCACATTTTATTCAATTTTAAAGTATCAGAGTGGGCGGGCCACTTCTTACCACCCTGATGACATGTAGATGATGTATTAAAGCTATGTCCAATTACGACGCCTCAGCAATTGAGGTTCTATCCGGTCTTGAACCGGTCCGTAAACGCCCTGGAATGTACACCGACACCACCCGACCCAACCACTTGGTGCAGGAGGTGCTCGACAACAGTGTGGATGAGGCAATGGCGGGCCATGCCGACCGGATACAGACAACGATACACAAGGATGGCTCGGTCACGGTGGAGGACAATGGCCGGGGCATGCCCACCGATACCCACCCCGAAGAGGGCATTCCCGGTGTCGAGGTGATTCTGACCCGACTCCATGCCGGTGGAAAATTTTCCGGCAAAAACTATCAGTTCTCCGGTGGACTCCACGGTGTCGGTGTTTCCGTGGTCAATGCACTATCCAGGAGTCTCGAGGTCTGGGTCAAGCGCGGTGGAGGAGAGTTCAATATGTCCTTCTCCAATGGCGACAAACAGAGTGATCTCGAACAGATCGGTGCCGTCGGTAAACGCAATACCGGCACCACCATACGATTCTGGCCCGATCCACAATTTTTTGATTCACCCAGGATCTCATTACCCAGATTGCGTCACCTGATGCGTGCCAAGGCAGTACTACAGCCTGGACTGCGTATTGTGCTCAAGGATGAGGCGAGCGGGGACGAAGATGAATGGCACTATGAGAAGGGGCTCAAGCAGTATCTGATGGGGCAGCTTGCGGGGCTGCCAACCGTACCCGAAGAGGAGCCCTTCATGGGTGAGAGCAGTAGTGACCATGAGTCGGTTGAGTGGGCTGTCGTATGGTTGCCTGAAGGGGGTGAGGCGGTTACCGAAAGTTACGTCAATCTGGTACCGACTGCGCAAGGGGGAACCCATGTAAACGGCCTGCGCGCAGGCCTGACCGAAGGGGTACGGGAGTTCTGCGAGTTTCGCAATCTGCTCCCAAGAGGGGTCAAACTAACACCGGAAGATGTATGGGAACAGGTCAGTTATATTCTGTCCATCAAGATGGGAGACCCGCAATTTGCTGGGCAGACCAAGGAGCGGCTCTCCTCACGTGAGGTGGCGGCATTCGTCTCGGGTGTAGTCAAGGATTCATTCAGCCTCTGGTTGAATGAGCATCCGGTATTGGGGGAACAGATTGCCGAGCTGGCCATCAATCGCGCCCAGAGCCGGATGCGCAGTCGCAAGAAGGTGGTGCGCAAGAAGGTGACCAGCGGCCCTGCCCTTCCGGGAAAGCTGGCCGACTGCGCAACTGCCGACCCCATGCAGGGAGAGCTGTTTCTGGTGGAGGGTGATTCTGCCGGTGGTTCTGCCAAGCAGGCTCGTGACCGTGAATTTCAGGCGATCATGCCGCTGCGAGGGAAGATTCTGAATACCTGGGAGGTAGACCCTGCACAGGTGCTCGCCTCACAGGAGGTGCATGATATTTCGGTCGCCCTGGGGATGGAACCGGGCAGCAGTGATCTGAGTGGTCTGCGTTACGGCAAGATCTGCATTCTGGCTGATGCCGACTCGGATGGACTCCATATCGCAACCCTGTTGTGCGCGCTCTTCCTGCGCCACTTTCCGAAACTGGTTGCCGCAGGCCATGTCTTTGTAGCGATGCCGCCGCTCTATCGAATCGACATCGGCAAGGATGTCTACTATGCACTGGATGATGATGAGAAACAGGGGGTGCTGGATCGTATCGAGTCGGAAAAGAGGCGTGGAAAGGTCAATGTCCAACGTTTCAAGGGGCTGGGTGAGATGAACCCGCTGCAACTCCGGGAGACCACCATGGCCACAGAGACACGGCGCTTGGTACAGCTCACGGTAGACCCCGGTGACAGCAGCCACAGTGTAATGGACATGTTGCTTGCCAAGAAACGGTCCACCGACCGCAAACAGTGGCTGGAGAGCCGTGGTGATCTGGCCGAGATTTGAGCACTGACCGCCAATGAAAGCAGACAACGGTAGCAACCACCCCTATTGGCCCGGCTTCGAGAGCTACTACAGTACCTTTGAACAGGAGTGCCCTGAAGATGAACGGCGCGTTCTTCAAGTACTCTCTCTACCTGATCTGCCACTGCCAACGGGAACACTGGAGCGGATTCTGACACGCTTGCAGTGGGAGAATAGTGATGGTGTACCCCTGTCCGCACACTACAAGCGCCTGCTGCCCCATTGGCGACGCAAGTGGGAGGAGCAGGAGTGGATCACCGATGATGGCCAGCGGTTACGCTGCAGCCGCTTTCTGGTCGACATGCTCTCCCGTCAACTGGTTTCCGAGGGTACCATTGCAGAGGTTGCCGACGCAGTCAATCAGGTCATCAACAGTGGTTACTGGGCCTCCGGAGTCGATCCGGAGATTCGCCCCCTGCGACTCGCCTTCTACCAAAATGATTTCACCTATCTCCAGCGCTGGCTGGGTCTGGATCAGGACAACCTGTGGCAGGGAGAGATTCCGCCTGAAAAGGAGGAGGTGATCACCAACTTCTGCTACTTTCCACTGCAACGACAGTGGCTGCAACAGCTTCCGGACTGGCTGCTCTATCATGCCCTGGTGGGGCCGATCCGCACCGACCTGCTGGAGGTAGAGGGTACCGCACTGCTATGGGACTTCTGGGCCGGGCAGGTTGAACCCAACAGCAGTGACCATCCATCGCTACGCATCATGGCGGCTACCTTTCGTTTCTATCGCGGCGAGCATGAACAGATGCAGCAGCTACTGGATGGAACCGATGTCCCGGACGGCCGCAAACTGAGTGGCTGGAGTGCACTGTCACAGGGCAATATCGAGACGGCCCTGCCGCTACTGGAACCCTACAGCAGTAGTACACAGTCGATACAGAACGGACCAGGCCCGCTGTTTCTGCAGATGCTCCATCTGCATGAGGGCAGTTTCGATGCACTGAAGCAGGTCTCTGCACTGGCCGATCGGTTTGAGTCCGAGCTGGATGACGCAGGTTATTCCGTAATGGACCGCCCATTTGGCCCAGCCGTGCTGATCATGCGGGAGGTGGCACGCCTGCTGATGGGAGTAGTGGAGCTCAAGGAGTGCACACTGCTACAGCGTGAACGCATCCACTCGGTCTGGGATCAGTTGATTCATGTCATCGCTCGATACTGGGTGGGTGAACCAATCACCGATACGCAACTGGAGGTTCTGCAAGGCGATGCACGGCGGGCTGTTGATGCCGGTATCGGCCTCTATCATCAGCAATATGAGATCCTTTTGCAGCAGATGGAGAATACCCGCCAAGGTATTGAGGACAACCAGCAGACGGGCTGGGCGAGCCTGATCCGCCCCAAGCAGAAGTGGGAGATGGTACTGGATGCCATCTCTGGCATGGCGCAGCAGCATAGTACCGATCAGCAAGATGATGAACCGATACAGCGGCTGGCTTGGCGTATCGAAAAACAGCAGTATAGTCTGCCTCTGCTGCATCCCCGAGAACAACGGCTGGGGAAAAGCGGACGCTGGAGCAAGGGTCGTGCAATCTCGCTCAAGAAACTGTACGAGACACGTGACCAGTACACATTTCTCACGGATCAGGATCAACGCATCTGCAATACCATCAGTGAACGTTCGACCTACTCATCCAGCAGCTATCAGCGCAAGCTGGTCTATGAGTTGAACCGGCCACGGGCTATCTGGGAACTGATTGGTCATCCCGCCGTTGAACTGGAGAACTCGGAAGGGGTCACTGCCGATGTGGTACGTCAGGACCCTGCTCTGGAGGTAGTAGAGCTGGAAGCGGGCGAATCGCTACGCATACAGCTCGTCCCCTTTCCGATACAACAACCCAACGGCAACTTTGAAGAGATCGGATGTCACTGGGAGGGCGGGCGTCGCCTAGTGGTCTCACGCTTTGAATCACCCCATTTACGGGTGGCACAGATTCTCGGCAGTAATGGCGTTACCATCCCGATGGCCGCCAGAGAGCGTCTGCTGGACAGTATTACCTCAATCGCCCCGCTGCTGACCGTGCACTCCACCATTGGTGGTGGCTCCGCTGATGTCAAACAACTCACAGGAGAGTCGACGCCTCACCTGCACCTGCTGCCGGAGGCAGGTGGCATCCGATTCAGTTTCTGGGTAGCACCCATGGGCCCCGATGGCCCCCGCTTCTACCCCGGCAATGGAGGAACCGTAGTCTTCGGAGAGATCAATGGAGAAAAACTGCAGGCCCATCGTGATCTGCAGCAGGAGCAACAACGGGCACTACAGATCATCGGTGGAATTGAAGAGGTGGTACCAGAGCTGTTTTTTGAGATTACTCAGGAGCATCTACTGGATGAACGGCTGATCGAAGATCCCGAACTCTCTCTGGAGCTTCTATTTCATCTGCGCAGCCTGGATGATGATGAAGTGGTATTGGAGTGGCCTCAAGGCTCCAAGATTCCCCGAATCAGTGAGGTGGGTTTGGGACAGATGCGGGTTGGCGTGCAACAGAGCCGTGAGTGGTTTGCCCTGAACGGTGAGTTGGAAATCAACCAGGGGCAAGTCATCGCCCTGAAAGAACTATGGGCGATGGTTGAACATAGCAATGGTCGATTCCTGAAGCTGGAGGATGGAGAGATACTGGCGTTAAGTCGGGAACTGCAGCGACGGCTGGAGGTACTGCACAGTTACGGCGCCGAGGAAGGCAAGATCCACCCATCCGCACTCTCGGCAGTGGATGAGGCGCTTGAGGGGATGGATTTTCATGTCGACCAGAACTGGGAGGAGCGGCGCAACCAGATTGAAGAGGCCAACTATCTCTCCATCACTCTCCCGACAACTCTTGAAGCGGATCTACGTGACTATCAACTTCAAGGATACCAATGGATGATCCGTTTGGCACACTGGGGCGCAGGCGCCTGTCTGGCTGACGATATGGGGTTGGGCAAGACCCTGCAGGCACTGACCACCGTGCTGTCCCGTGCTGCTGACGGACCAACACTGGTGCTTGCGCCCACCTCTGTCTGTATGAACTGGATTGAAGAGGCCAACCGTTTCACCCCAACACTCAACCCGATTCTGTTTGGTGACCTCAATGGTGCCGAGAGAAACAGGCAGATCGACCAGATCGCTTCCTTTGATCTGCTGGTCTGCAGCTACGGCCTGATGCAGCGTGAGGCCAAGCAGCTACAGTCGGTAGAGTGGCAGACGGTGGTTATTGATGAGGCTCAGGCCATCAAGAATGCGGCAACAAAGCGCTCCCAGGCTGTGATGGAGCTGAAAGGCGCTTTCAAACTGATCACCACCGGTACTCCGATCGAGAATCATCTGGGTGAGCTGTGGAATCTGTTCCGATTCATCAATCCCGGTCTGCTCGGCTCGCTGGAGCGTTTCAATGAACGTTTCGCACGCCCGATTGAGGTCGACGGCGATGATCATGCACGACAGCGGCTGAAGAACCTGATCTCGCCGTTCATATTGCGCAGACTCAAACGGGATGTACTCTCGGAGCTACCGCCCCGAACCGAAATTACCCTGCATGTCGAGATGCACGAAGAAGAGGCGGTCTTTATGGAGGCGCTGCGTCAACGCTCCATTGAGCGGATCAACGCACTACAACAGGGGAAGGCGGGCAGCCCCCAGCACCTGCAGGTACTGGCAGAAATCACGAGATTGAGACAGGCCTGCTGCCATCCCAAACTGGTCGACCCGGAAACCGCCATCGGCAGTGCCAAACATCGGGTGTTTACCGAGGTGGTCCAGGAGCTGCTGGACAATGGCCATCGTGCACTGGTCTTCAGCCAGTTCGTCACCCACCTTGATCTAATCCGCAACATCCTGGATCAACAGGGGGTTCGTTACCAATATCTGGATGGATCCACCCCTGCCAGCAAGCGCAAACAGATTGTGGATGCCTTCCAATCTGGAGAGGGTGAGCTGTTCCTGATCAGCCTGAAGGCGGGTGGAGCCGGCCTCAACCTGACCGCCGCAGACTATGTGATCCATATGGACCCATGGTGGAACCCGGCGGTGGAAGATCAGGCATCGGACCGTGCCCACCGCATGGGACAGACCCGCCCGGTTACCATCTACCGGCTTGTACTAAAGGGTACGATTGAGGAGAGGATCGTGGATCTTCACCAGCACAAACGCGATCTTGCCGATCAGCTGCTGGAGGGGAGCGACCGTACAGGAAAACTCTCCGTGGATGAGATGATCTCACTCATACAGGATGGTGCCGAGTAGTTGCCGATGGCACAACTGCAATCCTGCGGACAACCTACCCCGCATCTTCCTCCAGATAGTGTTTAAATACCGGCGAAATTTCATTGAGTAGATCATCATCAATGGTAAATGCACCCATCTGGGCAAAGATATCCAGCAGCACCAGTGCATTGAGGTTGGCATCCTTGCTCTTGAAATGGCGCAGCCGTTGATCCAGCGAGTGGTTGACCTGATTAATGTCACTGTAAATCTGTTTCAGCCCATCCAGATCAAATGTCGGCGTTGCCCCATGCTTGACACGCATGTACTGGGCGACCAGATAGCTGGAGATGGCGCGAAACAGTGTCTCTTCCAGGGTCGCAAAGGGTTGGTGGGTATAGGCCATCGGTCGCAGCATATCCAGCCGTGGACAACCACTGGTCGCCATCACCAGACCCATCATCGAGCTGAGTGCATTTTGTAGATCTCCCTCCTTGCAGACCTGACGTTCCCGATAGCTGACGACAGTTTTTACCGGCTCGTAGGAAAAACTGTCACTGAAGCGGTTGACGATACTTCCAAGATTGCGTGCCACTGGACAGAGCGCACCCGCCTCATCGGGAAGCGGGCAACCGGGACATTGATGAAACCCGAGTTCCATCCAGCCGTCCGGTTCACCCTTCATCGACTCCGGCTGAAGCTGCATGCTCTGGTCATCGAATCGCAGATTGAATGTCTCGACCTGACCACTCTCGAAACTGAATTGGTACTCTATCTCCATCTATCTCTCACTCACTTCTGCTTTTGTCGCCCATCAGCGGTCGCATGGTAGAAAGCAACGTTTTGAACAGATGGGCCGTCATCTGCTCCTCCTGTGCCAACAGTCCCTTCATATGTGCCCGCTGGGTCGGTTTTGCATAACAGGCCGGACAATTTTCCATCACAACAGGCAGTGCCGCTTCTGACGCAAAATCCCTCAACTGCCGTTCTCGTACATAGACCAGTGGACGTATAACTCTCAAATCTCCGGCATCGATGGTGTAGTGAGCCTTCATGGTATTGAGCCGACCTTCATGAAATGCCGACATCAGAAAACTCTCTGCCAGATCATCCAGATGCTGCGCCAGTGCCAGTACATTGTACCCCTCTTTTCGCATTGTGGTGTACATCACCCCTCGTTTCATCCGCGCGCACCAGGAACAGAATGAATCCCCCTTCATATGCTCTGCCGCCTGTTCTGCAATGGGTTGCGCAACCAGGTGCCAGACCACTCCCAGCGACTCCAGATATTCACGTAGTATCGATGGCTTGAAGCTCTCCATCTGTGGATCGACGGTCATTGCGGCAACCTCGAAATGGATCGGTGCATGACGCTGCAGATGAAGGAGAACATGCAGCAGGGATAGTGAGTCCTTTCCTCCAGAGAGACCCAGTACCACCCGATCCCCTTCCTTGATCATTCCGTAGTCCGCAATGGCCCGTCCAACCTGTCGCAGTACCGACTTCGGTAGTCTGATTTTCTCTCTACTCCCCATGATTGCACACAATTGATAAGAACAATGGTTAATATATAATAATGATTATTATATGTAATTTCGGAGGAGACCGTGACAGCACCCGTTATCCCAATCACGCCAGCCGATGCGTGGCAGATGGTACAGGACAACCCTCGTGTTCTGCTGATTGATGTCCGTTCAAGCATGGAGTATCTGTTTGTCGGACACCCGGTCGGTGCTGTACATGTTCCATGGATTGATGAACCGGACTGGGACATCAATCCACATTTTGTTATTGATATCCGCAAGTTGGTGTTGGGCGGCGTACATGAAAACGAGTCCATTTCCAGTGCACCCATCATTCTGATCTGTCGTAGCGGCAAACGCTCACTGGAGGCTGGTCAGAAACTGGTGGAAGGCGGCTTTACTCAAGTCTACAACATCGACGAAGGGTTTGAGGGAGAGCTGGATGAACATCATCAGCGAAGTACTTTAGGTGGTTGGCGCTTCCGTGGGTTACCATGGGAACAGTGTTGAATACTCCGTAACTGTTCAGCTCACCCCTGAAACCTTCCATTTCAGCGTTCGAAAATGGTCATGTATGCGTATACACTCACATTTTCTGCCTTGAACTGGCAAAGTTCAGGGGCAATCTGAATCAGTTACGGGTACCGGTGAATAGTTACAATACTCCTATACCAGAAAATGGAATCATCTGAAAATAGCCAGGCCAAGGCCCCTCTCTCAAAAACTACACCCACTCCCGCAATCAATCGTGGTCTGCTTGTAGGCGCCATCGCTGCTGGTGGGGGCATGGCGCTATTCATGCTGAGCATGGGGATCAATATGCACAAGATGACCGACTCTGTCGTGCAGATGGGGAAGGATGTGTCCAGCATGTCCCGTGATATGCGCGAGATGCGCAATCGCATGTCGACCATGGCATTGAGCATGGAGCAGGGTCAGGCCGGGATGTCTGAAGATTTCCGTCAGGTACGCATTGGCATGCAATCCATGTCTGCCAATATGGGTGGAATGAGCCAGGATATGCATCAACTTAACCGAAATATCTCCGGGATGGCTGGCCAGATCAATGGCATGTCAGAAAATATCGGTCTGATGTCGGGAGCCATTGTTGATATGCGCGGTGATATTAACCAAATGAACCTTGCAATTAACAATATGGATCAGAATATGGCCAGGATGGCCTATGACATCAATCTCTTTACCGAACCCGAGAAAATGATGTTTCCCTTCGCTCGATGATCGGCCTGCTGCAGCGTGTCAGCAAGGCTGAGGTGACGGTTTCGGGAAAACCCATCGGCAGGATCGGTCAGGGGCTGTTGGTGTTGGTGGGTGTAGAGCCAGACGACAATGAGGCCACACTGAAACGGTTGTTGGAGCGAATCCTCGGGTATCGCATCTTTGCCGACGAAGCTGAAAAGATGAATCTCTCTATTCAACAGATCGATGGCGGCCTGTTATTGGTTCCCCAGTTCACTCTGGCTGCAGATACCCGCAAAGGAATGCGTCCGGGGTTCTCTACCGCCGCGCCTCCAGAACAGGGAGAACAACTGTTCAAGGCACTGGTAGAGCACGCAAGACAGAAACATCCCGATGTCCAGCAGGGAGCGTTCGGAGCGGACATGCAAGTTTCCCTGATCAACGATGGGCCAGCCACCTTTCTATTGAAGAGCTGATCACACAGGTTCAGAAGCGTCAATAAATAGTTGGCACGCTACCTGCATATTTTAATAGCGAAGGTGGCAGCCTTCACACCTTTTAGTCTCTTGATTAAAAATAACATTAAGACTAAACCACTCTCCCCGCCACTTATACATGGCAGAAGTGGCGGGGAATTTTAACCGGATTCAGGTTCTGCCAAATAATATTACAGGGTAATACGGCACAGAGATTGCTTAGATAAAAGACATAATAAAAAGCCCAAGGCAGTGTACCTTGGGCCCAGGTTCCAGTCGCTTTACCCCGCCTTATTCACCAAACGGTCATTTCAACGGCTGACTCGCACATATT
>CAYFOR010000041.1:0-22413 GCA_964344785.1 uncultured Piscirickettsiaceae bacterium
GACGTCATCAATAACCAATTGAATTTATTCGATTAAACGTTGGGACACCAGTGTTTGAAAATATTGCTTGTATCGTGGATCACCTGTCGCAACATAGGTACGAACCATGCGAGTCAAGTCATCCGAACTCTGGCGCAGCTGATTCGCCAGGGCGAGTGAGCGCTCACGTTTGTGGATTGATTGGGTCAGCTCCTCCTGTGCAGTCTTGTAGTGAACGACTGCAACTGCAGAGGCGAGGAGTGATAGCAGCAGTAGCCAGACGCCCCATTTGAAAACATTGGATTGATTCGATGCGATTTGAGTCATGGGTCCAATATTCCAGACAGTGGCGGCTTATCTGCTTACCGAAATCATTGTTGCTGTTTTTTTACCCATGGACCGGGATGTCAATTGGAACCTGTTGATGTGTATTGAACTGTTCGGATCAAGAAAAAGTTTAACACCCAACCATGGATGGGGCTGCAATATCACGGTTGGCACCTCCTATGTCCATATTCGATGCAGGGGTAACTCCGAGTGGCACAGGAGTTGCTAGGCAGTGGTGAAGCGATCCCGAAACAACGGAAAACCGACGGAGTAAAGCATGTCCAGTATCCTCGATAAGTATGTCGGCATTCATGCTCAGGCACTGGATGTTCGTGCCAAAAAGACACAGCTGCTGGCCGCCAATCTGGCCAATGCCGATACCCCTGGATACAAGGCGAAGGATATCGATTTCCGGGCTGCGCTGAAGATGGCTTCCAGTGAGAAATTGAATACGACCCATAACCGCCACTTCGAGTTTGGTGGGGGGAGTGAACCCAGGGTGCAGTATCGCATTCCAACTCAACCATCGGTGGATGGTAACACCGTGGAAGCCCACATCGAGCAGGGTGAATTTACCGATAATGCAGTACGTTATCAGGCGACGGTCCAGTGGCTGGGTGGCAAGTTCAAGACGCTGAAACAGGCATTCAGCAGTCAAGGCAGATAAAAAGGAGTAGGTAATGGGACTTTTTAATGTATTTGATATTTCAGCTTCTGGCATGCATGTCCAGAATGTTCGCCTCAATACCGTTGCGAGTAACCTGGCCAACGCCGAGACAGTGGCGACCAAGGAGGAGGATGCCTACCGTGCCAAGGCACCCATATTTGAGGAGATCCTCGACAAGGTCAACAATCTGCCGATCGAGAAGGCGGGTGGTGTCCGGGTCAAGGAGGTTTCAGAGAGTGATGCGCCCATCAGCAAGCAGTTCAACCCCAATCATCCGATGGCGAATGAAGACGGATATATCTTCAAGACCAATGTCAATCCGGTAGAGGAGATGGCCAACATGATGTCGGCATCACGCTCCTATGAAAGCAATGTTGAGGTGATCAATACTACCAAACAGTTACTGATGAGGACGTTGCGAATGGGGCAGTAGTGCTGCAACCATTCGGTGAATAGAAAAGGCCCCGGCTTGTATCAAGCCGGGGCCTTTTCCATGGTGGGCGTTGCTGCTGCTATGTGTTCTGGCATATCCATTGCATATTCGACGGTAGACGTAACCCTTTCAGTGAATATTCAAGGTATCAATCATGGACATCAACAGCGCAACTACAGCCACCGCTACCCAGACAGCAACTGCATCTTCTTCATCGACTGCAGATCTGAGCCAAACCCTTGGTCAGAAAGACTTTTTGAAGCTGATGGTGGCACAGATCCAGAATCAGGACCCATTTGCACCGATGGAAAACGGTGACTTTATCGGGCAGATGGCGCAGTTCAGCTCTGTAGATGGAATCAACAAGATCAGCACCTCGATGGAGTCGATGACGGCCGCATTCAGCCATGGGCAATCTCTGCAGGCGGCAACTCTGGTCGGACGGCAAGTAGTGGCGCCCTCATCGGCGGCAATATTGACCGATGGCAAACCAGCGGTAGGGGAGATCAATCTGACGGAGAGTGTCGCGTCACTGATGGTCGATATCAAGAATGATGCGGGTGATCTTGTTCGCAGCATCGATATGGGCCCTCAGGTTCAAGGTACCGTCCCATTTAACTGGGATGGAAAAGATAATAATGGAAATCAATTGTTTGCAGGTAATTATCAGGTTTCTGCCAGTGCCGTGATCGGCGGTGAACAGAAGAATTTTTCCACCATGATGTCAGTCAAGGTCGATAGTGTCTCTCTCTCCGGCTCCGGTTTGATGAAAACGCCACAACTTTTCCTCGCGGATGGCACGAATATTGGATTAGACAAGATCAAGCAGATTCACTGATTCACAGCGGCAACAGAATCGGCGCTTGAACACTACATACACACTACACAACAGTTTTTAAGAGGAAATTATCATGGGAATCGGACACAGCGGACTGAGCGGAGTTAGAGCGGCAACTTATGAACTCTCTACCATCGGTAACAATGTATCCAATGCAGGTACGGTCGGTTTCAAGAAATCAGGCGCACAGTTTTCCGATGTCATCTCAGGTTCAGTAGGTGGTGGTGTTGAAATTGCCGGAGTACGCCAGACCTTCACCCAGGGCAGCATTCAGGGAACCGGCAACACCTGGGACCTGGCAATTTCTGGAAGAGGGTTCTTCAAGGTTTCAGAGGGAAGTGATGACGCAGACGTAGCGGTCAAGGACAACTTCTACACCCGTAACGGTGCCTTCAGCATGGATGCCGACGGTTATGTGGTCAACTCCTTCGGTATGCGCCTGCACATGTACGAGGCCAAGAACAATACGGATGGCACTGTAGATTTCCCGGTCTCCACCAATACCACCGAGATCCAGATTGAGCAGAGTGATGCCAAGGCCAAGGCAACCGAGACCATTTTTGGTACATACAATCTCGATGCCCGGATTGATCCCCGTGGCTCTGCGGTGGTTACCGGAGATACCGCCGCCATTGCAGAGCGCCTGGTTGTCGGCAGCACATTCAAACTCAATGGTACAGAGGTTGAGGTTACCGGTAATGCATCCGTGACCGCCGAAGATGATGCCCGTACACTGACTGCCAATGACAAGATTAATCTCAATGGCACCGAGATCACCACTGCCGGAACAACCGTTGCCGACTTCGTAACGGCAATCAATGCCGTGAAGGACACCACCGGGGTTACCGCTACTGAAAATTCATCAGGACGACTGGTTCTCTCCTCTTCAACAGACGACATTGTTCTCTCCGATGTAGGTGCCGGTACGACCATGTACAATCTTGGTTTGCATACAGACGAAGAGACCGTGACCGATGAGCAGGTGACTCCAGCCGTGACCCGCACCTCACTGGTCAATGACATCAACAACACCGGAACCGGTGTAACTGCATCGTTGGTCGATGATGCAATCAAGCTCTACTCAACCAGCGATATCAAGGTTGAGGCAGGTACGGTTACAGATACCGGCGATGATGAAACCACCAATGATGTGCTCAGTTTTGCGGGACTTACCGCCACCACTGAAGAAGTATCGTTGCCAGTGGGAACCGATGGAACGATCGATCCTGTCGATCCATCCGACGATCTCACCTACGATCACTCCGTAACCTCGATCATCTACGATACACTGGGCGGCAAGCAGACGTTGAACGCTTTCTTTCGCAAGGTTACCGATGGCAAGTGGGAGGTCTTTGGGCAGCGTGTAGATGGGCAGGGGACAACCTACCCGGCCAACAACGAGACTTCACTGAAGATCGGTGAGATTGAATTTGACAGCTCAGGTGTGTTGAGCAAGATCACTTCCGGTGCGGATGGTGCCACCATCGTATACGACACCACGGTTCTTCCGAAGATCGAGACCAGTACAAAGCTGACCATTGCGGCGGGTGATGCAACCATTGGTGATGCAGGAGTACTGGAACTGGATATCGGCAAGACAACCCAGTTTGCCAGTGAGTTCCGCATTGTTGATATTGAACAGGATGGTTATGCCAGTGGATCTTTGACTGGTGTCAATGTGGGTGAAGATGGTGTCATCAGTGCCAACTACACCAACGGCAACACGATTGACCTGGGAAAGGTTGCCCTGTTTGAGTTCAACAACGCGCAGGGGCTGCATCAGGAAGGTGGCGTGCTTTGGGCCGCAACCAATGACTCCGGTGATGCACGTCCAGGTGAGCCGGGTGAGTCCATCTTCGGTCGTGTCAAGTCCATGTCTCTGGAGTCCTCTTCCGTAGACGTCACCGAAGAATTGGTTAATCTGATTACTGCACAGCGTAATTTCCAGGCCAACTCGAAAATGATCAGCGCCAGTAAGGAGATGAACCAGGTCGTACTGAATATCTAGTACTCGAACAACGCTATATTGATGAATACAGAATCACACACAGTGTTCAAGACAAGGCGCAACCATGCAGGCATAGCCATTCTATGTCAAATGGCTGCAACGCTGTATTGGGCGCTGTGTGTGGTTCCCTTCGGGCGGGCGAAAAACAGCCGTCTGCTGCGTTGTCCTCGCTTGAATTGGCTACGGCCAGTCCTGCATTCGTCCGCCTTGCAGCTGACTGTTTTTCGCTCCGCTGTATTCCTCAATATAGCGTTGTTCGAGTACTAATTTGTGCTCCGATATGCGAGAGCAGCCACCCGCAAACAGAGAATAACAAGACTGTTTGCGGGTTTTTGTTGCTGGCACAAATGCTGCACAACCAGAGAACAGTAATGAGAAAAGTCGATAAATTGTCAGATAAATAGTGCGCTAGGGAATTATCTATGGATCGAATGTTATATACCGCGATGTCGGGTGCAACGGAGATGTTCCGGGCGCAAGGGGTAACCGCCAATAACCTGGCCAATGCAACCACGACCGGCTTCAAGAAAGATCTGGCGGTCATGATGCATCAGCCGGTACGTGCAGAAGATGATAGTCGTCACTATGGACTGGCGACGACCGAGATGCAGGATTTCAAGCCGGGCAGTCTGGAGATCACCAACAATCCACTCGATATTGCGGTGGATGGGAGTGGATGGATTGCAGTACAGGGGCAGGATGGCGTGACCGGCTACACTCGGGCCGGTGCAATGGTGGTGGGCGGTGACGGCATCCTGCGCAACCGTGCTGGTGAGGCGGTGATGGGAAATGAGGGGCCGATCTCCATTCCACCCGATTCACAGGTAGAGATTGCACCGGATGGGACCGTCAATGTATTCGGTATTGGAGAGTTTGAAGGGGATCTGGCACTGGTGGACCGAATCATGCTGGTCAACCCCGATATCAACCAGTTGAGAAAGGGGCCGAACGGTCTGTTTCAGATGAAAGATGGCAGTGCGGCGTTGCCTGATCCGGATGTTCGGGTCAAGAGCGGCGCACTGGAGGGGAGTAATGTGAGTGCTGTCGAGGCCCTGACGGAGATGATCCAGCGCTCACGACAGTATGAGATGCAGGTCAAGATGATGAAGACCGCCAATGATCTATCGCAGCGGTCCAGTTCCATCTTGCGAGTCAGCTAAAAGGAGTATAGATAATCATGTTTGATGCACTCTGGATTGCAACCACCGGGATGAAGGCACAGGAGTTTCGTACGCAGACCATTGCCAACAATATCTCAAATGCCGCAACCAACGGCTTCAAGAAGGATCTGGCCCACTTCAATGATCTTGCCTATCAGGTGATCCGCGGGGTTGGGGTTGAAAACGAGTTGGGAGATGCCAAGATGACCGCGCTCTATATTGGTGGCGGTGTCGAGGTGGACAGTACCTCGAAGGTATTTACCCAGGGAGACGTACAGCTCACCGATGAGCCGCTGGATATTGCGATCCAGGGCAATGGCTTCTTTGGGGTGGTGCGCCCTGATCCGGCAGGAACCGGTTATATGGCGGTGGATGATGTTTCGACCTCTGCCAATATCCACTTCTCACGGGATGGCCATTTTCGCCTGAAGAGTGTCAATGGAGATGGCAACTCTCCCTACTATGCGGTCAACAACAGTGACTGGGCACTGTCTGATGCAACGGGAACACCGATACAGCTTGATCCGAATACCAATAATCCGAATGGAAGCGGTGTGGTGGGAACCATCAGTGTGTCCAACAGCGGAATCATCGAGGAGGCCAACCCATCGATTACCGCGACCGCCAACGCCCCCTATAACGGTTCACCCTATCCGTTGACTGCGGATGGGGTCTACATCGGAAACTTTATCATTGCCAGCCCCAACGGTTTGATTCCCATTGGCAACAGCCTGTTCCAGAACAACCCCAATGCAACCGGCGGTGTCATTGCAGGACAGCCGGATACCGGTGGTCATGGCTATTTGAGAGGTGGTTATATCGAAGGCTCCAATGTGGAGACAATCGACGAGATGGTCAACCTGATCGAGGCACAGCGGGGCTATGAACTCAGCTCCAAGGTGATCGAGAAGGCGGATCAGATGATGAGTACCCTGATTCAGAGAACCTAATGACAGCTAACGGATAAGGTAGGCCGGAGTGATGGATAGATTCAGTAAAGTGGCAAGTGTGATCATGGTGGCAGCCATTCTGGGTGGTTGTGCGACCAATCCAGAGCGTCATCGTGCGAGCTGGGAACCGGTGGTCGCGCCGGTTCAGCCCAAGAAGATCTCCACCAACGGTTCCATCTACCAGGCAAGCCGGGAGGACTCCCTCTATACCAACGATCAGGCACGCCAGGTGGGTGATGTCATCACGGTGAAGCTGAAGGAGAAGATGACCGCGAAGAAGGAGGCAAAGACCACAGCGTCGAAGGAAGACAGCCTGTCGATCCCCCGGATACCGGGGATGCCCAACTCCAATATTTTGAATGCCTTTACCGACGCGGCAGGGACGGATCTGCTTGGAGACAGCACCAAGGAGTTTACAGGCAACGGTACAGCGGAGCAGAAGAATGAGTTGACCGGTGATATCACGGTGACCGTGGTCGAGGTGTTGCCCAACAGCAACCTCCGGGTGCGTGGCGAGAAACAGGTGACCATCAACCAGGGTGATGAACTGATTCGGGTCTCCGGTATTGTGCGGGTTGCCGACATCACAACGGACAATACCGTGCTTTCAACCCAGATTGCAGACGCCCAGATTGTCTATGTGGGCAATGGTGGGATTCTCGATAACACCAATACACCCAGCATGCTGACACAGTTCTTTATGAGCTCACTGTGGCCTTTCTAACAGATACCTTGAAATTTGATTTGGTTTGAGCGAACGACGATGAAACAGCAGACATATCAGAAACAGATCCCGGTCGAGCAGCTTCCCAAGGAGAAAGGGGTGGGCAAGACACTCCTCTTTATCCTGATTATCACGCTGGCAGCACTATGGGTGTTCTCTTCACAGGCACAGGCCGAGCGACTCAAGGATATTGCCTCGGTTTCCGGGGTACGAGACAACCCGCTGGTGGGTTACGGATTGGTTGTTGGGCTCAACGCAACGGGAGATAACAACTCCAAGTTTGCCGGACAGAGTCTCACCAGCCTGTTGAGCCACTTCGGTATTCAGACCCCACCGGGTGTCGCGGTGGATACCGGCCATGTGGCGGCAGTGATGGTGAGTGCAGAGTTGCCCCCCTTTGCCAAACAGGGGCAGAAGATGGATATTACCGTCTCCACGCTGGGAGATGCCTCAAGTCTGGTGGGTGGTACGCTGTTGATGACCCAGCTCCGAGGTGCCGACAGTGAGGTCTATGCCATTGCCCAGGGAAGCCTGGTGGTGAGTGGCTTCGGTGTCAACGGTCAGGATGGGTCGAAGGTACAGGTGAATACCCTGACAGTGGGCCGTGTACCGGAAGGGGCCATCGTCGAGCGGGAGGTCCCCGCCACATTCGTGAAGCGCGGAAAGATGACCTTCAACCTTCACCAGAGTGATTTTACGACGGTTAAACGGGTGGCCGATGCCATTGATGAGCTCTATGGTGAAGGCACTGCGGATGCAGTCGACTCGGTATCGATCGAGGTGGTCGCACCGAAAAACCCTCGTCATCATGTCGAATTTCTCTCGATGCTGGAGAATCTGGAAGTGGCCCCGGCAGCGGCGGCGGCCAAGGTGATCATCAACTCCAGAACCGGTACGGTGGTGATCAATAATCAGGTCAAGGTGAGTCCTGCAGCCGTTACCCACGGGTCACTGGTGGTGACCATCAAGGAGGGGGCGGAAGTGACGCAGCCCAATATGCTGGCAGGTGGGGAGACGGTAGTGCAGAACGACTCCGAGCTGGCAGTGGAGGAAGAGAAGAATCCGATGTTCCTGTTTGATGGTGGCGTGAGCCTGGATCAACTGGTCGATGCGGTCAATGCGGTAGGTGCGGCGCCTGGAGATCTGGTTGCCATTCTTGAGGCACTGAAACGGGCCGGTGCGCTCAAGGCTCAACTGGTGGTGCTCTGATCATGTTTGATACATCGAATAGTAGTTTCACCGCATCACTCTCTCAGGATCTCTCCAGGGGAGAAGAGATCCGCAAGTTGGCCTCCAGTGATCAACGTGCCGCACTGGAAGCGGCAACCCGCCAGTTTGAGGGGCTCTTCATTCAGATGATGCTCAAGAGCATGCGTGCAACCGTTTCAGAGGATGGTCTCTTCTCCAGTTCGGCCATCAAGAGCTTCAAGGAGATGCAGGATAGCGAATTGGCCAGACGGATCGCCGCGAAGGGGGGGCTGGGTCTGACCAACCAGATTGTCGACTCGGTGATACGGCAGGCCGGTATCGCCACGGACCAGGCGGTGGAGCCTGCTGAAAAGGCAGAGGGAGAGACAGCCGATACGAAAGATGAAAGTGATCAGACGGTTGATACCATTACCCATCTGCAGCAGCGTGGTGTGAGCCTGTTTGAGTAATGATGGTTATCCGTCTGCTTTTCGGAGTTCTGATTACGATCTGGCTGCAGAGTGGTGCCGCCTCTCTGTTGGCCCCTGAAGACGACTCAATCGAGGTCTGGCCTTCGATCCCGGTGATCTTTGCGGCTGATATCGAGGAGTACAAGCTGGTGCGTGATATCTTTCGTGGCCTCCATCTGGAGCAGAAAGAGCCGGCCACGATCAAGACCCTGCTGAAGCAGGTGGACAAGATGCGGGGGAGAACCACGGGGAAGTTGTGGCGAACCTACGATTCCGATCTGATCGGTTATTACGACCGGCTGACCGAAGAGAATCGAATCGAGAACCCGAAGCTTCACTTCTCCTTTGATGGTATCAAACCGGCCGAGCTACCCGAGGATATCAAGCTGGATTCTCCGCAACTGGAGGCACTGGCGCAGAAGGAGGGAGTCTCCGGAGTGTTTGCCTATGTCACCTATACCAAAATGAGTCAGCGGCAGTTGAGAGCAACATTGACCCTGATTCGCTTGCGGGATGGCTTCTCCAAGAGTTTCACGGTCACCGATCAGGCGCACAAGATTGCCGAGCGTCATGCTCAACTGCTGTTTGACTACCTGTATAGAACCCCCTTTCCGCACTATCGGAATCCACTGCAACAGCGCCGCTGGCTGCTGCCCGCGCCTCAGGATAGAAACAGGCCGGTGACACTGTTGCAGGCGAGGCTTGCCTGCCGCTCACAGGGTGCGCAGTTGCCGACGGTGGATGAGCTGATTCTGGGAGAACAGGCGGGCCCCTATAACAATGGGGTTATTCTGATCGAGGGTGCCTTTTATCATGCGGCGGATGACAGGCGGCTGCTGGGTGGGGAGACTTCAGATCC
This sequence comes from uncultured Piscirickettsiaceae bacterium, assembly GCA_964344785.1. Taxonomy (GTDB): domain Bacteria; phylum Pseudomonadota; class Gammaproteobacteria; genus Thiopontia. The sequence goes on from CAYFOR010000041.1 coordinate 9,604, forward strand.
ACGCGGCAAGATCCGGATGTTGCGTTCAGACCGTCAAAAGGCACGATACTACTGTATCCGAACTGCTCCAATGCCGGTGGTTGCCCCTGCGGTTGGAACGAAACCGGCAAGTCAGTCGGACACCCCTGCTGTGGAGGGTATGGCTGCACCGTCACAAGTCGGACAAGGCGCCTGATTGTACACCCTAGCCGACCGGTTCCCGCTGTCGGCACTCCAATCTGAACGCCCTTCTACCGACAGTCATCGGCTGATTTCCAGAGAAAATTGATCTTGGCACGGTTCATGCTTATTTCTAGGCAGGAACCATTTGAAAAAGACACAAGATCATGACTGCACCATCCATGTTAGGCCTCGGAACATCAGCACTCTCTGCTTATCGTTCAGCGCTTTCGGTCACCAGTAACAACATCTCCAATGTGGGTGTTGACGGTTACTCCAGGCAGCGCGCAGACCTCAATATGCAGGATGCGATGCGGACCAACCAGGGGTATATGGGGACGGGTGTTGAGGGTGGACAGGTTACACGTGTCTACGACCAGTTCCTGACCAAGAATCTCAATACAGCGACTTCCAGTGCCAATCACTACAACAGTTACCATGAGTATGCATCGACCATTGATGAGATTTTGGCCAATCCAGAGATGGGAATGACGCCGGTAATGAGTACATTTTTCAATGCGATGCATGACCTTACTGCAGCGCCTTCTTCAATTCCTGCACGTCAGGTGCTGCAGGGTGAAGGTGAGGCGCTGGTCACCCGTTTCAATACCCTGCACTCCGAGATGGAGACGGTTCGCAGCCAGACGCTGGAGGAGATGGACGCCACTGTCTCCCGGATTAACGGCATCAGCATGTCGATTGCTGATCTGAATGCCAAGATCTCCAACGCCTCCAATGGTGGAAATGAGCCACCCAACGATCTTCTGGATCGTCGTGATCAGCTGACCAAGGAGCTTGCCGAGTACGTTGGTATCACTACCAATGAGCAGGAAGGCATGGTCAATATCTATATCGGCAAAGGGCAGGCATTAGTTGCCGATACTAGCTATAACGAATTGACTCTTGGGAGTAGTCAGTACAATCAGAGTGAGACATTCAAGCTCTACATGAAGATGGGGCAGACCGATATCGACATCACCTCTGCAATCAAGGGGGGGCGTGCCGGGGGAATCGTTGACTTCACCAAGGATATTCTGACGACCGCCCAGAATTCACTGGGAAGAATGGCGATTGCGATCTCTGCAACCATCAATGCCCAGCACCGCAGTGGCTATGGGATGAATGGTGACAGCGATACCGGCAACAACTTTTTCAGCCTGGGTGAGACCACCAGTGTTGACGGCATTACCAAGATGACACTCGATGGTGCCATCGCCGAGACCGACTCCAGTGCGCTGCTCTCCGTCTCCATTCCACTGAACAATGGTGAGGTTGAGGTAGGTCCTGTTACCGCAAATGCGGTGACCGGTCTGACGCTCAACGGCACCTTGATCGGTGATGTTGCGGCCGGAGCAACTGCAACGGCAACGGCTGCCAGCATTGTGGACGCGATCAATGCAGAATCATCCGAGACCGGTATCACGGCAGAGGCAACCAGCGATGACAAGATCAAGCTGATTTCCGATCAGGACATTGAGGTTACTGTGGCGGATTCAGGTGACATCTCTGCCAGTGGTCTCAGTGAGGGTACTTACCGGATGGTCAAGAGTTCAATCAAGGCGCTGACCACGGATGACTATGCGCTCTCCTATAACGGCACCAGCTTTGTGATTACCAACCAGAATACTCAGGAAGAGCGTGTTCTCGACACCGCAGAGACCACCCAGTTGAAGGACACCAGCATCCGCGGTGGTGTGGTACACGACGGACTGGTCTTTCAGCTCAACACCTACCAGGGTGAGATGGAAGAGGGTGAGGAGATTGTGGTACATGCAACCCGTAACGCTTCGCAGAATATCGGCATGGCATTGACAGCGGCACAGATTGCCTCCATTGCCGCTTCCGATCAGCCGGATGAGTCCGGTAACAACCAGAATATGCTGGACATGGTGGCACTGCAAACCGAAAAGCTGCTTTCGGCAGGTTCCAACGGCGTAGCAACCGCCACCTTCCAGGAGAATTATGGACAGTTGGTCTCCGAGGTGGGTGTACAGACCCACTATGCAGATGTAAACCGTGTGGCACAGGAGTCCATCGTGAAAAATGCCCAGGCTTCCAGAGACAACCACGCAGCGGTCAATCTGGACGAAGAGGCGGCCAACCTGCTGAAGTTCCAGCAGATGTATCAGGCATCAACCCGGGTAATTTCCATGGCTGATGAGCTGTTCAAGGCCGTATTGAATGTAGTGTAAGTAAGAGATAACTTGGAGTAGGAAAATGCGTATCGCAACCGTAAGTATGCAACAGCAGGGGGTCAATGCCATTCTGGATCGGCAGGCCGATCTGAGCAAGACCGAGCTTCAGTTGGCAACAGGTCGCAAGATCCTCCGACCATCCGAAGATCCGGTCAACTCCGCAGTCACGCTCAATCTGAAAGAATCCATTTCCATGTCAGAACAGTATATGCGCAATGCAGATATGGCAAAGGCCTCTCTTGCGCTGCAGGAGTCTACGCTGGAAGGGGTTACCACGAATATCCAGCGGGCACGTGAACTGGCGCTGCAGGGGATGAGTGATACCAACTCATCCACAAGCCGTACCGCTATTGCAATGGAGCTACGACAGATTCGTGAGGCGGTATTCAACCTGGCCAATTCACGGGACGAGCAGGGAGAGTATATTTTTGCCGGTTCCAAATCACCGACTGCTCCAGGACCATTCAAGAGTGAAGACCCCAAAAATGACACCGTCACCTTTGATGGCAACAGCACCAACCGACAGATCCCGATCAGTGACGGGCAGAAGGTGATCTCCCGCGATAGTGGGCAGGAGGTTTTCGGTGACCTCAGTAGTGGGGATGATGATGACATCTTCGCCACTCTGGGAGACATGATCGAGTGGCTCGACCCCGCAGATCCGGATAATCCGACAGTGACCTCTTCAGATGGTCTGCTGAACAACCTGGATACAGGTATTGATCGTATTCTTGAGGTTCAGGCAAAGATTGGTGCACGCATGAACATGATTGAACGCCACACCAGCGTGGAAGAGGGGTTCGTCACCAAGATGAAGGAGACCCTCTCCGGCATCAATGATGTGGACTATGCCGAGGCCATCTCCCAGTTCAATATCGAGCAGGTGGGGATGCAGGCGGCACAGCAGGCCTACACCAAGATTCAGGGACTCTCGCTGTTCGACTATATCCGTTAGCTCACCTCTGAAATCCGCTACCTCTGTTTTATGAAAATGGTCATTTACATCGGTAGATGACCATTTTTTATGGTTGCTTTACACTAACGAAGAGCAATTTTTCTTCTGATGGAATGAGAGATATACTGGATACAGGAATCCGGTTTTAATTGACTACAGCACCATGAGCACACTAACACTAGAAATGAGAGGGAGTGAGCTTCCGGCAAACATCTCTAAATCGTTCCATGTAGAAGCAGACCATATCTACGTGGTGACGGTGCGAGACAAGGTGGATGATGCGGTACCGGATATTACCGGGGCATGGACACGAGAGCAGTGGAAAGAGGAGATCCAGAAAGGGATCGATGACCTGGATGCTGGGCGCACTCATGAAGCGAACGATGAGTTCTTTGAAGGGATCAAATCGGAGATACGAGCAGCACATCATAAACACCGTTCATGAAAAGATCGGTGCAGTTCACGCTGGAATCACGGCTTGATCTGAAGCATATCGGTATCTATATCGCCAGAGATAATCTTATGGCTGCATTACAATTTGTAGACATCCTGAAGAACTGCTGTACAAACACCATTGGTGAAAACCCGGAGATTGGACGACAGCGGGAGGATGTTGCTGCAGGCCTACGAATCTTCCCCTGTCGGGACTACTTGGTTTTGTACCGCATTAAGCCGGATTTCGTAGAGATTATCCGTGTGGTGCATGGGTCGAGGGATGTGGAGAGTTTGGGTAAATGAAAAACACTATAACGAATAAGGTTGGATTACAGCTTCTTGCAGCGCTCGAATCACGATCTGACTCGATGACAGATAAGCTGTTAGCGCGCCATGCGCAAGAGTGACTTCCATTTTGATCTTCCCGATGAACTGATTGCCCAGCACCCTCCGGCTGAGCGAGGGGATAGCCGCCTGCTGGATCTCTCTGGTAGGCAACTTCAGGATCGTCATTTTTCCGAGATTCATGAGCTGTTGCGCCCAGGTGATCTGCTGGTTTTCAACGATACCCGGGTGATTCCTGCACGTCTGCTGGGGCAGAAGTCGAGTGGCGGGAAGGTGGAACTACTGGTGGAGCGGATCGAGGATGAGCATACTGTGCTGGCCCATGTTCGTGCCAGCAAATCCCCGAAGCGTGGAGCCAGACTTGAGTTTGAAGGGCAGCTGGAGGCAGAGGTCCGTGGGCGGGAGGGCGCACTGTTTGTGGTTCGATTCGCCCCCTCAAGAACGGTTCTTGAATGGTTGGAGCGTGTCGGCCGTACACCGCTGCCCCCCTATATCGAGCGTACTGCAGATGAGGTGGACCAGGATCGATATCAGACCGTCTATGCACGTCACCAGGGAGCGGTTGCCGCACCGACAGCCGGTCTCCACTTCTCGAACGGCGTGCTGGAGTTGTTACAGGCGCAGGGTATTCATTTGGGGTTTGTCACCCTTCATGTCGGGGCAGGTACCTTTCAGCCGGTCAGGGTGGAGGAGATTGAGCAACATGTCATGCATAGTGAATGGTGTCAGGTTGATGCGGCACTATGCGAACAGGTGGAGCGGACCAAAAAAGCGGGTGGCCGGATTGTAGCTGTGGGCACGACGGCGGTACGCAGTCTGGAGAGTGCAGCCGGAACAGGTCAGCTGGAGCCATTCAGTGGTGAGACCGATATCTTTATCACCCCAGGCTACCGCTTCCAGGTTGTCGATGCGCTGTTGACCAACTTCCACCTTCCCGAGTCGACGTTGATGATGCTGGTGACTGCCTTTGGTGGCTATGAACGGGTGATGGCTGCCTATCGACATGCGGTGGCAAAGCGATACCGCTTTTTCAGTTACGGAGATGCGATGTTCTTGGAGTACCAGCTGTGAAGTTTGAGAAGTTGCAACAGGATGGGCTGGCCCGTCGCGGCCGCCTCGGTTTTGAGCGGGGAACCATCGAGACCCCCGCCTTCATGCCGGTCGGAACCTACGGCACGGTCAAGGCGATGACGCCCGAGGAGCTGGAGGGACTGGGTGCCGAGATCATTCTGGGCAACACCTTCCATCTGATGCTGCGCCCCGGTACCGAAGTGATCGCTACGCACGGTGATCTCCATGACTTCATGCACTGGCAGCGGCCGATTTTGACCGACTCTGGCGGCTTTCAGGTCTTCAGTCTTGGTGAGATGCGCAAGATTACCGAAGATGGGGTCCATTTCCGCTCTCCGGTGAATGGCAGCAAGGTCTTTCTGGGGCCTGAGGAGGCCATTGCGGTCCAGCATGCGCTGGGGTCGGACATTGTGATGGTGTTTGATGAGTGTACCCCCTATCCGGCGGATGAGGCAGTGGCACGGGAATCGATGGAACTGTCGATGCGTTGGGCGCTACGCTGCAAGGAGGCACATGGGGCGTCGGACAGTGCACTGTTCGGGATTGTTCAGGGGGGGATGCATACGGGTTTGCGTTCCGAGTCGTTGGAGCATCTGACAGGGATCGGTTTTGATGGCTATGCGATTGGCGGGCTCTCGGTCGGGGAGCCGAAAGAGGAGATGATCCGTATTCTGGATCACCTCTCTGAACGGATGCCACAGGACCATCCCCGCTATCTGATGGGGGTCGGACGGCCTGAAGATATTGTGGAGGCGGTGGTGCGCGGTATTGATATGTTTGACTGTGTGATGCCGACTCGAAATGCCCGCAATGGGCACCTTTTTACTCGTCATGGTGATGTGCGGATTCGCAATGCCACCCACAAGCTCGATACCGCACCGCTCGACTCCCAGTGTGGTTGCATGACCTGTCGGCACTACAGTCGGGCCTATCTCCACCACCTGCAGCGTGCCAATGAGATCCTGGGGGCACGTCTCAATACCATCCACAATCTCTATTATTATCAGGAGTTGATGCGTGGATTGCGCACGGCCATTGAGGCGGGCAATCTGACTCAATTCGTCAGCGATTTTTATCAGGGCCGCTCGAAAGGGGGAGTGGAGTAAGGTAGAATCGCCGCAATTTTTTTGGGTAGTTGACTTGGCCCGCCCCTGAAACCAGCGTTTTTGTACCGCAGAATGGTCTTTGCAGATGGATGTCTGTGCCTTGTGGGATGTTGATCTGTTTCAGGAGCCGGTTTTAGGTTGCTACACACCGGTTTCAAGATAACTGTAATTTGGGAGATACTACGATGAGCTTTCTGATCTCTGATGCGATGGCCAATGCCGCTCCGGCCGCTGAGCCAAATGCTTGGGCAGGGCTGCTGCCGATGGTCATTCTGTTTGTGGTTTTCTACTTTCTGTTGATCCGTCCACAACAGAAAAAGGCAAAAGAGCACACCAGGATGGTAGAGGAACTTTCCAAAGGGGATGAGGTGGTCACCGCTGGCGGTATTCTGGGCAAGATTCGCAAGGTTGGTGAGAATTTTATCGATCTGGAGGTGGCCAACAATGTCACCCTGACGGTGCAGAAGCAGCATGTCTCCCAGCTGATGCCGAAAGGGACGATGAAGCAGGAAGGCTCCTGATCCGAGTGCGGTGTGCGGTGCTGCTTGTTGGCAGGGGAGAACCCCTCTGTCCGCCGCCTCAGTGCATTTCGGTTATGGTACCAAGGATGCGATCAGGCGATTCAATGATAAGGCGATAGACTCATAATGATTAATCAATATCCACTATGGAAATATCTGTTGATTGCAACGGTGGTACTGGTCGCTGCGATCTATGCACTGCCGAACCTCTACGGGGAAGATCCAGCTGTTCAGGTCACCTTCAATGAGCGGGGGGGGATGCCCGCAGAGACTCGTAGTCAGGTATCCGCCATACTGGATCGACACGGTGTTGGCTACAAATCGGTTGAACAGGAAGGGGAGATGCTGCTGGTTCGCTTCAACAATACCGAGGATCAACTGTCTGGTCTGGAGTGGGTTCGACAGGAGCTGGGGGATGGTTATATCACGGCACTCAATCTCGCTCAGACCACACCAGGGTGGCTGCGTGCGTTAGGGGGAGAACCGATGTATCTCGGTCTTGATCTGCGTGGAGGTGTCCACTTTCTGATGGAGGTGGATATGGATGCCGCGATCACCAAGGCGGAGGAGCGTTATGTGAGCGATCTCCGGGTCATCTTGCGCAAGGAGAAGATTCGCTACAAGGGAATCATGCGCGCCAAGGAGGGAGGCATGCTGGTCCGGTTTGACAACAGTGCGGCGCTGGAGCAGGGAGTGGACAGGATCAGCAAGGAGTACCCACGCCTGTTGATCAGCGATCAGGAGCAGGATGGCACCTATCTGATGCAGTTGAAGATCTCCGATCAGGAGATTGATGAGAGCCGCAAGTTTGCACTGCAGCAGAATATCACTACACTGAGAAATCGGGTGAATGAGTTGGGTGTGGCGGAGCCGGTCATCCAGCAGCAGGGCAAGAACCGAATCGTGGTTCAGTTGCCGGGCGTTCAGGATACGGCCAGGGCCAAGGAGATCCTCGGTGCGACCGCTACGCTGGAGTTTCGGCTGGTTGCAGAAGGGCATGACGCCTATGAGGCGGCCAGCAGCGGTCGTCTGCCGGCGGGAGCCCTGCTCTACAAGGAGCGGGATGGAACCCCGGTCCTGCTGAAGCGTCGGGTGATGCTGACCGGAGAGTCGGTTATCGATGCCGCATCCGGTATTGAACAGCAGTCCGGCAGCGCTGCGGTGTTCATCACCCTTGATGGAAAGGGGGCTCGGCGGATGTCCAACGGCACCCGTGACAATATCGGCAAGCGAATGGCTGTGGTCTTTATCGAGAACAAGAGCGAGACCAAAATCAAGGATGGTGAGCGCATTCGGGTACGCAAGACTTCACAGGAGGTGATCAATGTGGCCGTCATCCGCGATCAACTCTCCAAGCGTTTCCAGGTGACCGGACTGGACAGTACCGAAGAGGCACGAGACCTGGCGCTGTTGCTGCGTGCTGGTGCACTGGCCGTACCGATGGAGATTGTGGAAGAGCGTACCGTTGGTCCAAGCCTGGGGCAGGACAATATCGACAAGGGGTTCCAGTCGGTCGTGGTCGGATTCATTATGGTGCTGATCTTCATGGCGATCTACTACCGGGTGTTCGGGTTGGTGGCCAATCTGGCGCTGACTCTCAATCTGGTATTGATTGTTGCGGTGCTTTCGTTGATTCAGGCGACCCTGACGCTGCCCGGCATTGCCGGAATTGTGCTCACAGTGGGAATGGCGGTGGATGCCAACGTATTGATCTTTGAGCGTATCCGCGAGGAGTTACGCAATGGAAACACCATCCAGGCCAGCATCCATGCCGGCTATGACAAGGCCTTCTCCACCATCATGGATGCCAATGTCACCACGCTGATTGCGGCCGTTGTGCTGTTTGCATTCGGAACCGGGCCGATCAAAGGATTTGCCGTAACCCTTTCGATCGGGATTGTGACCTCGATGTTTACCGCAATCATGGGTACCCGCGGGGTGATCAATCTGATCTACGGTGGGCGCAGGGTCGAACAACTCGCAATCTGAGTCGGTTACGGATTTTGGCGGATCGTTTCAATTAGGTTTATTACCAGGGCGGAAAAATGCAGATTATTCAAGATGGATTCAGCTTCGACTTCATGGGCAAGCGCCGCTTGGCGACGATCTTTTCTGCCGTCCTGTTACTGGTCTCGATTGCATCACTGGCAGTTCAACAGCTCAACCCCGGCATCGATTTCACTGGAGGGACGCTGATCGAGGTGGGTTATTCAACTCCGGTTGAGCTGAACCGGGTGCGGGCGGCACTGGATGGTGCCGGTCTTGAGGGGGCGGTTGTCCAGCACTTTGGAACCGCTCAGGATGTACTGATTCGTCTGGCTCCACGTGAGGGGATGAAGTCGGCCGAACTGAGCAGTGCGGTACTGGAGACCCTGCAGAGTACCGGCGAGGTCTCCATGCGCCGGGTCGAGTTTGTCGGACCGCAGGTTGGAGATGAGCTGACCGAGGATGGCGGTCTGGCGGTACTCTTTTCACTGATCGCGATTCTGATCTATGTGGCACTGCGTTTCGAGTACCGCTTCTCGATTGGTGCGGTAGCGGCCCTGGTGCATGATGTGGTACTCACGCTGGGCGTTTTCTCGCTACTGCAGATCGAGTTTGATCTGACGGTGTTGGCGGCCATTCTGGCGGTGATCGGCTACTCGTTGAATGACACCATTGTGGTGTTCGACCGTATTCGCGAGAACTTCAGAAAGCTGCGTAAGGGAACACCGGTAGAGGTGGTCAACTTCTCACTCAGTCAAACCCTGTCACGTACCTTGATGACCTCGATCACCACACTGATCGTGCTGCTGGCTCTGTTCTTCCTTGGTGGCGAGGTGATTCACGGTTTTGCACTGGCACTGATTGTGGGGGTACTGGTGGGCACCTACTCCTCCATCTATGTGGCCAGTAATGCGATTCTGGCGCTTGGGGTCAGCAAGGAAGATCTGATGCAGCCGGAAAAAGAGGGCGCGGATCAGCCGGATTCGGTTGTCTGAACTGAATACCCACCATATTTCGGAGGTTGATTGTGATGGTGTATACTATGAGGTATGGCATCAGTGACATTCGATACGCTTACCTTCACCAGAAAGCTGCAGGAGGCCGGTTTCGATGAGAAGCAGGCTGAGACTGTAGTGCGCGTACTGGTGGACTCTCAGGAGAATCTTGTTACGCGAGAGCATTTCGATGCAGAGACCAAGTTAACCCGCTGGATGGTTGGAGCGACTCTTGCTGGTGTCGTTTCCCTGATGTTGAAAGCCTTCAGTTAGGAGAGAGAAAATAAGGCGACTGTCGGAAAGGATCTCCTGAAAGTTTGCTGTTGATCAATGGAGAGGGACATGGGGGCGATGTCTGGTTACGTCAGCAGGGAGTCTATACTGCTCGTTGATGATGATGCGAGAGTACTGGATACCTACAAGACGATTCTTGGCAATGATAGTGACTCAAGCGAGTGGGAGCAGGAGCTTAAAGGGCTGATTGACCTTGAGCCGTCTGTGGCCGATCCCGCGACAGAATCTGACCGGCATTACAAGCTGATTATAGCCAGTAGCGGGATGGAGGCCGTGCGGAAGCATGCCGAAGCCCTTTCACAGGGGGAGATCGTACCGGTGGCCCTGGTTGATATGCGGATGCCGCCGGGGATCAGTGGGCTTGAGACGGCGATCAAGCTGCGTAAGCAGGATCCGACCATCTATATTGTTGTAATCACCGCCTATACCGATTATCCGATTGATGAGATTCAGCAGGCATTGCAGCATGATTTCATTCTGCTGACCAAACCGGCAAGCGCCGATGAACTCTACCAGATCACCCGCAATGCGGTGATCTCCTATCAGCGTTATCTTGATATCAAGCAGACACAATCCTTTCTGGGGACTCCAGAGGCAGAGGAGGGATGTGGCAAGGTACTGGTGGCGGATGGAGATCCGGTTGTGCAGCAGTACGTCTCCACACTGCTGAGCAATCAGGGCGGGTATCAGGTTTATCTGTCGCATAACGGTGGTCATGTGCTGGAACGTGTTGCCGAGATCGAGCCGGATCTGGTGCTGTTGGGCGAGCATATACCTGAAGTGTATGGTGTTGATATCTGTAGGCATATCAAGATGATGCCGTCCATGAGTTCTATACCGGTCATCTTTACCGTCGACCTGAAGACGGACAAGGGGATCGACTGGGTGTTCCAGGCGGGTGGGGCCGATTATGTGCCGAAGCCGATCACCTCACAGGTATTGCTGGCAAGGGTGGCGATCCACCTGAACCACTATCGGGAAATTCGCAGGAGAGAGCAGCTCTCGAGAAACCAGTTGCTGAAGGTGATGCATTCACTCAACGAGGGAATGATCATCACCGATCGCTTCGGAAAAGTGACCGAGGTGAACCAGGTGGTAGAGCGGATGACACGCATGACCAGTGAAGCGTTGACGGGAAAAGCAGTCTCTTCAATGTTTGTAGAGGGGCGCAAGGGTCGTGAGCAGTTTTCATTTGATGTTGAGCGGTTGCAGGCTGTGCAACAGCGAATACAACGATTACAGGAACAGCGTCCGCACTATTTCAAACAGCTGATCGATGATGCCCCCATCTGCTGCATATTGGCTGAAGCGGAGAGCCGACAGGTGACTGCAGTCAATTACCGAACACAGCAGGTATTGAAGGTTGGGGAATCGGCACTCAAGGGGAGCGGTCTGGATCGTTTGATTGCAGATCTTCCCGAGCCGTTTTCAGATGATCCGCAGGAGCTGGTTTCAACGCTGACGATTCCGGCAGCGGATGAGTATGACAAAACCGAAACGGTACAGGTTGCACTGATCCCTTTCGAAAAAGAGGATAGTCGATATCAGATGGTTCTGATTCGCCAGGATCATGATCAACTGGATTGGGAGCTGGTGCGTCTCACTGCCTTTGGGCAACTGTTGAGACCGGAAAGCCACAGCAGTCAGCGGGAGCTGATACAGCAGGGTGGAGGCAGTTTTCCGGTGCTGCTGCAAGGTGGAGTCTTCAGGGATGACAGCCATCATATTGAAGGGGGGGTACTGACGTTGGTGGATTTGCGGGATATCAGGCTGGCAGAATCGAAACAGCAATATGCCGCATTCCAGGCGGGGGTTGCAGAGATGTCTGCGACGCTGCTGCATACGATCGGCAACTCGATTCAGGGAATTAATAACGGCGTCAGTCAGCTGCGGCAGCAGATGCGGGTCTATCTGAAGTTGGTCAGTACGATAGAGCGGTTCAACAAACAGACATGGGACGATGCCGAAGAGAGGAACAGGCGTCTGGATGAGTTGATGCAGGTGCTACCGACAACCATGAGAGAGCTGATCGGAGAAGGCGAAAATCGCTACAGTGACCTCTCGGCACTGGGGATGGTCAAACAGGGGGCAGACTATATCGCGGAGATCGTTGAGCTGCATCGCAAGGGGTTCAAGATGGACCAGCAGGCGACGCAGACCAATGTTCGCAACCTGCTGGATGATGTCTTGATGCTGACGCGCGAGTCGGCGCAAAAGCGCCGAATTGCACTGGAGACTGAGCTGACATTGGAGGAGACGAGCTTCATGCTTCCCAGAAATCAGCTGATGCAGGCACTGATCAATCTGGTCACCAATGCCGTGGATGCGGTTGATGAGCGCTTCAAGGGGGAATCGGGAGGCGAGATCATGATCAGGGCCTTTCGTGGTCCGTTCGATCAGGTTGACTGTCTCAGGATTCTGGTGGTGGATAACGGTATCGGAATCAGTGAGGAGCAACAGTGCAAGCTGTTTACATTCGGCTACTCAACCAAACGTCGCGGTAGCGGTTTTGGGTTGCATGCAACCGCCAATTTTCTCCGGTCGATCAATGGTCGGGTGCTGGTTGACAGTGATGGTCCCGATACAGGTGCAACCGTTACCCTGACTATACCGATTATGGATCAATGAGTGGAATACAATAGGGTGTATTCTGAATCTTGTACGGCATGACAGAGTACTGCTTGATACAGTTACAATCACTGGTGTCCCAACGTTTAATCGAATAAATTCAATTGGTTATTGATGACG